>NZ_JANKOG010000002.1:0-533998 GCF_024656005.1 Burkholderia sp. SCN-KJ
ATCGGGCACGAGCCCGATGACGGGCGAGTCGCAGACGGGCGCGTATGTGGGGATGATGCATACGTTCTGAGCGGGGGATCCGCCGGTGCATCGGTTTCAGGGTTCGCGCGTCGTCACGGGCGCGCATGTTTCATCTGTGCACGTAGTAGTTTTCATGTAGTGTTCCTATGTTTTGCGCTTCGCAACCGAACTTTGGGTATTGATATTCACGCTGCGTCAAATGATTCATCCCGGCCATGTCGACCTTTTCCCCGCTTTTGAAAGCACGCGCAGGTTGGGTATCGCCAGGCGTGCCGGTCGCTTCCTGTCGCCCCGGCGCGCCAGTTTTCCTCACCGCGGCCGTTTCGGTTCGGCCGGTCATCAGTCACTCTTCTCTCGGTAAGGTGATGTCATGAAAACATCCAACAAGCAGCATCTCGGACTTGCCTCGTGGCGCCGGCGTACGCCGGCCATGATCGGAACGCTTGCCCTGTTCGGCATGATCGCAAGCGGCCCGGGTGCGGCGGCAGACTGGGTCTTTGCCGGGCAGGGTGTCGACAATACGCGTACCGCGCCGGACGAGCGCGTCATCGGCGTCGACAACGTCTCGCAGCTTGCGCCGCGCTGGACGCTGGATACCGACGGCAACGTGGCGGCCACGCCGACCGTCGCCAACGGCACCGTGTATGTGCCGGACTTCGGCGGCTCGCTGTGGGCGGTCGATGCCGCCAGCGGCAAGGTGAAGTGGAAGAAGAAGATCACCGAATACAGCGGCATCGACAACGATGCGTCGCGCACCAGCCCGGCCTACTGGGAAGGCACGCTGATCTTCGGGCAGGGCACCCAGGTTGCGAACAACCCGACCGGCGCGTTCGTGCTGGCAGCGAAGGCAGACGATGGCGCGCCGCTGTGGCGGACCAAGGTGGATTCGGATCCGACCGCGATCATTACCCAGTCGCCGATCGTCGATCGCGGCGTGGTGTACGTCGGCCTCTCGTCGCGTGCCGAGGCGCTCAAGGACAAGCCGACCTATCGCGGCGCGGTGGTCGCCCTCGACGCCAGGACCGGCAAGATGCTGTGGAAGACCTATATGGTGCCGAAGGGATATACCGGCGGCTCGGTGTGGGGCAACACGGCTGCGGTCGATCATGAGACCGGCCTGCTCTACGTGACCACGGGCAACAACTTCTCGGTTCCGCCGGGTCACTGCCGTTACCCGACCCAGAAGAACTGCAAACCCGATACGCCTGCCAACATGATCGACAGCTTTGTCGCGCTCGACCTGAAGACCGGCAGGATCGTCTGGCATACCCGTACGTTGGCGGCCGACATGTCGACCAACTACGACCACGACGACGGCCCGGACTACGATTTCGGCTCGGGGCCCAACCTGTTCAAGGCGACCATCAACGGGAAGGAGAGGACGTTGGTGGGCGCAGGCGCGAAGAGCGGCGTGTACTGGGCGCTCGATCCCAAGACCGGCAAGGTGGTCTGGCAGACGCAGGTCGGCCCGGGCAGCCTGCTGGGCGGCATGCTGTGGGGGACGGCCGCCGACGGCAAGCGCATCTACGTTTCGATCGGCAACCTGGACGGCAAATCGATCGACGTCGACAACGGTCCGAACGGCCAGAAGACGACCAAGGGCGGCATCTGGGCGGCGGTCGACGCCGCCACCGGCAAGGTGCTGTGGCGCACGGCCGACCCGCAGGGCAAGATGGACACGGTGGCGATGTCGGCCGCAAACGGTGTCGTCTATGCCGGCTCGTTGGCCGGGACGGGCGCGAGCATGTATGCGCTCGATGCGGCGACGGGCGAGATCAAGTGGAGCTACGAGAACAACGGCGCGGTGGTGTCGGGCGCTGCCATCGTCGACGGGTCGGTGTACTGGGGGGCGGGCTACCACACCAAGGTACTTGGTCTGCCGTACGACGGCACGAGTCACAAGCTCTATGCGTTTGGTCTTGCCGCCAGGCAATAAGCGCAACCCAGATACCGGCGTACGCGGAAGACGGGTTGCTCGTGCGCCGGCGCAAGCCCGGGCAGGCGGATGAAGAGGGGCAACGCCGGACGCCGGGGCGCGCGCTGCGCTCCGGACCCTGTTCCAATCTTGCGGGAGAGACGATTTGGTTCTTCGACAAAATATCGGTCGTTGGCGGGAGGTGGCCTTCGAGGTCGCCGCATGGGATGGCGTAGGCGCGCAGGTCGACCTCTCCTGTGGCTGCATGTTTGCCCGCGAGGCGACGGGCGATGGCCCGACCGGCGGGTTACGCCATCTCGATCTCGCACTGTCGGGGGCACTCACCGGCTTGCGGCGCGAGGGCCGTTTTCGGGCCGCGCCGATGGAAACGCTGTGGATCAGCCGTCCGCCCGCGGGCATCGCGGCGCGTGCCTTGTTGCTGGTCGGGCTCGGCGATCCGGCAAGCTGGACGATCGAAAGAACCGCGGATGCCGTCGCCACGGCCGCGCGGACGGCGATCCAGCAGGGTGTCGAAAGCGCAGCCTTTGCGCCGAGCATACTCGACGGCGGGCTGACGACCGCCGCCACCGAAGGCATGCCCCAAGCCATGGTGAAGGCCGTGCTGGCCGCGATCGACACCGGGTATCGGGTCGCGGAGCTGGGTCTTGCCGCGCCCCCCGCGCTGCGCCGCTGGGTGTTCGACGTCGGCGCGGCGCGCTTCGACGGCGCCGTCGAGCAATTCGCCAACGCGCTTGCGGCCGCACGGACCTGACTGACCCCGTCTGGTTGTCGCGTACGGCATCTCGTGACGCCGCATCCGGACAAACCCCTCCTCATCAAAATTCGCCCCAAACCCCCGCCATACAAGCCGCTGCCCGCGCATAGTGGTTTCCACTCATAGTCGCAAATAGTCAAGAACAGGTCGCCCGCGGTCGTCTTGCGGTGAATATGGCTCGTTACTTTTACTCCCACGATGCAGGCCGGGACGCACTCCGCGAATCCGCAGGACATCGGTCCAACCGAAGGGGAGAAACCATGAAGTCGACAAAGATCGCCGCGTTCGTCGCGGCCGTGCTGGCGACCGGCGCGTTCGCGACCGCGGCGCAGGCCGAAACGGATGCCGCGACTTGCCGCAACGTACGCTTCGCGGATATCGGCTGGACCGACATCACGTCCACCACGGCGCTCGCGTCGACGGTGTTCGAAGGGCTCGGCTACAAGCCGACGACGACGATCGCCTCGGTGCCGATCTCGTTCGCCGGCCTGAAGAGCAAGCAGCTGGACATCTCGCTCGGCTACTGGTGGCCGGTGCAGCAGAAGCAGCTCCAGCCGTTCCTCGACAGCAAGTCGATCAACGTGGTCGAACCGCCGAACCTGTCGGGCGCGAAGGCGACGCTCGCGGTGCCGAGCTACGAATACCAGGCCGGCCTGAAGACCTTCGAGGACATCGCGAAGCACCGCGCGGAGCTCGACGGCAAGATCTACGGGATCGAGCCGGGCAGCAGCGCGAACGCGACGATCCAGAAGATGATCGACACGAACCAGTACGGCCTCGGCGGCTTCAAGCTGGTCGAATCGAGCGAGGCGGGGATGCTCGTGACGGTCGAGCGCGCGATCCGCGACAAGAAGTGGGTCGTGTTTCTCGGCTGGGAACCGCATCCGATGAACATCCAGATCAGCATGAACTACCTGTCCGGCGGCGATGCGGCGTTCGGCCCGAACTACGGCGAAGCGCGCGTGTACACGCTGACGGCGCCCGACTTCATCTCGCGCTGCCCGAACGCGGGCAAGCTCGTCGAGAACCTGCGCTTCACGACGCAGCTGGAGAACCAGCTGATGCAGTCGGTGATGAACAAGACGAAGCCGGCCGACGCCGCGAAGGCATACCTGAAGAAGAATCCGCAGGTGCTCGACGCCTGGCTCGCCGGCGTCAAGACGTTCGACGGCAAGGACGGCCTGCCTGCCGTGAAGGCCTATCTCGGCCTGTAACGGCCCGCGCGCGCCGCGAGCGTGCGGCGCGCAGCGAAAAATCATCTGCAGTACGACGGAAATCGATCGACACGAACCGAAGCAAACGAGGGCACTCAGCATGAACCACGAAGTCATCATCACCTGCGCGGTCACCGGCGCGGGCGATACGGTCGGCAAACATCCGGCGATTCCGGTCACGCCGAAGGAGATCGCGGCCGCCGCGATCGAGGCCGCGAAGGCCGGCGCGACGGTGGCGCACTGCCACGTGCGCGATCCGCAGACGGGCCGCGGCAGCCGCGACCCGAACCTGTACCGCGAAGTGGTCGACCGGATTCGCTCGGCGGACGTCGACGTGATCATCAACCTGACGGCCGGCATGGGCGGCGATCTCGAGATCGGCCCGGGCGAAGACCCGATGCGCTTCGGCAAGGGCACCGATCTCGTCGGCGGCCTCACGCGTCTCGCGCACGTCGAGGAACTGCTGCCGGAAATCTGCACGCTCGACTGCGGCACGCTGAATTTCGGCGACGGCGACTACATCTACGTGTCGACGCCCGCGCAACTGCGCGCCGGCGCCAAGCGCATCCAGGAACTCGGCGTGAAGCCGGAACTGGAAATCTTCGATACGGGCCATCTGTGGTTCGCGAAGCAATTGCTGAAGGAAGGACTCCTTGACGATCCGCCGCTGTTCCAGCTGTGCCTCGGCATTCCGTGGGGCGCGCCGGCCGACACCGGCACGATGAAGGCGATGGTCGACAACCTGCCGCCGGGCGCGCACTGGGCCGGCTTCGGGATCGGCCGCATGCAGATGCCGATGGTCGCGCAGGCGATGCTGCTCGGCGGCCACGTGCGCGTGGGCCTCGAAGACAACATCTGGCTCGATCGCGGCGTGCACGCGACCAACGGCACGCTCGTCGAGCGTGCGCGGGAAATCGTCGAACGGCTCGGCGGCCGCGTGCTGACGCCGGCCGAAGGGCGTCGCAAGCTCGGCCTGCCGGCGCGTGGCGAGCGCCTGCTCGAACGCCGCGCGGTGGCCGAGTTCGCGTGAGTTTCAACGCTGATTCCGATTCAATGGGGCGGCGCGCACGGGTGCGCCGCCGTCCGATTCTCCTCGATTTGAAGGATGTGTTGACATGGCAGTGAAGACCGACATCAAGACGTTCGCCGCGATCGGCACCGGCGTGATCGGCAGCGGATGGATTTGCCGTGCGCTCGCGCACGGTCTGGACGTGGTCGTGTGGGACCCCGCGCCGGACGCGGAAGCGCGCTTGCGCGCGAGCGTCGCGAATGCATGGCCCGCGCTCGAGCGCGTCGGCCTCGCGCCGGGCGCCGATCCCGCGCGGCTGCGCTTCGAGTCGACGATCGAGGCCTGCGTCGCCGACGCGGACTTCATCCAGGAAAGCGCACCCGAGCGCGAGGCGCTGAAGCTCGAGCTGCACGAACAGATCAGCCGCGCGGCGAAGCCGGACGCGATCATCGCATCGTCGACGTCGGGGCTGCTGCCGACCGACTTCTATGCGCGGGCGACGCATCCGGAGCGCTGCGTGGTCGGTCATCCATTCAATCCGGTCTATCTGCTGCCGCTCGTCGAGGTGCTCGGCGGCGCGCGCACTTCGCCGGAAGCGGTCGAGGCGGCGATGGAGATCTATCGCAAGCTCGGCATGCGGCCGCTGCACGTGCGCAAGGAAGTGCCGGGCTTCATCGCGGACCGGCTGCTCGAAGCGCTGTGGCGCGAGGCGCTGCATCTCGTCAACGAGGGCGTCGCGACGACCGGCGAGATCGACGATGCGATCCGCTTCGGCGCGGGCATCCGCTGGTCGTTCATGGGCACGTTCCTGACCTACACGCTGGCCGGCGGCGACGCGGGCATGCGACACTTCATGCAGCAGTTCGGCCCCGCGCTCGAACTGCCATGGACGAAGCTGGTCGCGCCGAAGCTGACCGATGCGCTGATCGACAGCGTCGTCGAAGGCACGAGCGAGCAGCAGGGCACGCGCAGCATCAAGGAACTCGAACGCTATCGCGACGAGTGCATCACCGAGGTGCTGAAGGCGATCGCCGCGGTGAAGGCGCGGCACGGCATGCGATTCGAGGACTGAACGAACATGACAGGCGATACCCCGCTGACGATCTACCGCGACGTCGTGCGGCCCGAATGGGTCGACTACAACGGCCATCTGCGCGACGCGTTCTATCTGCTGATCTTCAGCTTCGCGACCGATGCGTTGCTGGACCGCATCGGTCTCGACGACGCCGCGCGTCGCGAGCGGGGCCGCTCGGTCTACACGCTCGAAGCGCACGTGAACTATCTGCAGGAGATCAAGGAGGGCACGCGCGTGCGCGTCGATGCGCGGGTGCTCGCGCACGACGCGAAGCGGCTGCACCTGTATCTCGAACTGTTCGCCGACGGGCACGACGGCGCGGTGTCGGCGAGCGAGCAGATGCTGCTGCACGTCGACACGCGCGACGGCGCGAAATCGGCGCCGTTCGACGACGACGTCGCCGCGCGCGTGGCCGAACTGCATGCGTTGCAGCGCGATTGCGCGGCCCCTGCGTATGCGGGCCGCGTGATCGGACTGCCGCCGCGCCGCTAGCGTCGACCTTCAACCCTGGACCGCGGAGCGCACTCGATGCTCGAACCGGAAATCGCGGCGTTCGTCGCGGCCGTCGACGCATGGTATCCGGCCGACGCGGCGGCGCGCTCGCCGGACGAGCAACGCCGCGTCTACGATCGCTTCGCGGCCGCGTGGACGCCCGCCGAACTGCCGGCCGGAATCGTCCGGCACGATGCGGTGTGGCATGCGGCGGACGGACACGCGATCGCGCTGCGGCGCTACGCGCCCGCGCAGGGCGAGCCGCGCGGCACCGTGCTGTTCTTTCATGGCGGCGGCTTCGTCGTCGGCTCGCTCGACAGTCATGCATTGATCACCGCGCAACTGGCGGCCGACACGGGGCTTGCCGTGATCGCGGTCGATTACCGGCTCGCACCCGAGTATCGCGCGCCGGCCGCGCTCGACGATTGCCTGGCCGTCACGCGCGCCGCGCGCGACGCAGCGCGCTGGCCGTTCGACGCGTGCGCGCGACCGCTGACGCTCGCCGGCGACAGTGCCGGCGGCAACCTCGCGGCCGCCGTCGCGACCGCGCTGCGCGATGCGGGCGAAGGCGGCATCGACGGGATCGCGCTCGTCTATCCGATGCTCGGCTTCGAACCGCAATCGCCGGCGCGCGAAACCGAGGCACACGCGCCGATGCTGACGCTCGACGACGTCCATCGCTATCGCGCGTCGTACTGGGGCAGTGAAGGCGACGATGCGCCGGGCGATGACGATCCGCTGCTGCGCGCTTCGGTGCCGCTCGCGGCGGCGCGTTTCGACGGGCTGCCGCCCGTGCTCGCGATCGGCGCGGAACACGATCCGCTGCGCGACGATGCGCGCGTGTATGTCGAACACATTCTCGCGGCCGGCGGCGCCGCGCGTTACTGGATGGGAGAGGGGCTGGTGCACGGCTGCTGGCGCGCGCTCGGAACGAGCCCGCAGGCGGCGCGGATGCACCGGATGATCGGCGGGTTTCTGCTCGCACCACACGCGTAGCGGGCGTTTTCCGGGAGGCAACGATGCAGGCAGCGCAACACCGTATCGAGGACTGGCGGACCTTTTCCGCCGACGCGGCCATTGCGGCGGCGACGATCGGCGAGGGTGCGGTGAACGTCGAGTGGAGCGACACGCGACGATCGCCGTTTCACTTCGACTGGTTGCGCGACAACTGCGCGTGCTCCGCGTGCGTGCATGCGCTCACGCGCGAACAGGTATTCGAGATCGCCGATGCGCGCGAGGATCTGTCGGCGCTCGTCGTGCATGTCGAAACCGACGGCGCGCTGCACGTCGAGTGGAACGACGGGCATCGCAGCGCCTGGTCGCCGGGATGGTTGCGCGCGCATGCTTACGACGATGCGTCCCGCGCGGAACGCCAGGCCGCGCACGGGCGGCACGTGTGGACCGGCGACGATGCGACGGCGATCGGCGTGTTCGCGTGGCGTGACGTGATGGAGGACGACGGCGCGTTGCTCGCCTGGCTCGCTGCGTTGCAGCGCACGGGGCTGACGCTCGTCGAGGGCGTGCCGGCCGAACCAGGCCGGGTCGACCGGATCGCGCGGCGTGTCGGCCTGATCCGCGAAAGCAATTTCGGTGTGCTGTTCGATGTCGAATCGAAGCCGCGGCCGGACAGCAATGCCTATACGTCGCTGAACCTGCCGCCGCACACTGACCTGCCGACGCGTGAATTGCAGCCGGGCGTGCAGTTCCTGCACTGCCTCGCGAACGACGCAACGGGCGGAGACAGCGTGTTTCTCGACGGCTTCGCGCTCGCGGATGCGCTGCGGCGCGAATATCCGGACGATTTCACGCAACTTGCGTCGACACCGTTCGAGTTCTGGAACAAGAGTGCGAACAGCGACTACCGCTGTTCGGCGCCGGTGATCGGACTCGATGCGCGCGGCAACGTGACCGAGGTGCGCGTCGCGAACTTCCTGCGCGGGCCGCTCGATGCGCCGGCCGGCGCCGTCGCGGCCGTCTACCGCGCGTACCGGCGGTTTCTCGCGCTCGCGCGCGAGCCGCGTTTCCGCGTGCAGCGCCGGCTGCGGGCGGGCGACATGTGGGCGTTCGACAATCGGCGCGTGCTGCATGCGCGCACCGAGTTCGATCCGTCGACGGGCCGCCGGCATCTGCAGGGCTGCTACGTCGATCGCGACGAACTGCTGTCGCGCTGGCGTGTGCTGTCGCGTGCGCTGCCCGCGGCTGCCGCCGGGCGCTGATCGGCGCATTCGACTGCCGCATTCGGCTTCCGCATTCGACTTCGTTACGCATACCTCGCCGGGGAAAAAGCGCCCGGACGCAAGGCGCCCGGGCGAAGCCACCCGCTGCCGGGCGGCGGAGGTATGCGTTTCACAAAAAAAGGACGAGCCCGCATGAGGGGCTCGTCCGGGTACAGCTTCTTCATCGCGCGATGCGCTGTGCGCCCGCCGGGGGCGCGTCGGCTTACTGGCCGAAGAAGACCGAGTCGCGTGCGTTCGACGACGCTGCGGCAGCCGGGGCGCCCGAGTGGACGACCGGAGCCGGTTGCGCGCCGTAGCCGCTGGCGTCGGCACCATGAACACGCGCTTCCGCCGACTGGATGTCGTTCGGGTAGTACGGGCTCGACACGCCCGGCTTGTAGCCGGCTTGTTCGAGTTGAACCAGTTCGTTGCGGACTTGCGCGCGGGTCACGGTGCTTTGTGCGAAAGCGCCGAACGAAGCGGACAGGGCGACAGCGGCAACAACTGCGGAAACGAGCGATTTCATGATGACCTCCGGTGTTTTATTCGGTTCGCGTGCGACACCATGTCTGCAGCGATTGACTAAATCTTAGTCACCGGGTCGTTCAGGGTAAACGCTGGTTTTGACGATAGATTGTTTCCAGGGCGGTAACAGTGGGACGCCGGATCAGGCTTTCATCCTGCTTTCGTTTCTGTAAGCGTAATAAGTATGAAGACTGTTGAGGCGACGCACGCAGGATTCAGCGCGCCTCGGCGGCCGCGTCGAACGGCTTGGCGGGCGGCCGGCCGGCGGGCGCGCCCGAACTCAGGAAACGCACGCCCGTCGCGGCTTCGGAAGCCTCCCACAGCAGAGCCGCGAGGGCCACGTCGCGTGTCGCGCGCGGCACGCTCGCCGGTGCCGGCAGGCCGCGCGACTCGAGCCAGCCGGACGGCCCGAGGTACGCGCCGCCGGCGAGGTCGGGCGACGTCGCCGCATGAATCGCGGGCAACGCACCCTGCTCGGCCGGTTGCGCGAGATAACGGTTCGCCGCGCGCATCAGCGCGGCGCGCGTGGGCGAACTGTCCATCGCGGGGCCCGCGAACTGCAGGTTGGTTGCCGCGTAGCCGGGATGCGCGGCGACGCTGATTCCCGCGAACCCCGCGCGCTGGAAGCGGCGCTGCAACTCGAGCGCGAACACCAGGTTCGCGAGTTTGCTGTCGCAGTAGGCGAGATAACGGTTGTAACGGTGCTCGGCGCGCAGGTCGTCGACCCGGATCCGGCCGCCGCGGTTGAAGCCGCTCGACATCGTCACGACGCGCGCGCGCCGGGCGGCGCGCAGCGCGGGCAGCAGATGGCCGGTCAGCGCGAAATGGCCGAGGTGGTTGGTGCCGAACTGCATCTCGAAGCCGTCGTGCGTGTGCCGCAGCGGCAAGAACATCACGCCGGCGTTGTTGCAGAGGATGTCGACGCGGCCGTGGCGGTCGGCGACACCGGCGGCGAAGCGCTGGATCGACGCGAGATCGGCGAGGTCGAGCGCATCGACTTCGACCCGTGCGGCGGGATGGAGCCGGTGAATCGCAGCGGCGGCCTGCGCGGCGCGCGTGGCATCGCGGCAGCCCATCACGACCGTCGCGCCCTTGGCGGCCAGCGTTTCCGCGATGTGCCAGCCGAGGCCGCTGTTGGCGCCGGTCACGACCGCGACCTTGCCGCCTTGCGCCGGGACGTGGCGCGCGCTCCATGCATGCATGTCTGCCTCCATCGGCGTGGCCGGGTGCGCCACGACGCGCAATCGTTACATTGAGTGGTGTAACGATAGTCCGCGCAGGCGGGGCAGACAAGCGGGGGAATTAGACCGGCGGTTCTAGGGCGCGCCAGCGCATCAGGCGGCGGGCCCCGGCACGCGGTGGCCGGCGGGCGTTACCGGCTGCCGGCCAGCGCGAGCACTTCGGCGGCGGAGATCATCGCCGCCGCGTTCGCGGGTGCCGGGCGCTCGGCCGGGCGGAACACTTCGTCGCCGCGCTGGATGACCTGGCGCGACAGCGCGCAGGTGCCGGTGCGCTGCGCGAAGCGGCGGCGCCAGCGCTGTTCGCCGTAGTGACAGCGGCCGGGTTCGACCCAGCGGACGACGAGCAGCGTATCGGAGCGTTCCAGAATTTCGACGTGGACGTCGGCGGGATCGAGCACAGGCAGGGATTTGGAGGCCTTCATTTGCCGTTTCCTAAAGCTCGTGCGGTTTCGGCCGTGGCAGTGGATGTCACTACCCGAGGGCGAATCCGTAGCGGTTTCCATGAGTGGTGCGCTAAATGTAAGCGTCTGTGACCGGAAAAAACATCCTGTCTGGCTCAAATTACCTTTTGCCGAATCAGAAACAATCGACGCGCATTTTCGTGAAAAAGCCAACGACAAAAGCGCCCCGGGCGTGTACGCCCGGGGCGGAAAATCGGCCCGCGCCCCCGTGTCTGCTCGCTCAGTCACGTGGACACCGCGGGGGACGGAGACGCCCGTCAGGGATCGGCGACGGGCGGGGGGCGGTGTCCGGGGAAGCGCGGTCCGGCAACACCATGATCGCGCGCGCCTGCCGTTGACACCCTGACGGGAAGATGACTTTTTTGTCAGTTTCGCGGTGCCGACGGCGCGATCCCGGCGCCCGGATATCGCGAAAACGCCCACCGGTATTGGCTTTGCGCGATACGCGGCCGATCGGCGGAACCTGAAAAATACGGTAATCGAAGCCCGCCGCAGCGCCTCCCGCCCGATTCTCCCGCTCGGGAAAATACTGAATCACGCGAACGTGACAAATCCGGAATCTGTTCCTACGATTGGTTGGACCTTTAGTCCTTTGTGCCAATCAGCCGGCCCGGCCGGCTTCTTCGGGAGAGGTGCTCATGAGATTGCAGGGCAAGCGCGCACTGGTGACGGCGGCCGGGCAGGGTATCGGCCGCGCGACCGCGCTGCGGTTCGCAAGCGAGGGTGCCGACGTGCTGGCGACCGACATCAACGAAGCCGCGCTCGCGCAACTCGCGGCCGACGCCGAACGCGCGGGCGGCCGGCTGGCCACGCGGCGGCTCGACGTGACCGACGCGGGTGACATTGCCGCACTCGCCGCGCAGGAGCGCGCGTTCGACGTGCTGTTCAACTGCGCGGGCTTCGTTCACCACGGCTCGATCCTCGACTGCGACGACGCCGCGTGGGCGTTCTCGCTGAACCTGAACGTCACGTCGATGTACCGGCTGATCCGCGCGCTGCTGCCGGCGATGCTGGCAGCAGGCGGCGCGTCGATCGTCAACATGGCGTCGGCCGCGTCGAGCGTGAAGGGCGTGCCGAACCGCTTCGTCTACGGCACGACCAAGGCGGCCGTGATCGGCCTGACCAAGTCGGTGGCCGCCGATTTCGTCGAGCAGCGCATCCGCTGCAACGCGATCTGCCCGGGCACGATCGAGTCGCCGTCGCTGGAGCAGCGGATCGCCGAGCAGGCGCGCACGCGCCAGGTGTCGACCGATACCGTGCGCCAGGCGTTCGTCGCGCGTCAGCCGATGGGCCGTATCGGCACCGCGGACGAAGTGGCCGCGCTCGCGCTGTATCTCGCGTCCGACGAAGCGTCGTTCACGACCGGCGCGATTCACCTGATCGATGGCGGCTGGTCGAACTGACCGCGTCCAGCCGACCGCGCCTTTCCACTCACTTTCCATTTCCGCCCACACCACATGAAACTGCTGAGATTTGGCGACAAACACCATGAAAAGCCGGGCTTGCTCGATGCGCAGGGCAGGATCCGCGACCTGTCGGGCGTGATCGACGACGTCGCCGGCGACGCGCTCGCACCCGCGTCGCTCGTGCGGCTGCGCGAGCTCGACCCGGCGTCGCTGCCGCTCGTCGAAGGCACGCCGCGGCTCGGCGCGTGCGTCGGCCGCGTCGGCAAGTTCATCTGCATCGGGCTCAACTATTCCGACCACGCGGCAGAATCGGGGATGGACGTCCCGAAGGAGCCGGTCGTGTTCGGCAAGTGGACGAGCGCGATCTCGGGGCCGAACGACGACGTCGAGATCCCGCGCGGCTCGGAGAAGACCGACTGGGAAGTCGAGCTGGGCGTCGTGATCGGCCGGGGCGGCCGCTATATCGACGAAGCCGACGCGCTGTCGCACGTCGCCGGCTACTGCGTGGTGAACGACGTGTCGGAGCGCGAGTACCAGCTCGAACGCGGCGGCACGTGGGACAAGGGCAAGGGCAACGACACGTTCGGCCCGCTCGGCCCGTGGCTCGTGACGGCCGACGAAGTGCCCGATCCGCACGCGCTGCGGCTGTGGCTGGACGTGGACGGCCACCGCTACCAGAACGGCACGACCGCGACGATGGTGTTCCGTGTGCCGCACCTGATCAGCTACCTGAGCCGCTTCATGAGCCTGCAGCCGGGCGACGTGATCTCGACCGGCACGCCGCCGGGCGTGGGCCTCGGGCAGAAGCCGCCCGTCTATCTGCGCGCCGGGCAGGTGATCACGCTCGGCATCGACGGGCTCGGCGAGCAGCGCCAGCGCACCGTGCAGGCCTGAAACCCTTTCCCGGACGGTTCGCCATGCCTATCATTCGATCGATGCGCGTCCTCGACGTGCGCTTCCCGACCTCGCGCCAGCTCGACGGTTCCGATGCGATGAATCCGGACCCCGATTATTCGGCCGCGTACGTCGTGCTCGAAACCGACCGCGACGGGCTCGAAGGCCACGGGCTCACGTTCACCATCGGGCGCGGCAACGAAATCTGCTGCGCGGCGATCGACGCGATGCGTCACCTCGTCGTCGGCCTCGACCTCGACTGGATCCGCGAGGACATGGGCCGCTTCTGGCGGCACGTGACCTCGGACAGCCAGTTGCGCTGGATCGGCCCTGACAAGGGCGCGATTCATCTGGCGACGGGCGCGGTCGTCAACGCGGTGTGGGACCTGTGGGCGAAGGCGGTCGGCAAACCGCTGTGGCGGCTCGTCGCCGACATGAGCCCCGAGGAGATCGTGCGCGCGATCGACTTCCGCTACCTGACCGACTGCCTGACGCCGGACGAAGCGCTCGACCTGCTGCGCCGGCAGGCGCCGGGCAAGGCCGCGCGGATCGCGACGCTCGAGCGCGAAGGCTACCCGTGCTACACGACGTCGGCCGGCTGGCTCGGCTACAGCGACGACAAGCTGCGCCGGTTGTGCCATGAAGCGGTGGACGCGGGTTTCGATTACGTGAAGCTGAAGGTCGGCGCGAACCTGGAGGACGACATCCGCCGCGTGACGATCGCACGCGAGGTGATCGGCCCGGACCGCAAGCTGATGATCGACGCGAACCAGGTGTGGGAAGTCGACGAGGCGATCGACTGGGTGCGCGAGCTGGCGTTCGCGAAACCGTGGTTCATCGAGGAGCCGACGAGCCCCGACGACGTCGAAGGGCATCGCAAGATCCGCGAGGCGATCGCTCCGGTGCAGGTCGCGACCGGCGAGATGTGCCAGAACCGCGTGATGTTCAAGCAGTTCATCGCGCGCGGCGCGATCGACGTCGTGCAGATCGACGCGTGCCGGCTCGGCGGCGTGAACGAGATTCTCGCGGTGATGCTGCTGGCCGCGAAATACGGGCTGCCGGTGTGTCCGCATGCGGGCGGCGTCGGGCTGTGCGAATACGTGCAGCATCTGTCGATGATCGACTACGTGTGCATTGCCGGCACGAAGGAAGGGCGCGTGACCGAATACGTCGATCACCTGCACGAGCATTTCGTCGAGCCCTGTGTCGTGCGCGGCGCGGCGTACATGCCGCCGACGGCACCCGGCTTTTCGATCGAGATGAAGCCGGCATCGCTCGAGCAGTACCGGTTCCGCGGCTGAAGCACGCAGCACGACGGCGCACGATGACCCGCGCATGGCCTGCGCGCGGCGACAACATGAACGACGGAGACGCGAAGTGGATTTGAATCTGCAAGACAAGGTCGTGATCGTGACCGGCGGCGCGTCGGGCATCGGCGCCGCGATCTCGATGCGGCTTGCCGGCGAAGGCGCGATTCCGGTCGTGTTCGCGCGCCACACGCCGGATGACGGTTTCTGGCGCGCACTCGCGCAGAAGCAGCCGCGCGCCGCGTGCGTGTCCGTCGAGCTGCAGGACGACGCACAGTGCCGCGACGCAGTCGCGCAGACCGTCGCGCGCTTCGGCCGCATCGACGGCCTCGTCAACAACGCCGGAATCAACGACGGCGTCGGGCTCGATGCCGGGCGCGACGCGTTCGTCGCATCGCTCGAACGCAACCTGATCCACTACTACGTGATGGCGCATTACTGCGTGCCGCACCTGAAGGCGACGCGCGGCGCGATCGTCAACATCTCGTCGAAGACGGCGGTCACCGGCCAGGGCAACACGAGCGGCTATTGCGCATCGAAGGGCGCGCAGCTCGCGCTCACGCGCGAATGGGCGGTCGCACTGCGCGACGACGGCGTGCGCGTGAACGCGGTGATCCCGGCCGAGGTGATGACGCCGCTTTACCAGAACTGGATCGCCGGTTTCGACGACCCGGAAGCGAAGCTCGCGGAAATCGCCGGCAAGGTGCCGCTCGGCAAGCGCTTCACGACCGCCGACGAGATTGCCGACACGGCCGTGTTCCTGCTGTCGGCGCGCGCGTCGCACACGACGGGCCAGTGGCTGTTCGTCGATGGCGGCTACACGCATCTCGATCGCGCGATCGGCTGAGGGCGGCGAGCCATGCAACCCGATCCGAACCCGACGACCCTCGCGCCCGCGGCGCTGATCGAGCTGACCGGCGTCAGCAAGCGCTTTCCGGGCGTGTTGGCGCTCGACGATTGCCGCTTCGACCTGCGCGCCGGCGAAGTGCATGCGCTGATGGGCGAGAACGGCGCGGGCAAGTCGACGCTGATGAAGATTCTCGCCGGCGTCTATCAGAAGGACGAAGGCGAGATCCGGATCGACGGCCGCGCGGTGGACATCGACGATCCGCGGGCCGCGCAGGCGCTCGGGATCGGCATCATCCATCAGGAACTGAACCTGATGAACCACCTGAGCGTCGCGCAGAACATCTTCATCGGCCGCGAGCCGCGCGGCCGCTTCGGCATGTTCGTCGACGAGGACAGGCTGAACCGCGACGCCGCCGCGATCTTCGCGCGGATGCGGCTCGATCTCGATCCGCGCACGCCGGTCGGCCGGCTGACGGTCGCGAAGCAGCAGATGGTCGAGATCGCGAAGGCGCTGTCGTTCGAGTCGCGCGTGCTGATCATGGATGAACCGACCGCCGCGCTGAACAACGCGGAAATCGCCGAGCTGTTCCGCATCATCGGCGACCTGCGCGCGCACGGCGTCGGCATCGTCTACATCTCGCACAAGATGGACGAGCTGCGCCAGATCGCCGATCGCGTGACGGTGATGCGCGACGGCAAGTACGTTGCGACCGTGCCGATGGCGGATACGTCGATGGAAGCGATCATCGCGATGATGGTCGGCCGCCAGCTCGATGCGACGTTCCGCACGCCGCCCGATACGTCGGCCAACGCGGTCGCGCTCGAGGTGCGCGGGCTGTCGCGCGGCCGTGCGATCCGCGACGTCGGCTTCACGTTGCGGCGCGGCGAGATCCTCGGCTTCGCTGGGCTGATGGGCGCGGGCCGCACCGAGGTCGCGCGCGCGGTGTTCGGCGCGGACCCGGTCGACGCGGGCGAGATCCGCGTGCACGGCAAGACCGTGACGATCCGCACGCCGGCCGACGCGGTCAGGCACGGGATCGGTTATCTCTCGGAGGACCGCAAGCACTTCGGGCTCGCGGTCGGGATGGACGTGCAGAACAACATCGCGCTGTCGAGCATGCGGCGTTTCGTGCGCCGCGGCCTGTTCCTCGATGCGCGCGGGATGCGCGACACCGCGCAGTCGTACGTGCGGCAGCTCGCGATCCGCACGCCGTCCGTCGCGCAGCCGGCGCGGCTCCTGTCGGGCGGCAACCAGCAGAAGATCGTGATCGCGAAGTGGCTGCTGCGCGACTGCGACATCCTGTTCTTCGACGAGCCGACCCGCGGCATCGATGTCGGCGCGAAAAGCGAGATCTACAAGCTGCTCGACGCGCTCGCCGCCGACGGCAAGGCGATCGTGATGATCTCGTCGGAGTTGCCCGAGGTGCTGCGCATGAGCCACCGGATCCTCGTGATGTGCGAAGGGCGCGTGACCGGCGAATTGCGCGCGGCCGACGCCACGCAGGAAAAGATCATGCAGCTCGCGACGCAGCGCGAGTCGACCGTATTGTCCTGATTCCGACGCTTACCCGATCATGTCCAACGATACGCATCCCGTTCCGCCTCTTGCCACCGGCGACACGCCGGCCGGCGCAGCGGGCCTCCGTGCCCGCTTCTTCAACCCGGCCGCGCGGCAGAAGCTGCTCGCGTTCGCGAGCCTCGTGCTGCTGATCGTGTTCTTCAGCTTCGCGTCGCCGAACTTCCTCGAAGTCGACAACCTCGTGACGATCCTGCAGGCCACCGCCGTGAACGGTGTGCTGGCCGTCGCGTGCACCTACGTGATCATCACGTCGGGCATCGACCTGTCGGTCGGCACGCTGATGACCTTCTGCGCGGTGATGGCCGGCGTCGTGCTGACGAAGTGGGGCATGCCGCTGCCGCTCGGGATCCTGGCCGCGTTGTTGTTCGGCGCGCTGTCGGGCAGCGTGTCGGGCTTCGTGATCGCGAAGATGAAGGTGCCGCCGTTCATCGCGACGCTCGGCATGATGATGCTGCTCAAGGGGCTGTCGCTCGTGATCTCGGGCACGCGGCCGATCTACTTCAACGACACGCCGGGCTTCACGTCGATCGCGCAGGATTCGCTGATCGGCAGCCTGATTCCCGCGCTGCCGATCCCGAACGCGGTGCTGATCCTGTTCCTCGTCGCGGTCGGCGCGTCGATCGTGCTGAACCGGACGATCTTCGGCCGCTACACGTTCGCGCTCGGCAGCAACGAGGAAGCGCTGCGGCTGTCCGGCGTGAATGTCGATGCGTGGAAGATCGCCGTCTACACGTTCAGCGGCGCGGTGTGCGGGATCGCAGGACTCCTGATCGCGTCGCGGCTGAATTCCGCGCAGCCCGCGCTCGGGCAGGGCTACGAGCTCGACGCGATCGCGGCCGTCGTGATCGGCGGCACGTCGCTGTCGGGCGGCGCGGGCAGCATCGTCGGCACCATCATCGGCGCGTTCATCATGAGCGTGCTGACCAACGGACTGCGCATCATGTCGGTCGCGCAGGAATGGCAGACGGTCGTGACGGGCGTGATCATCATCCTCGCCGTCTACGTGGACATCCTGCGCCGGCGCCGCCGCTGACGCATGCACGCACGAACCCGAACACGAACACACATGCGCTTCACCGCCGGCCGCGCCGGCATCCCAGTCGATACCAACCAAGGAGACGCGAAGTGATCAGGAGCAAGGTGTTGAACGCGATCGTCGGGCTGACGTTCGCCGTCGGCGTGACGGCCGGCGCGCAGGCGCAGGAATCCTACATCCCGCTGATCTCGAAGGGCTTCCAGCATCAGTTCTGGCAGGCCGTGAAGGCGGGCGCGATGCAGGCCGCGAAGGACTACAAGGTGAAGGTGACGTTCGAAGGCCCCGAAACCGAGGCGATGGTCGACAAGCAGATCGACATGCTGTCCGCCGCGATCGCGAAGAAGCCGGCCGCGCTCGGCTTCGCGGCACTCGACAGCAAGGCCGCGCTGCCGCTCCTGAAGAAGGCGCAGGCCGAGAAGATTCCGGTGATCGCGTTCGACTCGGGCGTCGACAGCGACATCCCGGTGACGACCGCCGCGACCAACAACAAGGCCGCCGCCGCGCTCGCCGCCGACAAGCTCGCCGCGCTGATCGGCGACGAAGGCGAGGTGGCCGTGGTCGCGCACGACCAGACGAGCCGCACGGGCATCGACCGCCGCGACGGCTTTCTCGAACGGATGAAGTCCGCGCACCCGAAGGTGCAGGTCGTGACCGTGCAGTATGGCGAGGGCGATCAGCTGAAGTCCACCGAAGTGACCAAGTCGATCCTGCAGGCGTATCCGAAGCTCAAGGGCTTGTTCGGCACGAACGAAGGCTCGGCGATCGGCGTGGTGAACGGCGTGCGCGAGATGAAGCGCAAGGTCGTGATCATCGGCTACGATTCGGGCAAGCAGCAGAAGGACGCGATCCGCAGCGGGCTGATGGCCGGCGCGATCACGCAGAACCCGGTCGGGATCGGCTACAAGACGGTCGAGGCGGCCGTGAAGGCGACCAAGGGCGAGAAGCTGCCGAAGGTCATCGATACCGGTTTCTACTGGTACGACAAGACCAATATCGACGACCCGAAAATCACGGCGGTGCTGTACGACTGAGCGCGACGTGACGCGGCGGGCAACGGTGAATCACGAGGACACCATGGGCGCAGTGCGTATCGATTCCCACCAGCACTTCTGGCGTTACCGCGCGGCCGACTATCCGTGGATCGGCCCCGGCATGGATGTGCTCGCCCGCGACTACCTGCCCGACGCGCTATGGCCGCAGATGCATGCGCAGGCGCTCGGTGCGTCGATCGCGGTGCAGGCGCGCGCCGGGCGCGACGAGACGGCGTTCCTGCTCGATCTCGCCCGCCACGACGCGCACATCGCGGCGGTGGTCGGCTGGGAGGATCTCGGTGCGCCGGAACTCGCCGAGCGCATCGCCGAATGGCGCAGCCCGAAGCTGCGCGGCTTTCGTCACCAGGTGCAGGACGAAGCCGACGTCGGCGCGTTCGTCGCGGATCCCGCGTTCAATCGCGGTGTCGCGTGGCTGCAGGCGAGCGGCTATGTGTACGACGTGCTCGTGTTCGAGCGCCAGTTGCCCGACGTGCGCGCGTTCTGCGCGCGGCACGATGCGCACTGGCTCGTGCTCGATCATGCCGGCAAGCCGCCGCTCGCCGAATTCCACCGCGATGGCGCTGCGCTCGCCCGCTGGCGTGCCGGGTTGCGCGAGCTGGGCGCGTTGCCGCACGTCGTGTGCAAGCTGTCGGGGCTCGTGACCGAGACGGACTGGCGGCGCGGCCTGCGCGGGCAGGACATCCGGCACATCGAGCAATGCCTCGACGCGGCGCTCGACGCGTTCGGCCCGCAGCGGCTGATGTTCGGGTCGGACTGGCCCGTGTGCCTGCTTGCGGCGTCGTATGACGAAGTGGCGTCGCTGGTCGAGCGCTGGGCCGAAGCGCGGTTGTCGGCGGCCGAGCGCGACGCGTTGTGGGGCGGCACGGCCGCGCGTTGCTATGCGCTGCCGGGCGATTCGAAGCCCCGCATATAAAATAGGCGCGAACGGCCCGACGCGCGTGCGCCATTCGTCAGACCGTCCGCAATGCAATCGCTTACCTGTATCAACGTATGTCCATCCAGCCGATTCAGAACCGCCGCCTCTACCAGCAGATCGCCGACAAGCTCAGCGCGATGATCGAGTCCGGCGACTTCCCGCCGGGCAGCTACCTGCCGCCCGAGCGCGAACTGGCCGAGCAGTTCGGCGTGTCGCGCACGTCGGTGCGCGAGGCGCTGATCGCGCTCGAAGTCAGCGGGCTCGTCAGCGTGCGTGTCGGCGACGGCGTGAAGGTGCGCCAACCCGAGGCGGCGGCCGCGCCGGAGCCGCGGCCCGATACGAAGGTTGCGCCGTTCCCGGTCGTCGAGATCGATCCCGAGCTCGGCATCGCGCTCGACCTCGATACCGAAATCCCGCCGTTCGCGCTGCTGCAGGCGCGCCGGCTGATCGAGCCGGAAGCCGCGTCGCTCGCCGCGAAGCATGGTTCGGACGCGCAGATCGAAGGGATTCACGCGGCGTTCCTGCGCAACCAGGAAGACAACCGCAGCGGCTCGCTCACGCATCCGGGCGACCGGCTGTTCCATATCCGTATCGCGGAAGCGAGCGACAACCCCGCGTATGCGCTGATGATCAAGCAGCTGCTCGCGCACAAGTACGACCTGATGTTCCAGCGGCTGCAGTCGCTGTACATGCCCAACGACATGCCGCACCGCTCGGAGCTCGAACACCGCGCGATCCTCGACGCGATCCGTGCGCGCGACCCGGAGGCCGCGCGCCGTGCGATGGCCGAGCATCTCGACGAGGTGATCCGGATCTTCGGCCGCGCGCTCGACTGAGCGCGGGCGAGCGCAATCAGAAGCGGTCGGCGCGGTAGGGCGTCGGGTCGGTGAACGGCGCTTCGCCCGTCATCATCTCGGCCAGCAGGCGGCCGGAGACGGGGCCGAGCGTGAGCCCGTGATGGTTGTGCCCGAACGAGAACCACAGCCCGCGATGCGCGGGCGCGGGGCCGATCACCGGCCGCATGTCGGGCGTGCACGGCCGGAAGCCGAGCCACGGCTGCGGGTCGAGCCGTTCGCCGAAGCCGAACACCGGGCGCGCGACGCGTTCCGCGCGCTCGAGCTGTACGCCGGTCGGCGGCAGGCCGCGCCGGGCGATCTCGACGCCGGTGGTCAGCCGCAAGCCGCGCCGCATCGGCGCGATCACGTAGCCGTATTCGCGATCGACGATCGGCGCCGACGGCGCGCCGCGTTCGGACGGCGCGTAGTGCATGTGATAGCCGCGCTTCTCGCGCAGCGGAATCTTGTAGCCGAACTTGCCGAACACCGTGTCCGACCACGGGCCGAGCGCGACGACCACGGCCGGCGCGGCGATCTTGCCGTCGTCCGTCGTGACCTGCCAGCCGGGCGACAGCGCGTCGAGGCTCGCCGCATCGCCGGTGAGCAGCGTGCCGCCGCCTTGCACGAAGAGTTGCGCGTAGGTTTTGACGAGCGCGGACGGATCGACGACGCTTTTCGGATCGAGCCAGTGCAGCGCGCCGCAGAACCCGGGCGCGAGGCTCGGTTCCTGCGCGCGCAGTGTCGCGGCATCGAGCGGCGTGATGCCGAGCCCGTGGCGGCGCGCGGTGAGTCCCGCATCGGTGACGGCGCGTTCGAACGCGGCCGGCGTGCGGAACGCTTCCATCCAGCCGCTCGCGCGGATCAGCTCGGTGGCGCCGGCGCGCGCGATCAACGCGTCGTGCTCGACGATGCAGCGCTCGATCAGCGGCAGCATGTCGCGCGAGGCCGCCGCGTGACGCAGCGGCGCCGATTCCCACCAGAAACGCGCGAGCCACGGCGCGAACGCGGGCAGCGACGTGCTGTGCCAGTAGAGATCGGTGGAGCGGTTCAGCGCGTAGCGCATCAGCGTGAACGGGCTGCGCGGGAACGGATACGGCTCGACCGACGAGCGTTCGATCAGCCCCGCGTTGCCGAAGCTCGTGCCTTCGCCGGGCGCGCCGCGGTCGACGAGGGCGACCTTGCGGCCGCGATCCTGCAGGTGCAGCGCGGCGGAGACGCCGACGATGCCCGCGCCCAGAACGATTACGTCGAAGTCCATCGGTGGTGATTGGCGGTTAGTGGGGCGCCGGATCGCAGTGCGGTGCGCGCGCCCAGATTGGAGAGGCTCGAACGACAAGCATACTCGCGGCGGCGCGGGTCACCAAGAGGGGGCGCTAACGGTGCAGCCCGCGCCACTTAGCCGCGAATTGCCGCGCGGCGTCGAAGCAAACCGCGTCGCGTTGCGGCGCGCCGATCAACTGCACGCCCACCGGCAATTCACCCCGCACGAAGCACGGTGCGCTGACGACCGGCAGCCCCGCAAACGAAATCGGCTGAGTGAGCAAGCCGAGCGTCTTCGCAGGTTCAAGCGCGACGCCGTTGACATCGACGGTCGCGTCGGTCAAGCGCGGCGCGGCATAGGGCGTCGCGGCCGCGAGCAGCACATCGTAGCGCGCGAACAGCGCTTCGACGCGCGCGCGCCACGCGGCACGGCAGGCAAGCGCTTCCCGGTGGGCGGCGTCGGACGTGGCGAGGCCGGTTGCGATGCGCGACCGCAGGCGTTCTGAGACGTGCGCCGCCGGCGCGTCGAGCAACCCGCGATGGTTGCGGGCCAGCTCTACGTTCGAGATCGTGATCGCGGCTTCCCGCACGCGTGCGACTTCGGCGCTGTCGACCGGCACCGCTTCCCCCGCATCCAGACACGCCGCCGCACGCCGCACCGCGCGTTGCGCATCCGCATCGGCATGTCGTTCGAAATCACCCGTCAGCACGGCGACGCGAAGCGGCGCGGCCGGATCGCGAGTCGGTTGCGAGGGCGCTGCATGCGCATCGCACAGCGTGTGATACAGCGCGGCCAGGTCGTCGATATCGTTCGCGAAGCCGCCGACGGTGTCGAGCGATTCGGCATAGGGGAGGCAACCGACCGTCGACAGCCGCCCGTCGCTCGGGCGAAACCCCCATACGCCGCATAGTGCCGCCGGTGCGCGGATCGAGCCGTTGGTATCGCTGCCGAGCGCGAGCGGCACGTAGCCGGCCGCGACGGCAGCGGCCGAGCCGCTCGACGAACCGCCCGTCATGCGCGCCGGATCCGCTGGCAGGCGCACGGCGCCATAGTGCGGATTCACGCCGGTGGCACCGCACGCGAGTTCGTCCATGTGCGTCGCGCCGATCGGTACCGCGCCGGCCGCGCACAGTCGCGCGACCATCGCGGCATCGGCGACGGCGGGCGGCAACGCGGCGCGCGCCGGCGAGCCGGCGACCGTCGTGTAGCCCGCCACGTCGATATTCCACTTCACGAGAAACGGCACGCCTGCCAGCGGCCCGGGATCGCGTCCGTCACGCACGAGCCGATCGATCCGCAGCGCGTCGCGCAGCGCCCGTTCGTCGAAGGTGCGGGCGCAGGCATGGATCGCGCCGTCGCGCGCGGCGATATCGGCGAGCACGGTTTGCACGAGCGACACAGCACTCACGCGTCCCGCACGAATCCCGGCCGCCAGCGCTAGCGCGTTGCGCATCGAAGGCACCGGGTTCACGTGCGTACCATCAGCCGGCGCGGAATCGACAGGATCAGCGCGGCGGCGGCGAACAGCGTGAAGGCGAGCAGCGCGACGCCGAGTTCGGTGCTGCCCGTCAATCCGGTCGCGTAGCCCATCAGCGTCGGGCCGACGAACCCGGCGACGGCCGCGCCGATGTTGACGAGCCCGGCGCCGCCCGCGGCCGCTTCACCGGCGAGAATCCGCGACGGCAGGCTCCAGAACATCGCGAGCGTGCTCATGATGCCGGCCACGCCGATGGTCAGGCACATGACGGCGAGCACCGGATGGGCGCGCATGCCGAGGCTCGCGAGCAGCGCGACGCCGCCGATCGCGACGGGCAGCGCCGTATGCCAGCGGCGTTCACCGGTGCGCACCGAGTGCTGCGCGTTCGCGACCATCGCGACCGATGCGACCAGATAAGGGATCGCGCTGACGAGGCCGACGCCGAGATTGCTCAGCGAACCGAGCGCCTTGATCATCGTCGGCATCCAGAACACCAGCCCGTAGTTGCCGACGTTGTAGAGGAACGACGTCGCGAACAGCAGCCACAGCGTCGGCTCGCGCAGCGCGGCGCCGAGCTTCGTGCGCTTGCCGGCGGCTTCCTGCGCCATCTCCGCGCGAATCATCCGTTTCTCCGCGTCGGTCAGCCAGGTCGCGTCGTCGATCCGCTCCGTCACGCGTGCGAGCAGGTACAGGCCGAGCACGATCGCCGGCAGCCCTTCGATCAGGAACATCCACTGCCAGCCGCGCAGCCCGAGGCCGCCATGCGTCGCGTCCATGATCCAGCCCGACAGCGGGCCGCCGACGACCACGCCCAGCGGCATCGCGAGAAACAGGAAGGCCATGACCTTCGCGAGCCGGTGCGACGGAAACCACACGCTGAAGTACGCGATCACGGCCGGAAAGAAGCTGGCCTCGGTCACGCCGAGCAGGAAGCGCAGCGCATAGAAGCTCGCGGTGTCGCGGGTCGCCAGCGTCGCGACCGACACGACGCCCCACGTCAGCATCGAGCCGGCGAGGCAGCGCTTCACGCCGATCCGCCGCACGAGCCAGCCGGCCGGCACCTGCAGCAGCAGGTAGCCGACGAAGAACAACCCTGCGCCGACGCCGTAGGCGGCGTCCGTGAGGTGCAGGTCCGTCACCATCTGCAGCTTCGCGAAGCCGACGTTGACGCGGTCGAGATAACCGAAGAAATAGCAGACCAGGATCAGCGGAATGATGCGCCGGCTCAGGCGCGCGTACAGCGCGTCGAGGCCGGGCGCGGCGGTGTCCGCGTGCGGGGCCGCGCCGGGTTGCATGCCGCGCGGCGTGGGGATGCCGTTGGAATTCGTCATGGTGACTCCGTGCAGGTTGATTCCGGGGCGACGGCCGCGCGGGCGGCGACCTTCGCGACGACGGACAGGCGTGCCATCGATCGGCCGACGCTAGCGTCCACGGCGCAGCGCCCGGCCGGGGCGCGCGCCGGTGTGCCGGCCGTGTTCGAGCACGGCACACCCGTTGACGAACACGTGCTCGATGCCTTCAGGGCGGAGCGTCGGGCTCGCGAACGTCGCACGGTCGATCACGCGGGCGGGATCGAACACGACGAGATCCGCGTAATGACCGACCGCGAGCCGCCCGCGCGCCGCGATGCCGAATTGCTCGGCCGTGAGGCCCGTCATCTTGCGCACGGCGGTTTCGAGCGGGAACAGGCCTCGCTCGCGCGAGAATTCGCCGAGCACGCGCGGGAACGTGCCCCACAGCCGCGGGTGCGGGCGCGTGTCGTTGGGCAGGCCGTCGGAGCCGATCATCGTCAGTTCGTGGCGCATGATGCGTTCCACGTCCGCCTCGTCCATCACGAAGTAGATCGCGCCGGCGGGGCGCAGCGCGTCGATCGCGGCGTCGACGGAGTCGCCGAACAGCGGCAGCAGTTCGCGGAAGTCGCGGCCCGCGAGCTCGGGATGCGGCTTCGACCAGGCCAGGATCACGTGCGACGACTGGCGGATGCGATCCGCGCGCAGCATCGTCGACGTGGCGGGATACGGATGGCAGTCGATGCACAGCGGTTGCCGTGCGCGCTGCGCGTCGATATGCGCGAGCGTTTCGACCGAGCGGCCGTGGTTGGCCTTGCCGGCCACCTTGTGATGCGACAGCACGACGCGCACGTCGAGCGCGCGTCCGATCGAGAACGCTTCGTCGAGCGACGCGATGATCGCGTCGGTTTCGTCGCGCAGGTGCGTCGCGAACACGCCGCCCGTCTCGCGCAGCGGCGCGCACACGTCGATCAGCTCGTCGGTCGTCGCCGCTGCCGCGGGCGGGTAGAAGGTGCCCGACGAGACGCCGAACGCGCCGGCCGTCATCGCTTCGCGCACGTCGGCCGCCATCGCCGCGATCTCCGCCGCGCTAGCCGCTCGATCGAGATCGGCCATGTGCCGCACGCGCAGCGTCGAATGGCCGAGCAGGGCCGCCGTGTTCACGGCGGCGGGCGTTGCGTCGAGCGCGTCGAGATATGCGCGAAACGACGGAAAGCGAAACGACTGCCAGGCACCCAGCAGGTCGAGCGGCTGCGGCACGTCGCGTTCGGCGAGCAGCGGGGCGAGACTGATCCCGCAGTTGCCGGCGATCACCGTCGTGACGCCTTGCGCGACCTTCGGTTCGACGTCGGGATCGGTCAGCACGAACGCGTCGTCGTGCGTGTGGCTGTCGATGAAGCCCGGCGCGACGACCAGGCCGCTCGCGTCGAGCGTGTGTGCCGCCGTCGCGCCGCCCAGGTCGCCGATCGCGGCGATGCGCTCGCCCGTCACGCCGAGATCGGCCTCGAAGCGCGCGGCCCCCGTACCGTCGATCAGCTCGCCGCGGCGCAGGATCACGTCGAAATGCATGATGGCTCCTCCGGAATCTGCCCGGACCCGCGTGCTGCCCGTGTCCGTCGTTCATGTTCGCCACCATCGTCACCAGCCATTTTTCAGGCGTCCAATGCCGTTCGGCTCGCGATTCATGCGAAACCGGCATCAATGCGAGTGACGCCGCGCCCGCCGCGCTACGCGAACGCGGCCTTCACCAGCGCAAGAAGATCGCTCGCGAAGCTCGACATCGAGATGGTGCGATGCCGTACGATGCCGACCGTGCGGTCGATCGTCGGGCTCGCGATCGGCACCGCGCGCACCGCCGGCGAGCCGTACGCACGCAGCGCGCTTTCGGGCAGGATCGCGCTGCCGACGCCGGCCGCCACCAGCGCGGCGACGCACGAGATGTGCTCGACCTCGTAGAACCAGCGGGTTCGCACCGCCTCCTGGCCCATCAGCATTTCGAGCAGCAGACGATTGCCGCTGTCGCGGCCGCCGATGATCAGCTTCGCGTGCCGCAGTTCGCCGAGCGTGACGGCGTCCGCGCGCGCCAGCGGATCGTCCTCGTGGGTCGCGAGCACGTAGCGGTCGGTGAAGAGCGGTTCGAACACCAGATCGTCGTCGTCGCCGGGGTGCAGGCTCACGCCGAACTCGGCGATCCCCGCGCGCACCTGCGACAGCACGAAGTCGTGATTGCCGTCGAGAATCTGCACGGCGACCTGCGGATACCTGGCCGCATAGTGGCGCAGCACGTCGGGCAGCGCCTGTGCGACGACCGTCGGGATCGACGCGAGCCGCACCTTGCCGTAGCGCTTTTGCGCGATCTCCTGGATCGACGACAGCATCATCCCGAGCTGCGCGATCTGCTCGCGCGCCATCGGCAGGAACTGGCGGCCGACGCCCGTGAGCGTCACGCTGCGCGTGGTGCGCTGGAACAACTCGACGCCGAGCGTCTGTTCGAGCTTCTGGATGCGGCGCGACAGCCCCGGCTGTGTGAGGTGCAGCTTTTCCGCCGCGCGATGGAACGTGCCGAGTTCCGCAACGGCGACGAAGGCTTCGAGTTCCGAGTTTTCGACTTTCATGGCGCTCCAATGTGCAGGCCGATTCCCGCATGCCGGCGTGTGGCGGCAGGATTCACGCACCGGTATTTTCGTCGATATCGATTCGTGGCCGGCGGTGTCGCTCGCACGGCGATCGTGACGGAAAAAAATGACGTGACCGCTTCTGGCAGAAGATGCGCGTCGGGCGGCGGATGAAGATCCGTCGAAGCCGGGACGAATGTATGAAGGTTGACGCGCCCGCACGCTCAATCCACTGATCAATTTTCGAAGGCGCGGCCCGATCGTCGTCGGCAAACACGTTCGCTCGCATCGTCGCGCATCGCACCGATTCGCCCTATTTTCCGATTGCGATTTGGCGGGAGTATCCCACTGGTTCGGGTTGCGAATTTTTACCTAAGATGGAAGCAATCATGTGCGTGACACGGTACCTGCGCGCGCGCATGGCAGGCAGGAGGCAGGGCCGGGAACGACTGCAACCGATGTTTCCATCATGGATGCGAGTGTGTGCGCGACGGCCGCGAATCATGCGGCCGCATCGACGCCAGCGGGCGCGGCGGCAATCGCCGCGCGGACGGCGTCCGGCCGGTCGGGCCGAGTCGCCTCGTTGCGCCACGCATTCATCGCAATCGTTTGCGTTCTGAGCGTTGTCCCTTCCGTCCTCGCCGGATCGCTTGCCGACAGGGACGAGCCGGTCGACACGATGCACGTCTCAGCCACCGCGACGCCCGCCGGCCCGACGGGTCCCGCCTTTTCGTCACACGACTCCAACGTACGCCAGGTCGTGCTCGGCATCGTCAGTTTCACGCGCTGGCCGACGACGCCCGTGCGCCTGCACCTGTGCGTGACGGGCAGGCCCGACTACGCGGGCGACCTCACCGACACGATGCAGGCCGGCTCGACCGTGCTCGACGTGCAGCGCGTCCGCTTCGACGATCCCTCGCTCGGCATCGCCTGCGACGTCGTGTATCTCGGCGCGCTCGGCAACGACGAGCGAATGCGGGTGAGAACCGCGCTCGCCGGCCATCCGGTGCTGACCATCGCCGAACACGATCCCTCGTGCACCGCGGGCAGCATGTTCTGTCTGACGGTCGAAGGCGAGCACGTGACGTTCGACATCAATCTCGACGCCGTCGCGCGCAGTGGCGTGCGCGTGCATCCGAACGTGCTCAACCTCGCGCGGCGGACGCTGACGCCATGACACGTTCCGCGCCCCCCATTGCATCCTCACGCGTGCCGCGCCCGACGCTGCAAAGCGTGTTGCGCCGCGCGCACCTGCGCCTGGCATTCGTCGCGGTGACGATGGCCGCCGTGTCGCTGATCGTCGTCGCCGTGATCGCGTTGCGTGCGTATGCCGGCAACAACCTGAACCTGCTGGCCCGCTCGCTCGGTTACACGGTCGAGGCGGCGCTCGTGTTCGGCGACCGTGCCGCGGCGAGCGAAGCGATCGCGACGATCGCCAGCGACGAGGACGTCGCGCAGGTGGTGGTCACGGACAACAAGGGGCAGTTGTTCGCGACCTGGAAGCTGCCTGCCGGCGGCCGGATCGCCGGGCTCGAGCGCGTCGTCGCCGATCTTGCGTTGCCGGGGGCCGTGACCGTACCGGTGATGCACGACGGCATCGTCGTCGGTCAGGTGATCGTGCGTGGCCGTGGGCATCAGTTCTTCGGCTTCCTGCTCGGCGGCATCGGCGGCATTCTCGGCTGTCTCGTCGTCAGCGTGTTCGGCGCTTACATCAGCTCGAAGCGTCTTCTGCGCAACATCGTCGCGCCGCTGCGCGCGCTCGCCGCCGTCGCGCACGCCGTGCGGCGCGAGCGTGCGTTCGCGCGGCGCGTCGAGCCCGTGGCGATCGCCGAACTGAACCAGCTCGGCGACGACTTCAATGCGCTGCTCGATGAACTCGAGGACTGGCAGAACACGCTGCGCGACGAGAACGCGTCGCTCGAATACAAGGCGACGCACGATGCGCTCACGGGTTTGCCCAACCGTATGCAGTTCGAGTCGCGTCTGTCGCTGGCATTCTGCGACGCCGTGGTGACGGGGCAGCGTGTCGCCATCCTGTATCTCGACTGCGACCGCTTCAAGGAAATCAACGACTGCCTTGGCCACGATGCCGGCGATGCGGTGCTGGTCGGCATCGCGGCACGGTTGCGCGCGCAGGTGCGTGAAACCGATCTCGTCGCTCGCCTGGGCGGCGATGAATTCGCGGTGATGCTGACGGGTGTGCGCGACACGGACAGCGTGTGCCAGATCGCCGACCAGATCTTGTCCGGCATGGTGTCGTCGATCGAGTTGCCCGTCGGACGCATGGTGGCCACCATGATGAGTGCCGGCGTTGCGCTGTATCCCGACCATGCGTCCGACGCGAGCGGCTTGCTGCGCGCGGCGGACGCCGCGATGTACCGCGCCAAGCGTGCGCGGCCGGGGTCGTGGCAGTTGGCGGAAGGCGTAGCCGGGCGGGTTTGAAGTCTATCGTTTCGCGCTGCGGGCGAGGCCGCGGCGGCGGGATAAGAAGCGCACGCGATGCGGGCGCATGCGAAGGGGACTGTGATGAAAAACGCGTTATCTGTGAGCATGGGGAGGATGTGCGTCGCGAGCGCGGTGCTGCTGTGCCTGCTGCTCGGCGGGTGCAAGACGCCGCCGCTTCATCGTGGGCTCACTCAGACGCAGGTCACGGCGCTGAAGTCGGCCGGGTTTCAGGAGACCGAGCAGGGGTTCGAGTTCGGGTCGACGGGGCCGATCCTGTTTGATTTCGATCGGTACAACCTCAAGCCGGTCGTCAGGCGGGTTGTCGAGCGAATCGGAAGGACGTTGAAGTCGGCCGGCATCAATGGTGTGCGGGTTTATGGGTACTCGGACGACGAAGGCGAGACGGCTTACGATCTCGAGTTGTCCCGGCGGCGGGCGGAGGTGGTGGCGATCGAGCTGGTGGATGTGGGGCTGGACGGCAAGCAGATCGCGGTGGTCGGGAAAGGGAAGAGCGATCCGGTGGGGGATAACCGGACACCGGCCGGGCGGGCGCAGAATCGGAGGGCAGCGATTGTCGTATCGCCGCGGTGAGCGCATCGCACAGTCGCACACAGCGATTGGAAGTCTCCGCCTGCCGACACGCAGCCTGGCCGCACTGCATGCGAAATGCGCAGACATTGAAGCGCGTCGATGCGTTCGGCTGTAACGGTTTGTCACCATTGCCGTGCCGAAGCACGAACGTCCATTCGCGAGCGGCGAACCTTGATGATCACGGCATCCGGGCCGGATCGGCGGCACGAAACGGACACGCGTGACTGGACGCTGCCCGGAAAATCTGAAACGAAGTTTTCGACTGCCTGAATAAAATCGTTCCGCCTTTTTTGAACGCTGCATGGCCAAGTGGCGAGTGCAGCGGCTACCGGAACGTGTATGGCCCTCGAACCCAACGACCTGCTTCGGCATTTCGAACGTGAGCTTGCGCTGCTGCGCCGTTCGATGCAGACGTTCGCGCAGCGTTTTCCCAAGATCGCCGCGCGCCTTGCGATCACTGGCGAGCATTCGGACGACCCGCACGTCGAACGCTTGTTGCAGTCGTTCGCGTTGCTGGCGGCGTCGCACGACATCCGTCTCGAGGATGACGTGCCTGCGTTTTCACACAGCCTGCTCGAATCGCTGCACGGCACGTTCCTGCGCCCGTTTCCTTCCTGCGCGATCGCGCAATTTCGTGGCGACCAGACCGACAAGCAGACCGCACCTCGCGTCATCCCCCGCGGTGACCGATTGATCGCGCCGGCCGGCCGCGAAGTATTTCGGATGACAGATGACGTCACGATCGTGCCGTTGACCGTCGCGGCCGTGCGTTACACGACGTCGGCGATCGCACCGCGAGATGCAGCGTTGCCCGCCGAAACGACCGGCTTCCTGAGCGTCACGTTCGAGCTGACTGCATCGGAGGCCACGTTTGCGATCGTGCCGGACAGGCTGCGCCTGCACTTCACCGGCACGCGCGAGGTTGTCGCGGCACTCGCAGACGCCGCGCTGCTGCTTGCCGTACGAAGTTTCGCCGAAGTGGGCGATTCCGGTCGCTGGAAGCGCCTGCCGGGCGTGGCGATCACGGCCGTCGGCGTCGAGCCGGCCGATGCGCTGCTCGCCGCGCCACCCGACGACACCCTCGGGCCGTTTCACCTGCTGATGACGTACTGCGCCGCGCCGGAGCGTTTCGACTTTGTCGACGTCGACATGAGGCCGCTCAAGCGTGCCGCCGGCGACGGTCGTCGCGTCGCGCTGCACCTCGCGATCGCCGGCGTGCATCGGGACTCGCATCGCGCCCAGCGTCTGGCCGCCGCGACGGCGGACCATGTGCGCTTGTTCTGTACGCCGGTGATCAACCTGTTCCCGGACGATGCCGCGCCGATCGAGACGCGTGCCGGTTGCGCGTATTACCCGGTGAAGGCGCTGGCTCAGGCCGGTGCGCCGCGCACGGACATCTGGTCGATCGACTCCGTGCGTGAGATTTCCGACGCGGGGACATCGGCTCTGGCGCCATTCCATTCCCTACGGCACGGCATGGACGGCCGCCCCGGGTTGTTCTGGACGGTATTGCGCGACGAGGCGAGGCGGGCACCGAAGCGGAAGCCAGTCGACTCCGACGCCAAACAGGCGGACAAAGCGCCGACACCGACGCCGGCCCCGGACGAGACGCCAGAGCCGCTCCACGGCGTCGAACTCCAGCTCACCGACCGGGACGGCCAACCTGCCGATCCGGGCAAGCGCAATCTGGCGATCCGGCTTTCCTGTACCCAGGGCGACCTGTCCGGGATGCAGGCGGGCGAACTGGCGCCGGCGGAAGGCGAGCCGGTCGGAACGATCATGTTGCTGAACCGGCCGACCCGGTGCCGGGCGCGGGCCTTCCGCTACGGGGAGCTGTGGGATCTGCTGTCGCTTCTCGTGCCCCAGGCGATCCGACTGGACAAAGGCGGCCTGGCTCAGCTCAGGCGGCTTTGCGCACGTTGGGCGGAGGATTCGGTCGATGCCGGCCGGCGCTTCGATGCGCTCGTCTCGTTGTCGACCGCGCGCGTGCGGTGCTGGCTGCCCGGCAAGCCGGCCTCGGCGTTCGTGCAAGGGCTGGAAGTGCGGCTGGTCGTGGACGAGCAGCGCTTCGCCGGGTTCAGCCTGGGCGGGTTCGCGCACGTGATGGACCGGTTTTTCGCGCCGTACGTTCCGGTTACCAGCTTCGTGCAGATCGCGCTGTTTTCAGCCCATACGGGTGCGCTGCTTCGGCGCGGGCAGCCTTGTCCCGGCACCCAGCCTTTGATCTAGTTCCCGACTATTGGGGCGAGAACGAAAACGTTTGCGAAGGCGTCTTTCGCGCCCTCGGGTTTTGACCTACATTATCGAGGCCTCGGCCCGGCGAACCGGCCGACAGAACCTGAGAACACAAGCAAGGAACAAGAATGAGTTTCGCTCCGAACGGGGGTATTCCCAACGGTCTGGGCGGCAGTGCGCTCGGCTCCCTGAGCGCGCTCGGCGGCCTCGCAGGTCCGATCGCGTCGAGTGTTGCCGGAAGCGTCGGCCCGCTCGCCGGCCTGGCCGGGCACGTCGACACCGTCCAGCGCGCGATGCAGCTCGCGCAAACCGGTTTCTCGCTGATGGACAAGACGCCCGGCGCGATTGCCGAGGCGATCAACGGCGCCGCCAACCCCGCGCGCCTGACCCAGCTCAATCGCTACGTGACGCTCGATACGCCGCTCGGCCCGGACGTGCTGCTGGTCAGCGCGGCCGTCGTCGACGAGTACGTGAACCGGCTGCCGGAGATTCACCTCGACCTGCTGTCGCATCGCCGCGACCTTCGCCCGGACGACCTGATCGGCCAGCAGGTCAAGATCCGTTTCGACCAGCAGGCGCGCCTGTCGACGCTCGAGCGCATCGTCGCAACCGGCACCGGCGACAACGACCGCTACTTCGACGGCTACGTCGCATCGTTCGACCGCGCCGGCAATCCCGGGAACGTCACGCAGTATCACCTGACGGCCGTGCCGTGGTTCTGGTTCCTGACGCGCTCCACCGACTGCCGGATCTTCCAGAACAAGACCGCGCAGGACATCCTCACCGAGATTTTCCAGGAGCACGGGTTTTCCGATTTCGTGTTCGATATCCGGACGAGCCAGAAGCCGCTCGAGTACGTCGTGATGTATCAGGAGACTTACTACAACTTTTGCGCGCGGCTGATGGAGCAGGAGGGGCTGGTCTGGACGCACCGCTACGAGAAGGACAAGCATTTCCTCGTGATCGGCGACACGAACCTGCTGTTCCGTCCGATCGACGGGCTGGCCACCGTGCCGTTCGCCGCGACCGAGGCGAGTGAGGACAGCGGTATCGACCAGTTGCACGAGGGCCGGCGCTTCGGGGTCGGCAAGGTCACGTTTCGCGACTTCAATTACCAGAATCCGTCGTCGCCGCTGATGCTGGTCGAGGCCGAGCCGCAGAACCTCAAGCATGCGCGGCTCGACGCGACCGAGCGGTTCGAGCACCAGTCGCTGTACGACCATGGCGACGACGGCAACCGCTACGCGCGTTTCGCGATGGAGGCGGAAGAGGCGCAGGCGCATCGCTATACCGGCGGCGGCTATGCGTGGCGCATGACGACGGCCGGTGCCGTCACGGTGGCGAATCATCCCGTCCTCGAGAACAACCAGGAATACGTGATCCTGCACGTGCGTCATGAAGCGGTGAACGACTACACGCAGCACAGCGCGAAGCTGCCGTATCGCAACAGCTTCGCGCTGCTGCCGAAGAAGATTCCGTACCGTGCGCCGCGTGCGACGCCGAAGCCGGTGATTCACGGCACGCAGTCGGCGATCGTCGTCGGGCCGAAGGGCGAGGAAATCTATACCAACGGCAGCGCCGTAAAAGTGCACTTTCCGTGGGACCGGCGCGGCAAGAAGGACGGCTCCGATTCGATGTGGGTGCGCGTGTCGCAACCGTGGGCGGGCGACGGCTGGGGCGCGGCCGCGATTCCGCGGATCAAGCAGGAAGTGCTGGTCGCGTTCAACCAGGGCGATCCCGACAACCCGGTGATCGTCGGTCGCGTGTTCAACGGCGAGCAAGGTAATCCGTACCACGGCGCGGCTGGCCAGACGATGGGGATCAAGAGCCAGACGCACAAGGGGCAGGGGTCGAACGAAATCCGCATGACCGATACGAACGGCATGCAGGAGTTCTTCATGCACGCGCAGAAGGACATGAACACCGTCGTCGAGAACAACGAGACGCACAAGGTGCTGGGCCCGATGCGTACCGTGCTGGTGGCGACGGGTAGCGAAGAGAAGCAGATTCCGCAGGGCAACCTGACCGAGACGATCGCCGAGAAGCGCAGCACGACCGCGACCGTCGTCGAGGTGACGACGCCGGCCAAGGACGGGGGCGGCGGCACGCAGATGTACGTGGCCGAGCGCGGCATCCTGCTGAAGGTGCAGGACAGCTCGATCTCGCTCGCGCCGGAAGGCATCCGCCTCGAACACAAGGGTTCCGTGATCCTGATGACCGACGACGGCGTGATGGTCAACGGCAAGCGCATCGATCTCAACAAATAACTCGAACAACACCAGCCATGCACTACGCAATCCACGAAGGCACCTTCGAACTGCCGGACGCGGCGCTCGACCGCACCGTCAACATCCTGATGATGAACGTCGGCCCCGGCGGCCTCAACCTCGTGATCGCCCGCGGGCGGTTTCGCGACGGCGAGAATCTCGACGCATTCGTCGCGCGCGAATGGGAAGTGGCGTCGCGCGACGCGCGGATGCTCACCGAGAAGGCGCGCCGGCCGATCGTGGTCGGCCGGCGCGCGGGCATTCAGATCGACTCCACGCACGAACGGGACGGCCGGCTCTGGCATCAGATGCAGACCATGTTCCCGTCGGACGACGCCGGCCGCGTGCTCGTGATGACGCTGACCAGCGCGGCGCCGCTGACCGACGAACAGCAGGCGATCGCCGACCGCATGCTCGCCAGTTTCCAGCCGCGCGCGGCTCGGCCGACTCTGCTCGGGCCGGGTGACGCGTCGTGAGCGCGGAACACTTCGCCGCCGCCCGCTTCGAAGACCCGATCCAGCACACGTCGTTCTGGGGCGAACTTGCCGGCACGGTCGGGTCGGTGATCGGCGGTGCCGTCGTCGGCGCGTTGGTGGCCGAGGCGATGGAGGGGCTGGTGTTCGTCGGCCTCGCCGCGCTCGAAATCGGCACGGCGGGGCTGGCGACGCCGCTCGTGATTGCGATCGGCGTGGGCGTCGCGGTGGGATCCGGCGCGCTGATGGAAGCGAGCGGCATGAACGAAGCCATCGACGACGGCGCGAAGGCGTTGGCCGATTCGATCGCGCCGCCCGAGATCAAGGGCAAGATTGCGAGCGGCTCCGGGAACGTGTACGTCAACGACAAGCCGGCGGCGCGGGCCGCGCAGCCGGGGGACCTCGACACCGTCGCGTGCACGGATCATCCCGGGCCGCAGATGATTGCCGATGGGTCGGGGAGCGTTTATATCAACGACCAGCCGGCGGCGCGCGTCGGCGACAAGACGACTTGCGACGGGACGATCGCCGAAGGCTCCGACAACGTTTTCATCGGCGGCGGCACGCAGCGCGTGCGGGACGTCAAGTCGGCGACGCGGCTCGGCTGGCTCGGCGCGGCGTTGGGGATTGCGCTGGCGGTTTGCGGCCGCGGCAAGATGAGCTGGGGGCAGTTCCTGAAGAGCAAGGTGCCGTGTATCGCGATGAATTTCGCGGCGAGCGCGTTCGGGACGTGGCTCGGCAGCCTGGCGAGACCTTCGGCTGGCCACCCGGTCAACGTCATCACCGGCGGCAAGGTTCTCGACGGCACGGACGACACCGACTTCGCATTGCCCGGGCCGCTGCCGATCGTGTGGCGGCGTTTTTACAGCAGCCATGACGATCGTGCGGACAGCCTGTTCGGCACCGGCTGGAGCGTGCCGATCAGCGTCGAGCTGCGGATTGCGCGCGAGCACGGCGAGGTCACGTCGATCACGTATTGGGATGAGCAGGGGCGCGATATCGAATTTCCGGCCGTGCCGCCCGGTGAGAGTCATTTCAGCGTGCCTGAAGGCATCTATCTGATCTGTACCGCCGGCGGTCACTATGTGGTCGAAACGGTCGACGGTCTGTATCGCGATTTCGGCCGTGCGCGCAGCGATTCGGACAGCGAGACGCTCAAGCTGTGGCGTCTCGAGGATCGCAACGGCAACTGGATCGAGGTGGAGCAGGAAGCGGCCGATGACGTCGTGCGGCCCGGGCTGCTGCGTGATAGCGCCGGTCGTTTGTTGACGCTTGTCTACGATTCGTCGCACCCCCGACGCATCGCCGCGATCGAACTCACGCATGGTGTGGACGGCGAACGTCCCGATACGCTGGTGTGTTACACGTACAACGACGCCGGCGAACTGGTGGCCGTGACCGATCGCAGCGGTCACGTCGGGCGACGGTTCGCGTACGAGCACGGACTGATGGTGCAGCACACGTTGCGCGGCGGCTTGACGTGCTTTTATGCGTGGCAGGGCGTCGGCCGCGACGCGCGTGTCGTGCGCCACTGGACCGACGACGGCGAAGCGTACACGTTCGATGCGGATCTCGTTCAGCGTTCGGTGACGATCACCGATCAGATCGGTCGCGTCACGCAATGGACGTGGAACGAGGATCGGCAACCGACGAGTCATACCGACGCCGAAGGCCATGTGTGGCGGCTCGAGTGGAACGCGATGCGGCAATTGGTCAGTACGACCGATCCGGCCGGAAACACGACGCGCTTCGAATATGACGAGCGCGGGCGGCAGACGCAGCGTATCGATGCGCTCGGGCAGGTCGAGCGGACCGAGTGGAACGGGCACTACGATCTGCCCGTCGCTGAAACCGATCCGGCCAATGCGCGCTGGATCTATCGCTACGACGAGCGCGGCAACCTGACGATGACGCGCGACCCGGCGGGTTTCGCGACCGAGTATTACCGGGACGATCGCGGGCTCGTTCATACGATTCGAGATGCGCGTGGCGGGTACAAGTTCCTCGAATGGAATGGTCGGGCGCAGTTGACGTCGTATACCGATTGCTCCGGCAAGGTCACGCGGTTCGCGTATGACGCACGTGGTGCGCTCGCGCGGGTGACGGATGCGGTCGGGCAGGCCACCGTATATGAAACGGATGCGATGGGGCGCGTTACCGGGATCGGGACAGCCGACGGTGCACATCAGACGTTTCGATACGATGCGGCCGGGCGGCTCGTCGAGGTCATTGATGCGAATCAGCGTAGTACGCGGTATGAACTCGATCCGCGTGGGTTGCTGTTGTCTCGCACGGATGCGGCGGATCGCGTGGTGCGGTTCGGTTACGACGATGCTTTCAGGCTTGCGAGCCTCACCAACGAAAATCGCGAGACATACCGTTTTCAGTATGACCGGCGCGATCTGGTTTCCGCGCAGATCGGGCTCGATGGCCACAAGCGTACCTACGAGTACGACGTGTGCGGGCAGGGCACGATTGTCCGCGATGGACAGATCGAGACGCGATACGAGCGCGACGCGATCGGGCAGCTGACGGCGAAGCAAGCTCCGCACGAGCGTTGTGAATACCTGTATGACAAGGCCGGCCGAATCACATCGGCGGAGTTGTACGCGCTTGCCGCGCGTGGGCCGTCGCTGAAGAACCGGGTCAGCCTGAAATACGACGCGCGCGGTGAGGTCGTCGAGGAGTACACGCCGACTGGCTGGCTCGCACACACCTACGATGAGCTTGGCAATCGCGTCAGCACGACGATTTCCGGCGAGCGCACGATCGATTGGCTGCATTACGGGTCGGGGCATGTGCACCAGATTCGTTTCGATGGCGCTGCAGTGGCGGATATCGAACGGGACGATCTGCATCGCGAGGTGCTTCGGACGCAGGGCAAGCTTACGAGTCACTTCGGGTATGACGCGGTGGGGCGTCGGGCGCGGCACGCTGCGCAGCGAGGTACGGTGGGTGGCGAGTTGCTTGCGAAGCAGTGGCAATACGATGCAGCGGGCGACGTGATTCAGAAGCGCGATCAGCGCTACGGCACCACGAGCTATCGGTATGACCCGACGGGGCGTATCGAGCAGGCCGTGGGGCCGGGATTACCGTCGGAAGTGTTTCGCTGGGACGCGGCGGCCAACCTGGTGTCGAGCGATCACCCGGGCGGCTTTGTCGAGCACAACCGGCTCAAAATGTTCGAGGACAAGCGCTTCGAGTACGACTCGTATGGGCGGCTGGTTCGCAAGCTGAGTGGGCACGGGCCGGCCAAAGAGCTGATTCTTGAATACGACGATTGGAACCAGTTGAAGTCGGTCGTGACGAAGGACCGGCTGGGCATCGCGACGACGCACTTCGAATACGACGCGTTCGGGCGGCGGATACGGAAGCTCAATGGGAGTTACGCGAGTACGGATTTCCTGTGGGATGGCATGCGGTTGGTGCAGGAGACGTATCACGATCGTCGCGGTGAGGAAGCGCTGACGTATTTGTACGAGTCCAATAGTTATGTGCCGTTGGCTCGGATTGATCAAGGCAAGGCGGCGGCTAATGATGCGGATGGACGGGACGCCGTTTACTACTTTCACAACGATGTTTCGGGGCTGCCGGAGGAACTGACTGACGCCGATGGCGAGCTGGTCTGGCAGGCACGCTACAAAGTGTGGGGCAATGCGGTGCAGGAGGAGTGGATTGCGCGGGTGCCGCAGCGGCCCATACCGTCATGGGGCGAGGTACAGGAAGCGACGCCAACGTCTGGCCATATACCAAGACCACAGAACCTGCGTTTCCAAGGGGAGTATCTGGACCGGGAGACAGGACTGCACTACAACCTGTTTCGGTACTACGATCCCGATATCGGGAGGTTCATTGCCCAGGATCCCATCGGACTAGCCGGTGGGATGAACCTGTATCAGTACGCGCCGAATCCGATAAGTTGGATTGATCCGCTGGGGTTAAGCCCACTGGATGCAATTCAGCAAAAAATAAATTCAATCCTTGAAAATCATTTGCCTGCAATACAGGCCATTGATCCGAATGCGACAGTTGGCTATAGAGGGAGTGCTGCAAGTGGGATTAGTAAGGCTCACGATCCCTCTATTTCTAGGCCAATAAATATAAATGATTTCGATGTTGATGGATTTATTCAATCTGATTACTTGGCAAATAATTCTGTCTTCACGAATAGACGTCGAGATGCTTCGAGGATACCTGGATTTTCTGAGATAGAAAAATCCATTGATAGCGATTTGAGGAAGGAATTTCCTGGGTTGAGGGAGGATCCTTTTGGATTTAGAATTTTCAAGACCCATGAATTGGATGCTCTCGCAAGGCAAGGGGATAGGCAGGTGAAAATTGGAGGGTGTTTTAAATGATTTCTAAGCGCGGTCGTTGCTTGAGCGTAGTTCTTCTAGAAGATGTTGATTTTCTTGATTTGGTTAGAAAAATCCAAAATGCATTTGGTGTGCGCCTTTCGGTGAAGGATAAAAAGGGACGTTATATCGCAGATTGGGGTGGAAATGATTTTTCCATCGAGGTCGTTGATAGAGTCGATCGCCTTGGTGATTTTTTGTCTGATGAAAATCATGTTGTGGATGTTTTTATCGAGTCGGATGAGAATTTCAATGAAGAATTTGAGGGTAAAATAAAATCCATCTTTAGAAATGGTGGGGTTGCGTGGAGTCGTGCGGTTTGGTCGCAAGTTAGTCGAGAGGAAAGTTTGCGAGAGATATATCCTGATTCGGATTGATTTTCAACGGTGAGTTTTGACGGGGTTTGGTATTGGTTACTCGGAATTTGAGTATAGAGACGTTATTTGTTGATGCAGAGACTGCTTTTAGTGCGACAGTTGTGACCTGATTTCCGTGCAGATCGTGTCGAAGGACCGATTTGATGGGGCTGAGGAACTCTGCTGGCAATCTGCTCAGGCCCGACTACCAGATTTACTTGCCGGGGGGAAGCTTGGTGCGTTCGATATAACAACTCCCGGGCAAGGACGAAGATCGATAAGTACGCTGCCGATGTCTGTCCGGGCTAATATATTTTACTGATATGAGTGACGCAAAAACAAATCAACTGCGGTGGGATGAGAGTCTATCCAAATCGACAAACCAAGAGATAAGCCTCATGGTGAAACGGATGGGCGCTCTTCCAGCGTCACCTTTCCATAAGACGGAAGATGGGCTTGCGGACTTTCGTGGTTTCCCCCTAAAGGTTCAGCTTTCCAGGGTGGCGATAAATGACGTTGATTTTTCTTATTCTATATGTCTCCTGGCGGGATCATTGAATAATTGCAATGTCAGGCGGAGTAAATTTTTCGGCGCCAATTTCGATGGAAGATTTTTTGGGGCTTTGTTTGAGAACTGTGATTTTGAAAAGTCATCACTGAAAAGCACTGCGCTTGGAGCGGCGTCTTTTTTAAATTGCAGTTTTTTTGGCGCGAAATTGATTGATGCGATGGCTCGGGGGGCTACCTTCGAAAAGTGTTCGTTTGACCGGGCAAATATGAAAAAGGCTGTCCTCATTGGCTGTACGTTCAATGAGTGTACGTTCGAGGGTGCAGAGTTTCGCAACGGGTCTTTGGTGGGTTGCAAATTTATAGGGAATCGCCCGAGTGATACTCAATTGGGTATCACAATGATTTAGCATGGTAATCGTCGGCTTTGAATTAAATGAGTGACAATCTCGGCCAAACAGTCGATCTATTGATTTCCCATAGCCAGATTCTAGTTAGGTCTAGACCGTATGACGAAGGTTTGAGCCAATGGGGAACGGGCAACCTTGATCAAGGTGCGGTACTTCACGACGACTACGTCATTTTTGATCCACTTCCGGACGACGCCTTTGGCGCAAAGGTGTATTTGCGAGTAGCGAATAAATTTGAGATGGACGAGCAGGCGGCGCGATGCATTGTTGCTCCGTTTAGTATCACTGATCCCGGCGCGTTGGAAGTTGCCTCGGCAACTGAAAAATTCAAGATTGCGCTGCCGTTACCGCTTGCTTCTTACGATGTGTATTACGAGGTCTGTGAGGGAGAGGAAGTATTCTATAAGTTTACATTTACCTCGGATGCCATGCATCGACAAGCAATGTATTTGCGCGATGACCCATGGGGTGGAAAGAAAGGAAAGCTGCTGTTGAGTGGAAGATTTGATAGGTAAAATATTTGCCTCTCTAATAATCGGAAGGGCTGGGCTTGAATCGTCGCTAACGAGGGCGGTGGGCTGATTTCTCCAGTTCTCCCCTATCCGAAGTGTTTATTGGACGAACCCATCCTCCGACAAGACCATCTCACTCACAAATGCGGGGGGCGTGCGGAGGAGATGGCTACGTTGGGCGGCAATAAAAAAATAGAATTATCTGCGTGTGAAGTTCTTTCGATTTTTTTTGAGGTGCGAAACGGATGCAATGGGGCGCGTTACCGGGTAGTAATGCGCTTCATCCATGTTTTCCGAATGCGTACCCCGTAAATTCCGTCGATAGGAACGAATTTAATGCGGATCGCGAGGCATATTCGAAACAACGTGCTGCTACGGAAGTTGAGCGAAGGAAAACTGTTGGGCGCTGTGGAGGTTGATATGCTGTCGAGTAAAATTATTTCGTTTTGTCGGAGTAAAAACTGGTGGTTTGATGATGTTGAGCCGACGTATAGTGCCGCCCTTTTGAAGATGTGGGGCGATATATCATCAGATTTTGCGCAATTTTATTTGCATGTCGAAGATGGTCCGACGTTCACGTCGAAGAATGGTGAGATATATCAAATTTGCTGGTTTTTGAATAATTCTGATTATATTGGTAGATTGAAGGTGGCTCGTGAGGTTCTCAAGATACCGGAGCCATATATTCCGTTGGATTCATTTTCGGGAGAGCGGGGGTATTTCTATAACATGGAGACTGGCGAGGTGTTTGATATTGGGCTGGGAGATGATCTTGAACGATTGACGAAGGGCGATCTCAAGGCTCGGTGGGCTGATTTCAACGAGTTCATTGAGTGGTTTTTTGGCATTTGAAAATGGTGCTTGTTTTCCTAAGGACACTGGTTCGCGCCTAGCCGGCGATCTGTCGATCGCCCATGGTGAGGAAGGCGCTCATAGTAACTCTTACAAACAATGCGTTTTCGATAATAACGTAAATGCGGCTCCTCGATTTTGGCGCCGGGTTGGATAAAATCAGAACCGATCTTGAGGATGGGGAGGCATTCCCAAAGAGGAAAAGATGGGTGAGAAATGAAGAAGGACGATCTTGTTGAGTTGCTGCATGAAAGCGATGGAGCTTATTCGAAGTTTTTGAGGTTAGCGAAAGAGGGCGCTAAATCAGAAGGGTGGGGAGCTGGTGCCGGTTCCCCATTTTCTCTCGAACCCTATCGCATTGAGATGCTTGGAGTGAAGCCCGGGCGTATGTTGAAAGGCAAATCGGAGCCGGGACCCCGACGGTATTGTTATTCGTACGATGATCAAGGGCGAGTAATACATATGGTTGCGTATGGCAAATTGGGCGGTCCACCCGGAAGCCAGGATTGGATGCGTTCCGATGATTTTTTTCAATACTCAGAAAGTGCTGCAACTCGGTACGTATATGGAAATACATTTAAAGAGAATCCTGATTCTCAGGTGACTCGAGTGGTGCGATTGAACTATGTAAATGGGAATGTCTCCAGTGTATTCCAGCTTGAAAAGCGAAATCTTGAGTATACAGAGACGAATTATTCGTATGATGCTGACGGGAGTATTGTTGGGATAGTGGTTAAATGGCCGGAGGGGCGTTTTCCTGATCGAGTGTTATCGGTGGAGGGCAGCGGGGGTGATGTGAGGATTTTTGAAATTCGTGGCGAAAAAAAGATTCCCGTTTATCCGGAGCCTTAACGCGATAGGTATTGGTGGTAACTTAAGTAGAAAAAGCAGCGGTTCTCGTGCGGCAATTTGTCCTCGCTCCCCCTGACGGGAAATTTCGAGAAGAGGGTGCTGGAGATATGCAATGAAAGTGAAACGGGGGCGGTAGTCGAAATCCATATGGATTACGATGGCCGTGCTGGATCCTGCATGCCACTTGTGAGAGGTCGGACGATGAATAGGGATGAATTGATCGTACTGGTCGGAAGAATGAGAGAGTCAAATTATGCCTCCGATGAGGAGGCTGAAAATGACATTGAAACTTTGAATAAGAATGTGATTGATCCGAGTGCAATGGATTATATATTTCAGAAAAAGTACGAGGATATGTCGCTGGGGGAAATTGTGGAGAAAATGCTTTCGTATAAACCGATGCAATTGTGATTTGTGTTAAGAAGGTGGGGATGGAAATGGCAGAGCCAGAGTCTTTCGCTATCGCGACAGATATATTCGTCGATTTGTGTATTTCGTTGGCTGACCCGAGCGTCACGGCGTCCAGAACGAAGGCGTTATTGGTTTTTCAAACTCCATATTGAGTGTGGGTAAGGGCATCGGCTTATACAGAAGTGTCAGGATCACCGCGGCCACGTAATGCTCGTAGTGGCCTTCGCGCCGGGTTCGCCGAACTTACGGTCCAAACATCAGCCGCTTCATCAATCCCGATCCCGCCAAGTCGCGTCTGCATGACCAATGACGTCAACTGCGCCGCCCGCGTCACTTCCGTCTTCGCATAGATCGACTTGATCTGCGAGCGGATCGTGCCGATCGACACGCCGCGCAGCTCGGCGCATTCCTGCGGCGAGCGTCCGTCGCAGCACAGCAGCACCGCAAGCCTGCCATCGGTAAGATATATGGCGAAGCGCGAGTTGTTAGAAATAGGAGAAATAAAATTGGATGCTGACATACTTCGTGACATGTTGCTCGGAGAGCGATTCCTTTATGCCGACTGTGTCGTCAATGGAAAATATGATGTGGTTGGTTATAGAATAAGAGATGGGCAGCCGGAAATGGATCGATCTATTCGTGTCGCAGAATATGATTTAACTGACGTGTTTAAGAATTTCACTGCGGATGTCGCGGGATCACTCTACGTTGGTGGTGAAGCGTCTGCTCACGGATCATGTGGCTTCTTTTATAAAATAACTAATGATGTTCTCGACTGGGCATTGATGTCTCTGGATTCTGAATCTTTTGTGTCTGTGGAGAAAATTCACGGGGGAGTCGCGTTTGTGTCAAGCGCGGGCCGTAAGTGGGTGGTGTGCGGAGATAATATAGAGAATGTGAAAATCGCATAATTTGTGCGTGGAGATGGGGCGTGATGGAAGCAGCCGTCTTGGCGTCAGGGTGGTCTCTGAACGTGGCGAATTTGGCTAGAGAGCTAGTCGTATCCCGGGCTCAATTTGTATCTATCCGGAAGTCGCGGATCCCAGAACTGGACGCAGTATTTCTTTTCCGAGCGGCATATCAATCCCGATCCCGCCAAGTCACGTCTGCATGACCAGCGACGTCAACTGCGCCGCCCGCGTTACTTCCGTCTTCGCATAGATCGACTTGATCTGCGAGCGGATCGTGCCGATCGACACGCCGCGCAGCTCGGCGCATTCCTGCGGCGAGCGTCCGTCGCAGCACAGCAGCACCGCGAGATCGGCTTCGGCCGACGACAGTCCGTAGAACACGCGCAGCCGCTGCGCGCGTGCCGCCGGCGAACGCAGGTCGGCTGCCGTCATCAATGCCGCGACACCGGGCCGCTCGCGCAAAAGGCGTGACTGTTCGGGCACCGGTATCAGCGCAAGCGGTAGCGGTTCACCCGTCGCACGGCGCAGCAATAGCCCACCGCGCGCGAACGCGTGCCGCCATTGCGCATCGTCGACGCAGCCTTCCGGCGCGAAGCGCCCGTTCACGATTCGCAGCGCAGGTTCCGCCGCGATCAGTTGATCGGCTGCGCGATTCGTATAGCGGAGTTCGCGTTGCGCGCCGAGCAAGAACACCGGCACCGGAAGCGCATCGAGCGCCGATTCCGCGGCGGCCAAGCGTGCTTCGAGTTCGCCGATGCGTGCCTCGATCCGCAATGCGCGGCTGATGTGTGCGCCCATGCTTTCGATCGCGACACGCTGTGCGTCCAACAGGCCCTGCGATTCGGGGCCGCTCTGTACGCTGAGGAATGCGCCGGTGTGCTCGCCGCGATGGATATACAGGCCGGCGATGCTGCCAATCCCGTATGGCCTCAGGAATTCCTGGTAGAACACGCAGTGTTCGCGCTGTGGGCGGGACAGTTGCTTGACGTCCTCGAACCAGCGACCAGTCGGCCAGTTGCCGGCGATCGGTACGACCGGGTCATACAGATAGAACTCGGTGTTGTATGCGCGGCGGCAATCGGCAACCCACGGCTCGTCGTCGCCCGCGGCCCGGTCGATGACCGGCACTCCCGCCGCATCGTCGAACGACAGCAGCGTGGCCATGCGTACGCCTACCGACGATCGCAAGCCGTCGAGCGCGACTTCCCATCTCTGATCGCCCAGTGCTGCAGCGTAGATGTCATCGAGCAATGCCGATGAAATCAACTCGTTCCGTTGCATTTGGCTACCCCGCGCGATGCGTTCTTGTCGACGGCCTTTCGGGCATATTACTCATTCTTGTGCTGGGCTCAATATGTGTGGGCGCTTTTTGCTAGGAACATATTGCTTCAGGTACGTTTCTCGTCAGACGTAATGGCAGCTTTAAATATTCTTGTGCGAATTTTCTGTATACAAGCCAAGGGTTGCGGTCGCCAGACGATCCTGACAATGGTCTTTCATTTCCTAGATATCGTCGCGCAAACGCATGTCGGGAAGGTTTTGGTGATCGTCCGCTATCCGTACGCGTTCCGCGTCGTTCAGTAAGCGCGCCAGTTTGCGCATGCAGATACGGATACTGGAATGTCTCAGTACAGCCAGGAAGAGACGTTCGACCATTCCGCCACCTAGTCGTTCGGACGGCGGCAGCACCCCGAGAACGGCCTTTCAGTAGCGATTCTTGACGACGGGTCTCACACCGGGCTACCGTCTGTACGTGCGGTTCGCACTAGCCGTATTTCTCACTTGGGATCTAGCGAGCCCCCTTTTCGTGTAGACGCCTTCATCCGCCCATTGGCGTACCGCATGTGAATGATTTTCTACATCTAGTAGATCGTGATTCCGGCCGTTCGCCAGTGCAGGATCCAGGCGATGCCAGACGGTCAGGTTTCAGCAGGCCCGAATCCCATGCGAGAATTCGACGACGCTCGCTCCGAGCCACAACCGTTTTCACGGGCCCTTCACCGTGGACCCGTGACGAAGATGATCGGCGGATAATATCCCAAACACAAGAGTAAAACTAATAATGAATCAGTGTCTGAATGGGGTGGCCAATTGCCTCGAGTGGATGACTAGGGCCTATGACTCACTGAAGATCGGCCCTTGGGGCAGGGCAACAGCTATAGCGCTGAGTGTGATTGTCGGGCTTGCCGGCGTACTCAAGTTCATCAACGAATTCAACCGGTGGCGCGCAACCCGTGGTGAGCGCCGCCGATCTTTGAGGACGCGGCTGTCTGAAAACATGGCGGCATTCGGAGATGAGGAAATCAGAAGAGCAGAACGACTCTACGTTGAACCGGATTGCGCCCAGACCGACCCAGCCAATGAATCCGATCTGTTACATGTTGCTGCGGTGCGCCAGTCCATTTTCAGTGCAGTAGACAATTTTTTCGGCGAACTTGAGAGTCATCGGTACCTTTTCGTCCTTGCAGACTCCGGGATGGGAAAAACGACTTTCTGTCTGAATTATTTTGTTCGGAAGCAGAGGTCGAAGAGAACTAAGGACCGGAAAGTTGCAGTTGTTCCGCTCGGTAGAAGCGACGCGTTGACACTGGTCGCAAAAATTTCTGAGCCTCGCGACACAGTGCTGTTGCTTGATGCTCTTGACGAAGATACTGAGGCAGTTCGTTCATTCAATGACCGGCTCACTGTGATCATGACAGCAGCGAGAGACTTCCGGCGAGTCATCATCACATGTCGGTCTCAGTTTTTCGCTGATGAAATGTCGATTCCGACGGAAACCGGGATTGCGCGCTTCGGAGCTCGTCCGGGCGGCGAACGTGGGGAGTACCAGTTCTACAAGCTGTATCTTCTGCCGTTTTCGGTGGCGCAGGTCAATCAGTATGTCGCATTGCACTTCCCCTTCTTCTTCATCCTCAAAAAGCGTCGCGCCCTTTCGCTTATCAAGTCGATTGGTGATCTTGGCGCGCGACCCATGCTGATCGAGCAGATACCAGATCTGGTACGACAGAAGAAATCGTATTCCGAGATATTCGATCTCTACGCATTTATGGTGGACCGCTGGCTTCAGCGAGAAAGTCGGTGGATCACTCCGGACAAGCTGTTGGCAGTGTCGAAAGTGATTGCGGTCGACATCTATCTAGGACGTACCCATCGACGGACAGAGAAGCTCACCAGCGTCGAACTGGCCGATCTTGGAAGCCGACATGGGACAAACATCGATCAATGGCATCTTACGTCGCGCTCGCTTCTGAACAGGGATAGTGCAGGAAACTACAAGTTTGCTCACCGCTCGATCATGGAATTTCTTTTCGTGCTCGCATTCATAACTGGCGACGGCTTGTGTGTGGAAGCTGCATGGACTGATCATATGCGCGAGCTGTTCTATAGTTGGGGCCGATCGGTTCATCCAACCAATAATCCCGAGACCATCTCAAAGGTCCTGACGTCTGATTTGAACAAGACAAACCTGCTGCCGTTTGCACACCCAATGAGGGTACCTGAGATATTAACAAAGAACCGGATATCAAGGATCGGGACGGAACGTCTTCCGCCTGCACACACATTACCGCCGCGGTGGCATGCGATGCTGATTCACGTGTCGATGCGGGGTGCAGAAATGTTGGTCGAAGATGCAGCCTATCAAGTGACGTATTCACTTCCCGCTACTGCTAAACTGGAAGTTAGTGATCGGATGATATACAGACATAGCACTCGTGAGCTGGGTGATCTCGTATTCAGTCACGAACAGTTGGATCTTCAGCCGCGGCTCCCTTCCGCAGATGAAATCCTGGCGTTATGGGAAGCGGAGAAAGATTTGCCGCACCCCATTTTTGATCGTGGAGAATACTACTGGATTGGCGATATTTTGGACAGCAGTCGGAGACTCGTTTTTAACCTTAATAAGGTTGTTACCGGAGATGATCGAGTAGTACTCGTCAGCCAGTTGAAGCGACGGATCGCTGGGAGCGAATCGATGAACATCTACGAAGTACGCAAACCACCGCGAATCTTACCGTTGGACCGGGGCTTCGGCGCCTTGGTGATTCGCCGGACAGCCAGATAATTCCGAGTCCGTGCTACGTCAGGAATCGGTCATTGAAATCGGCTCGTGCCGAACGGCCGGTTCCGGTCGACTACGGCCAGCCACGTCGGGCGGCCTCCGGCCAGGAAGAGCCGTCCGTCCGATTTGCTACCCCCGACATTCAGGCGGCAGTTCCGCTCAGCTAGCGGTCATTCGACCTCTGAAGCAGATGGAACGTCATGGTCGTTGTGATCATTCGTTTGCTTGTACAGGCTTGATTGCTATCAAGTGTAGATCTGCCGCTTCTTGACGATATCCAGGCGACTGTCGCTATCTGGCATTATCGAAGCTGTTGCCTATCAATCGATCTGCGATGACTAGAAACACAATCCACCCGCTACAACTTCCTGAGGCTTACCCTACCGATGCTGCAATGAATTCCTGGAAGCAGTCGAAGCTCCACTATGAGCCGGAATTCTGGGAGTTCGAGTACCGAACACATCGGTATCTAAGCAACCTGCCCCTCCCGGATTTGTGCCGGCGATACATCGGCATTGCCAAAAACCTTGTGCATCTCGTGTCGTCAGAACGCCATGTCATTCCTTCAAACACCTTTCTGAGTTCCTGGTATTGGTATCGGAAGGAGTACCAAACACGGCTGGAACTGCATCTCAGAGGTCAGGGAATTCCCATCGGTCTTCCCGTGCCGACGACGCTTGAACGATGCGACGACCCTCCACGTCCACGTTATCCGAATGCCGGCGACATTCTTTACCGCTTTGCAAGTGAGAAACGCATCACAGAACTTGCCCAACATGGAGCACTCAGAATGTGGCGCGCCGACTTCTACGCGACGCTGGAAAAGGATATTGCGCGCCAAGATGAAGAGATGACGAAGGTCAGTTTCCTCAACGGAAATCATGCGACGGTCACCACTCTAGACGGAAAACCTATCTCTATCGTTGGCGACATTAAGTCCAGTCATAGCGGACCTCCGTACTATTTGCTTTGCATGTCCTGCGACTGGGACCGGCGGCTCCTTACCGAATTCAACGTAGACCGATGCGCTGTTATCTCTGACGTTGACGAGTTCGCCCGTAGACTGGAAAGAGCCGCGTCAGAGCTTATGCCTGGTTGCATGTTTCATCACAACCCTGTTGAGTACTTTGATCCATATGAACTTCCTCCGCGTTCATTTGTAAGGCACTACAACTCTAAAGATTTCAGGTTCGCATACCAGCGCGAGTACAGATTCCTACTCGTGCATGCCGAGGCCGGACCTGGGGTGCAAGAATTTCTGGATGTCAAAATGGGACAGATGACAGATTGTCTCAATGTATGGCCGGATTAGGACGCACTGAGTTCGCCACACCAATCCATCCAACTTAAGCGAGCGTGACGTCAACATGTTTTCATCGCCATGAATTTGTGCGGCTTGCGTCGCGTTGGTCGAGGCAGCGTTCTGGCTGTGCGATGCACGATAGGTACGCCGCGCCAGCAGGCCAAGGGCGTCGGCGAGTTCTCGCGCGGTGGCTCGGCCAAGCAGCCGAGGAAGCAAGGGCCGCATGGCCGTGACGGCGAAGGTGCGATTGATATGGCTTTCGCTGGGCAGTTGCGCAGCGTCGTGGGCGGCCTGACTGAGCAACGAATGGATGTTGTCGCACAGAATCTTGACTGCGAGATGCCGCGCGACAGCGAGTTGTGACAGCCCGGTAACATGCTCGAGGGCGAATCGGTGCTTGAGGCGTTTGACGGTCTCCTCAATGCGCCAGCGCTGGTGGTACAGATCACCGATGATGGCGGCAGGGAAACACACGGCGTCGAACCGGTTGGTCATCAGGACACGGATCTTGCCGGTGGAGGCGACGTGGCGTACCGGCCGAACCGTGGTTGGCTGGCTATCGCATTCGTAATCGACAGCGTCGAGATAATCGGGGACACGCAGATGGACCACCTGTTCGGTCGGGCCGGAACGCAGGAAGTCGCGCACGCAGGCGAAACCGCCGTTGCCGGCCTTCTCGACGCGGACGCAGAACGAAATACCGCGTTTGTTCAGGAGTGCGGGCAAGCAGCGACAAGGATAGCTGCGATCGAGCAACAGCAGATCTTGCGTGCTGAGCCGATCGAGATGTTCGAACAGCATCTGGCGTTCACTCTCGGCTGTGCAGGGAAGCGGCCTGCATCATTTCGGCGCCCGGCAGATAGAGGCCGATTGCAATTGGATCGGCTGCAGTGGCCCGCGGGACATGACTGGCGCGCAGCCCAAGGCGCACGGCGGTGGCGTCGGCCGCAACCAAGCGCAGGCCATGCCAGCGCGCCACCCGAGCGTCGCGCTCGGCACGTGCAAGCAACCAGTCGCTAAGGTAAGGCACCACGGTGTTGGCCCGCTTGGCACGGGCGCGGGCGAAAGCTTGCTCGGAAACCTCATGCGCGAGACTGGCCTGCTGCCGAAGATAGCCGAAGAACTTATTGAGTTCGGCGCGGACGCTTTTACGCATCCCGCCCAGCATGACGGCCACCAGCGTCGGCAATGGCAGTTTGGGACGACGGTAAAGCTCGGTGACATGGTCGCTGTTACTTGCGCGTTCACGAAATTGCGGGGAATGCAGCAGTGCGGAGAAATCAGCAAACAACGAGGACAGCGGCATGGACGGCCAACGAAGCTCAAGAATGATCTCCATTGGCCGCTGCCCTGCCCGCGAAACAAATCTTCGCGGGCAGGGCGGCGACCGCGCGAACCGCATCAACTATCAAGCGTTTTTACGCTAATCAGGCGTCGTCCTGATAAGGCTACTCGTTAAGTTGGGTGGATCAGTTCGCTTGTAGTTGCTTTGCCGCAAGCGAACGGTTTATATCGGTGTTGCGATCTTGTTGGGTGCGTTTATTCGACCGACGCTTTTCGAAGCGTGGGCTTTCGTTTTATCGATATCGATCTGCGGCGACAGCGAACGCGCGAGGTCGAGCGAGAATTGCTCTCATCGGTTCCGTACTCCGAACGGTATATGAACGCAAGGGAGCGTTCCTGCTGCGGCATCTAGATGTAATCGCTGATCGTCGAAAAAAATATGCGGTTGCAAGACTTCAAGGACGAGTTTCTTTTCGATGCCACCCAAAAAGAATGCTTCGTTGATCGATATGCCCCACGTTCGCATGGTGTTGACTACTCTTTCGTGCGACGGTGCATTTCGTGCTGTAACAATTGAGATCCTTAGTTTTTGCTTGTACTGAGGGTCGCTTGATAATCTTTTTTGCTCAATTTCCTGAATGGTGGAAAGTTTTTTTAAAAACTCGGCCAACGGTCCAGGGTTGTGTGGAACATCGATTAAATCTTGTTCGTGTTGATGAAAATCGTCAAGCTGGTTGTGGGCTTGATAAACCGCTTCGGCAGCATCGTCGGCAATAACACCATCAAAGTCAAATGCGATTCGAAGTTCGCCAGAATCATTGTCGCCAGGAGTTACGCCAGATAATACTTGGCCTGCCGGGTGCCCGGCGAGTATTGCTTGTTGTACATCGACTTGATTCGCCGATAAAAATAAAGCTATATTGAGTGGGGCAATATACCGTTGCGGTGCTCCACCTTGCAGAAAAAGTGCTCGACTAATATTAAGTTGGTATTTTTTTATCGAATCCATAACCCTCATTCCGGTATCTGGATCATTTCTTGACAGTAAAATAACTTCAACCAATGGATCGTCTTTGTTTAGTTCATTCAAGGAGAGAAGGCGGCGAATGAATGCGAAGGCAACGCCTGGTTCGAGGGGGATGTGCTGCTTTTTTCTCTGGTATGCTCTATATGCATCTTCGCCTTCATTGCGAAATACCTCATCTGATTCGGTTAAGTCGAAGAGTGCGCTGGACACAAGTCCGATTACAAGGCGGCTAGTTAAATCGTAAGGCATTGAGATGGTGTGATGGCGATTGGTAATTGGCGGTTGGTGGTCGATTTCAAAAATCGCTGCGATCAAGTTTGTGTTGAAGTCGCTCGCGGGATTTCTGTTTCCGGTGTCTCCAAATAAAAAGAGCGATCCATCGTGGCTCGCCCTTTAGTTAAGATTTTGAAGGATTTAATTGAATCGGTGTGAATGTGTGTTGTTATAATGTTTTTACTGTTGAACTGGGTAAACTAAAAGCTGCCAGGAGATTTTTCCGTTATTGGGGTTGTGTTGCTTGTGGTTTTGAGGCGGCAGTACGTGACCGCCAGCAATGGCTATTTCATCTCCGCAGTTCGTGCATCTATAAATTCCGGGATGCGGTGCCGCCGAACCTGGCGCATGCGTGGCGTCGAATGCTGCATCGCTTGATTTAGTAAGGCGATTTTCATTCTTATATAAAGCCATTCTATGGTCCTCGCTTTGGTTGAACAGCTGTCAGATCAATGCTGGCGACTTGTAACGTTTTGTTACGTTCTCATGGTACCTTGAAATGCAAAGGGCGTAGGTATTAGGGATAACCCGCTCATTCATGATGCGGAGATTCGAGTGTGCCATCTCGATGAAATGGGGTACGATGCTATTGTCCAAGTTTGATCGAATGGTACGGAGAGGGTGATGGGGATCGAGGTGCAGATTCCTGATAATTTGCAGTCCAATAATAAAATAAGCATTATCGGTTTGTATTTATGTGTATGAACCGAGTTTCATCGATTTGTTGTGAATTGTTACGTGACCGATCAGTCGAGTCATGATGTGGATCGATAGTTATGCTAACTTGACAATCGCACTCAAGCATTGCAGCTAGAAGCATCCCCATAGCGCGCTGAAATACCTCTTACCTCCCGATTTTTATCGCTCGATGAGCTCGGCAACCTAGTGTGAGGCTGTGCGCGGAATTACAAGATCCCCTCCACTAGATATGGTGTTATACCATGTGGCTAACGTTCATCCCGGCCGTAAACAACGGGCGTATACGATGGTCTAATAGAGAGTGTCTAGCGGATGGTAACTGAGTGTGCGTCGTGCGCGAATGTAAACGCCGCATGCTGTTGATTCATCAATTGTCAACAAAGGAGGAATCGAAATCATCAACATGCCGCAGTAAACGAGCGCGGGCCGCAAGTGCTACCAACACTCGCGACCCGCTAACCAAAGCCAACTACCAAGGAGTTGCCCATGGCTAAGCCGAATCATAAAGCACGACCACCGAAGACGGAACGTTTCGTCACGATCCAGGAAATGTGGGGTACACCGAAAACGGATATCAAGCCGGAGAAGTTCTACCCGTACATGAAGATTGGTGGAATGTGGCTGATTGAAGATGCGTGTTTTGTACCCGGCCAGAAGGCGCGGATCGATATTGAGCCTGGCAGGCTGATCATCACGAAACTGTAAAAGGCAACGCCGCGAGATGCGGCCGCGCTGCGCGACGTCGCGCAGCGCGCCGGGCAGGGTAGCCGCTATCGGCCGCCCCAATGTATCACCAGGCGATATTGCACGATGACCGCGAAGTTCCCGCGCCACCAGTAGCCGTGCAATGGGTACCGGCGCCGTTGTCGTAGAACGTCCGGGTCTCCGGTTGCGGCACTGACGGATCAAACGGATTCGGCGTACCGTGCGGCCCGCGCGCGGCATCGTAAGTCCGCGTTGGTGCATACGAGCCGCCGCTGCCGACAGGTCGCGAACCATTCGCCCGCAGGTATTCGTCCCAGTTCTGCGCGCGCTGTTCATATCCGGGCAAAGCGCGCCCAAGGCTGTCGCTCCCACCCGCGCCGAGCGCAACGCGATTCGCGGGCAATACGAAATCGGATTCGTGTTCGGACGGAGTGTGCGATTCGAGCGTATCGCCTGACACACGCACCGGCCGCGCATCAGGCGTATCGAACGGGCTGCGTTCAGCCGGCGCAGCGTACTTTACGCGTCGGGTTGCGCGTGCCGAGCGCCCATCATCGCGAGCCACGGCCTGACGTTCCGAACGAAACACGTTGGCACCGCCCGAGCGATCGACCAGCGAATCGCGGCCCGAGGCGTCGACGGTAGAAACAGAAAGCGCACAAGCAAGCGCGGCGGCGGAAGAAAGACGGAAGGGATGATTCATATGCGATCCGAAGCAGGTGATGTGCATTGAAAAAACGGCAGATCACTGGCTGGCGAGACTGAACGGCGGACGGGCGTTGAAGCGGCCCTGAAGCGACGGCGAAGCGCGGCGGGCGCGGTTCGCGGGGAGGCTGGCTGGATTGCAGAGGCGAGTTCGCATTATTTCATAAAAATAACAACGAGCTTTCGCATGTGTCGTAAACGTCAGCATATGGAAGGATTAACCGATCCAACCCGCCGCCCCGCGTTGGTGCGCGCCCACGCAATCCTCAGTCGATTGATTTAAAAAGCACCGACCCCTAAAAAACGAAAAATCGCACGATCCACAACCACAAATCGCCGCAAAGCCCCACCCATCAAGCCACAACCCCAAAACCAGACCCAAAATCGCAACCCAATTGCACCCACCGCAAACGTTCCCCGCCTACCCGAGTTGCTCCCCAATCGCCACCTGGCGCGAGCCAAGTTTCTCCGTGTTTTCCCTCATAGAAGCGGCATTTTTGACAGACGATTTAAAAACCCCCATATAATTTCGACTGCCTTGCCAACGGCTGTCGGACCATCCCTCCGAACAAGCAGTTGGCAAGCGGGGCAGGCGAAACGCTTGCGCAATGCAAGACGCATCACGATGTCTTTCCGAACCAGACGTCCCCCTTGGGGGACTGCAAGAGCCGGGCCCCGCTACGCAACATCCATCCGCAGGTCCGTCTTCATGTGTCTCGGGCGTGTCCCATGTCCTCGCCCCGGGTGCTGTTCGATTGCGCAAGTCATGCCGCCTTTGCCCGTATGACTAAACAACATCGAGGAGCTCCCAGATGACGCTGTCCCGTCTTACGTCCATTTCCGTCGCCGCCGTGCTGTTCGCCGCCGGCGCCGCCGCCGCGCAAGCGGAAACCGTGAAGATCGCCATCGCTGGTCCGATGAGCGGCTCGGTCGCCCAATACGGCGACATGGTGAAGGCCGGCGCGCTGACCGCGATCGAACAGATCAACGCGGCAGGCGGCGCGGGCGGCAACAAGTTCGAAGTCGTGCAGATGGACGACGCATGCGAACCGAAGCAGGCCGTCGCCGTCGCCAACAAGATCGTCAGCCAGAAGATCAAGTACGTGATCGGCCACGTGTGCTCGGGTTCGACGATCCCCGCCTCCGACATCTACGAGAACGAAGGCATCGTGATGGTCACGCCGTCGGCCACCGCGCCGCAGCTGACGGAAGGCAAGAAGCGCCACTTCATCTTCCGCACGATCGGCCGTGACGACCAGCAAGGCCCGGCCGCCGCGCACTACATCATCAACAACGTGAAGCCGAAGAAGGTCGCGATCCTGCACGACAAGCAGTCGTACGGCCAGGGCATCGCGTCGTCGGTGAAGAAGGACCTCGAAGGCGCGAAGATCCCGGTCGTGCTGTTCGAAGGCATCAACGCCGGCGATTCGGACTACTCGGCGATCATCACGAAGCTGAAGTCGCAAGGCGTCGACTTCGTCTACTTCGGCGGCTATCACCCGGAAATGGGCCTGCTGATGCGCCAGGCGCGCGAGCAGGGCGTGAAGGCGATGTTCATGGGCCCTGAAGGCGTGGGCAACAAGGACGTGACGGCGATCGCCGGCCCGGCTTCGGAAGGCATGCTCGTCACGTTGCCGGCAGATTTCTCGGCCGACCCGGCCAACGCGGCGCTCGTGAAGGCGTTCGCGGACAAGAAGCGCGACCCGAACGGCCCGTTCCAGATGCCGTCGTACGCAGCGGTGAAGATCATCGCCGACGCGATCGCCGGCGCGAAGACGACCGACCCGACGAAGGTCGCCGCGTACATGCACAAGACGACGTTCGACACGCCGATCGGCAAGGTCGCGTATGACGCCCAGGGCGACCTGAAGGCGTTCAAGTTCGTCGTCTACACGTGGCACAAGGACGCGACGAAGACCGCCGCCAAGTAATCCGGCGTACCCGCCCGCGCGCCCGCCCTGTCCGAGACCCGGACGGGGCGGGCGTGCATTCGCGCCGCGCATGACCGCATTGCGCGGCCGACGGGCGGCCCGAGACGACACCGTGCGTTGCGCGCGGCCGACCGCCGTGATCCGGCGACGGCACGCGACCCAGCGCCAACGGGAGCTTCCCGCACATGACTGACTTCTTTCCTCAATTCGCCCAGCAGCTGGTCAACGGCCTGACGCTGGGTGCGATCTATGCGTTGATCGCCATCGGCTACTCGATGGTCTACGGCATCATCGGCATGATCAACTTCGCCCACGGCGAGATCTACATGATCGGCGCATACGTGGGCCTCGTGACCCTCACCGCCATCGGCATCTCCGCCGGTTATCCGCTGCCGCTCGTGCTCGGCGCCGCGCTGATCGTGTCGGTGCTCGTCACCGGCCTGTACGGCTTCGCGGTCGAACGCGTTGCCTATCGTCCGCTACGCGGCGGCCCGCGCCTCGTGCCGCTGATCTCCGCGATCGGCATGTCGATCTTCCTGCAGAACTACGTGCAGATCGGCCAGGGCGCGCGCGACGTGTCCGTGCCGGTGCTGATCTCCGGCGCATTCGACATCCATCTCGGCGGCGATTACGACGTGACGATTCCGTATGCGCGTCTGCTGATCGTCTGCGTGACGGTCGTGCTGATGATCGCGCTCACGCTGTTCATCTCGCATTCGCGGATGGGCCGCGCGTGCCGCGCGTGCGCCGAAGACATGAAGATGGCGAACCTGCTCGGCATCGACACGAACCGCGTGATCTCGTTCACGTTCGTGCTCGGCGCGATGCTGGCGGCCGTCGGCGGCGTGCTGATCGGGCTGACGATCGGCAAGCTGAACCCGTACATCGGCTTCGTCGCGGGCATCAAGGCGTTCACCGCCGCGGTGCTGGGCGGGATCGGCAGCATCCCGGGCGCGATGCTCGGCGGCGTGCTGCTGGGCCTCGCCGAAACCTTCGCCGCAGGCTACATGCCGGCCGAGTACAAGGACGTGGTCGCGTTCGGCCTGCTCGTGCTGATCCTGCTCTTCCGCCCGACCGGCCTGCTCGGCAAGTCGGACATCGAAAAGGTCTGAGGGAGACGCAGATGAGTCAAGTCATTTCCGTTCGCCGCCCGGCCGCCGACGCGTCGGTCGGCCAGGCGCTGAAGAATGCCGCGGCCGCCGCGCTGCTGACGGCGATCCTCACGATCCCGGTGCTCGGCCTGCAGCTGAAGCTCGACGGCTATCAGGTGGTGCTGACGCCGCACTGGCGTCCGGTGTGGATCGCGGTCGCGGCCGTGTTCCTGTTCCAGCTGTTCAAGCCGTGGCTCGTGCGCGCGAAATCGGCGGTGAAGCTGCCGGCGATGCCCGCGATGGGCGCGCAGCAGCAGCGCGCGATCATCTGGGTGCTGCTCGCGGTCGGCCTCGTGTGGCCGTTCTTCGGTTCGCGCGGTGCGGTGGACGTCGCGACGCTCGCGCTGATTTACGTGATCCTCGGCCTCGGGCTGAACATCGTGGTCGGTTTCGCGGGGCTGCTGGATCTCGGCTATGTCGGGTTCTACGCGGTCGGCGGCTATACGTACGCGATGCTGAACCAGTATTTCGGGCTGTCGTTCTGGGAGTGCCTGCCGATCGCGGCGATCGCCGCGGCGACGTTCGGCTTCCTGCTCGGCTTCCCGGTGCTGCGCCTGCGCGGCGACTATCTCGCGATCGTCACGCTCGGCTTCGGCGAAATCATCCGCCTGCTGGCAAACAACCTGACGAGCCTCACCGGCGGCCCGGACGGCATCTCGAGCATTCCGAAGCCGACGGTGTTCGGCTTCGAGATGGCGCGCTCGGCGAGCGTCGAAGGCGCGAAGACCTTCCATGAACTGATCGGGCTGGAATACAGCGGTGAGCACATGGTGATCTTCCTGTACCTGATCGCGCTGGTGCTGGTCGGCTTCACGCTGTTCGTGACGAGCCGCCTGATCCGCATGCCGATGGGCCGCGCGTGGGAAGCGCTGCGCGACGACGAGATCGCCTGCCGCTCGCTGGGTCTCAACCCGACGCGCATCAAGCTGTCGGCGTTCACGCTCGGCGCGGCGTTCGCGGGCATCGGCGGCGCGTTCTTCGCGGCGCGTCAGGGCCTCGTGAATCCTGAATCGTTCACCTTCATCGAATCGGCGCTGATCCTCGCGATCGTCGTGCTCGGCGGGATGGGCTCGCAGCTCGGCGTGATCCTCGCGGCGATCCTGCTGACCGTGCTGCCGGAAGTCGCGCGTGGCTTCGCCGAGTACCGGATGCTGATCTTCGGCCTGGTGATGGTGTTGATGATGATGTGGCGTCCGCAGGGCCTGCTGCCCGCGAGCCGTCCCCACGTGGAGCTGCCGCAATGAGCGCGAATACGGAACTGTTGAAGGTCGCCGGGCTGCAGATGCGCTTCGGCGGGTTGCTCGCGGTGGACGGCATCGATTTCGACGTGCGCCGCAACGAGGTGTTCGCGATCATCGGGCCGAACGGCGCGGGCAAGACCACGGTGTTCAACTGCGTCGGCGGCTTCTACAAGCCGACCGGCGGCGACGTCGTGCTCGACGGCCACGCGATCGCCGGGCTGCCGAGCCACCAGATCGCGTTGAAGGGCCTGGTGCGCACGTTCCAGAACATCCGCCTGTTCAAGTCGCTGACGGTGGTCGAGAACCTGCTCGTCGCGCAGCACCGCAAGGTGAAGTCCGGGCTGTTGCCGGGCCTGTTCTCGACGCCCGCGTATCGTCGCGCCGAGAAGGAAGCGCTCGAACGCGCGGCCGTGTGGCTCGACCGGATGGGGCTGAAGTCGGTCGCCAACCGGCAGGCCGGCACGCTGTCGTACGGGCACCAGCGGCGCCTGGAGATCGCGCGCTGCATGATCACCGAGCCGCGTCTCCTGATGCTGGACGAACCGGCGGCCGGTCTGAACCCGCAGGAGAAGATCGAGCTGCAGCACCTGATCGACAAGCTGCGCCACGAGTTCGGCGTGTCGGTGCTGCTGATCGAACACGACATGAGCCTCGTGATGGGCGTGTCGGACCGCATCCTCGTGATGGAGCACGGCCGGCCGATCGTGATCGGCACGCCGGAAGCGGTCCGCAACGACCCGCGCGTGATCAAGGCGTATCTGGGGGAAGAGTGATGCTGAAGCTGGAACAGGTCCATACGCACTATGGCGCGGTCGAGGCGCTCGCGGGCGTGTCGATCGAGGTAAAGAAGGGCGAGATCGTCACGCTGATCGGCAGCAACGGCGCCGGCAAGACGACGCTGATGATGACCGTGTGCGGCACGCCGCGCGCGTCGTCGGGCCGCGTGCTGTTCGAGGGCAACGACATTACCGCGATGTCGACGCACCAGATCATGCGGCAGGGGATGGCGATCTCGCCGGAAGGACGGCGCGTGTTCCCGAGCCTGACGGTGCTCGAGAACCTGAAGATGGGCGGGTTCTTCGCGAGCCGTCATGAGATCGACGACGGCATCGAGCACGTGTTCAAGCTGTTTCCGCGCCTGAAGGAACGCGCGGCGCAGCGGGCCGGCACGATGTCGGGCGGCGAGCAGCAGATGCTGGCGATCGGCCGCGCGCTAATGAGCAAGCCGCGCCTGCTGCTGCTCGACGAGCCGACGCTCGGCCTCGCGCCGCTCGTGATCGCGCAGATCTTCGACATCATCCGGACGATTCGTGACGAGGGTGTCACGGTGTTCCTGGTCGAGCAGAACGCGAACAAGGCGCTGGGTGTGGCCGATCGTGGCTACGTGCTCGAAACGGGGCGCGTGGTGCTCGCCGACACGGGCGCGAACCTGCTCGCGAACGACCGGATCAAGCAGGCGTATCTCGGCGGTTGACGAGAGAAAGCCGCCGGCCTGCAACGGGCCGGCGGTCTACGGGAATGGTGTAGCCGATTCGGCTTCGATCGTAGCAATTTCGACTACACCTGGCGAAGCACTCGGATCGACGCAAAATCACTACGACGACGCGAGACACCTCTATCAGCAGCGGTTCGGCCTCGACCTGCTGATGACTTTTCTACCCTAGCCGATCCTGAACGTGCTTTTCAGCACGTCGCGCAAATGCAGCGCGGCGCGATTGCTGTCGTCCGTGAGGATCGTGATCAGGTGCGGCGGCAGATCCGGCAGCGCGATCCCCGCGACGTTGCTCGTCAGGTTGCCGGACACGCGATCGTGCTCGATGATGCCGACCGCGAGGCCATTCGCGATGCACGCCTCGACCGCCGGCGAGCTCGCGCTCTCGAGCAGCATCCGGTGCGCGATCTTCGCCTTCTTCAGCGCGTTCAGCGCGGTATCGCGGTACGGACATCCCTGCAGCTGCACGGCGATCGGCAGCGGCGCGTCGGGATTGAACTTGAAGGTGCGCGCGGCGACCCACACCGGATGGGTCTTGCTGAGCAGTTCCGCGTGCGGCAGCGCTTTCGGCACGACGGCAATCGTGATGTCGAGCTGGCCGCGGGAAAACAGCTGCTGCAGTTCCTCGCTGGAGCGCGCTTCGACGGTCAGTTCGAGCAACGGCCGGTCGGCGGCGAAGCGCGGCAGGAATTCCGCCATGAAATGCGCGGCATACGAATCGGGGATGCCGAGCCGCAACTTGCCGGTCAGGATCTGCGGCGACAGCGATTCGACCAGGCGGTCGTGGCTCGACAGGAACTCGGTGGTGTCGCCGAGCAGCTTGTGGCCGAACTGCGTGAGCTCGACGGCCTGGTTGTTTCGCGTAAACAGCCGCTGCGCGACCATCTCCTCGAGCTTCTGGATCTGTGCGGTGACCGACGACGGGCTGCGATTTACATACGCAGCTGCATCCTTGAAGCGGCCGAGCTTCGCGACGGCGTGGAAGGTACGCAGCAGGTCGACGTCCAGGGTGCGCGGCATGATTTTGATTTTCCGAATCAGTGATTCAGGTAATGTCGATTGACGGAATTATTGCGCCTCCCTATCCTCGGGTCAACAGGCGGACGACGGCAGGCATTCGATCGAGCGTGACACGTATCCCGGGGAACGATTCATGTCTATCAATGATTTTGTAGTGGATGCATTGGTGCGGGACAGGAAGCTGAAGGCGGAGTCGGTATGGACGGTCGAGAATCACGAGAAGTATTCGACGTTGCAGCGCACGGACGATGCCGCGCGGCAGCGCGAGGCGGGGCGTGAAGTCTTCTCCTTGATGCGGAATCTGAACGAATTGGGGGTTCGGAGTCCTGCATTATGTGCGGATCACAACGGAAAAGGATCGTTGCGGGAAGCGATCGGTGCGTTGAGCGAGCGTCTCGCCACGTTGTCGCGCGGCCGCCATGTTCACTACATCGAACTCGGGCCCGAGCCGGTCAAGACGACCGAACTGATGAAGGGCGTCAGCGGCGGCGGGCCGGACCATCTGCGCTACACGGCGGTCGACATCAACGAGTCGTCGGAACACGCGATGCGCGACGCGATCATGCCGTTCCTGAAGACGCCCGGCTGTTTCAACTACATCGCCGACGATTACCGGAACGTGCAGTGGAACCACATCGATCTGGGCCAGGACATGACCTTCATCACGATGCTCGGGTTCCAGGAAGGCAACGAATTGCCGGTGACGATCGGCCGGCTGATCCGCAATCTCGGCGGCAAGTCGACCTACGTGGTGTCGGAGATGCAGCTGTTCGTCGAAGGCCGCGAAGCGCACATCTACGACTTCTACCGCAACGAGAACATGGTGCGGTTCTCCGAAGTCGTGAGCCGGCAGCAGGGCTTCGAGCCGCACGGCGAGCATGACGTGTCGATCGTCCGGCTGAACCTGCTGGGCGATCAGTTCCACGTTGCGGTTACGCTGCAGCCGGTATCGAAGGCGGGCGTCCACGGGCATCTGATCACCAACGTCTGCCTGAAATACACGCCCGAGCAATTCCGCCACGTGCGCAGCAGCCACGGCAACTGCCGGGTGATCGAAGAGCTGCGCAGCGGGGACGGCAGCGTCGTGTACCAGATTGCGCAGTTCAAGGGCTAGCGCCCCGGGGCCGCAACGACGAGAGCGAGGCACGCGATGAACAAGGGACATGCACTGCCGGTGTTTGCGCGCGGGTTCGATCGGGTGAGGCTTGCGCTGCGGACCTCGCTGGCCGGCGACGCGAATGTCGCGGACGACACGGTTACCGTTGCGGAACGGATGCGCTGGACGAGCGGCCTTCTGCGCGATGGCTATCAGGTGCGGTATCGCCGCAACCTCGACGATCTCGGCTATCGCGACGTGCCGATGCGCGGCACGCGGTCGAACGCGCTCAACGCGGTGTGCAGCCTGCGCGGTTTGTTCTCCGACGAAGCGGTTCACGCGCTGCGCGAGATCGGCCGCACGCTGGAACGCAGCGCGTCGCACAGCAACTGGATCATCTCGAAGCGGGTGCGTGCGGTGACGAACCGCTCGCGCTTCATCGACGCGATGATGCACGACCGCGCGTTCCTGCTGCGGCTGTCGCGTCTGGCCGGCGCGCCGTTGATTCCGTATCCGATGATCAATGCGCGCTCGCAGTTCAACTATTACTACCCGACGCGCGAGCGCGACGACAAGGAACAGGTCGGCATGTGGCACACCGACGGCACCAGTTTCGTGCTGAACATCGTGCTGTCGGATCGATCCGAATACGAGGGCGGAAACTTTCTGTTCTACGAATCGACTGCCGAGACGTTCGATCGGCACGATCGCGAACGCGCGCATGTGAAGACGGCGGATTTGAGCCAGGCGGGCGACGCGCTGCTGATCTACGGCAGCAAGCTGTTTCACGGCGTCGAACCGGTCGAGGCAGGGCGGCGCATGTCGCTGGTGCTGTCGTTTCATTGCCCGTACACGCGCGAGGACGACAACGGCTTCTGGCATCTCGCGTCGGACGACGGCATCCCGCGCACGGTCGTCAACTGGCTGGCATTGCAACGCAGCCTCCGCGACGACGCCGCGATGCAGTACCTTCGCCTCGGTCTCGAACCGATCCGGTTCGACGAGCTGGGCGACGCGCACACATCCACGGTCACGTTCTGAGGGGCGCCGTTCCGATGCAGCTTTTCCTGATCCAGCTCGTTTTCGTGTTGTCGTGGAGTTCCGGCTTCATCGGTGCCAAGCTCGGCGCGGAGACGGCCGGTGCGTTCAACCTGCTGTTCTGGCGTTTTCTGCTCGTCACGCTCTGTCTGGCGATCGTCCTCAACAGGCGGCTCGGGCGCCTGACGCTGGAGAAGATCCGCTATCACGCGGTGATCGGCTTTCTGTCGCAGTTTCTCTACCTGGCCTGCGTCTACGTCGCGATCCAGCATGGGCTGCCGCCGGGCATCGCGGCGATCGTCGCGGCGTTGCAGCCGCTCATCACGGCGGCGATGACGACGTTCGAAGGCAGCGAGCGCAGCGGCGCGCGCCAGTGGGCCGGGCTCGTGCTCGGATTCATCGGCGTCGGCATCGTTATCGGCGGGCAATACGCGCTGCCGACCGAATCGGTCGGCATCGTCATGTACATGCTGCCGCTGGTGTCCGCGCTGGGGCTGTCGATCGCGACGATCTATCAGCGGCGGCGCGCGCTCACGACGGCGCGCAGCAACGAGGACGGGTTGTTTCTGCCGCTGTTCGTGCAGGGGTGCGTGAGCCTCGTGCTGTTCGCGGCATGCGGGCTCGTCACCGGCGATCTGCATGTGCCGACGCAGCCGAACGTCTGGTTGTCCGTCGTGTGGCTGACGGTATTCTCGACGTTCATCGCTTACCTGACGTTATGGGCGCTGCTCAAGCGCATGCCCGCGACGCGCGTGGCGACGCTCGTCTATCTCGAACCGCCCGTGACGCTGACCTGGGCCGCGTGGATGTTCGGCGACCGGATTCCGGTGACGACCTATCTCGGCATCGTCGTCGTCGCGCTCGGCGTGTGGCTCGCCAGCAAGCACGGCGAACGGTTCGGCCGGGCGCGGCGGGCAGGCATGGAAGCGGCCCGCGGCAGCGAGCCGGACGCCGGGTTCACGCGTGCAACGCCAGACCCTTCACGGCCTTATCCACGGCCTTCTTCGGCCCGTGCAATGCAAGGCCGACCAGATCGAGATTCGTCGCGTCCCCGGCGCGAAACGCTTCGCGATTGGCCGCGTCGTGCCCGGTCGAGAACATCGCGCGCACGTACGGCACGATCCTGACTTCGCGCGACAGCGCGTGCCGATGCGCGGCCTGCAGGCCGTCGAGATCGGCCGCGAACACCAGCATCGGCTGGCCGAACATGCGGCCGTAGCGATTCCCGGCCGCATCCTCGTAAGGCTCGCCGAGCGCTTCGGGCGCGCCGGCCGCGACGCCCGTCGCGAGAAATGCGACCACGTTGAGTTTCTGCCACGCCGCGAGATCGTCGCGCACGATCAATGCCACTTTCGTATCGAACATGAGTGCTCCTCGTTGGAGCGCTCATGATCGGATGGCCGGCGCGATCAGTCTGGAACGTTTGTGCACATGCGCCGATAGGCGGCCGGCGTCATCCGGTACGCGCGGCGGAACCAGCGGCCGAGGTGACTCTGGTCGGCGAAGCCGACGTCCGCGGCGGCCTGCGCCGGCGTGCGGCCCGCCGCGAGCAGCCGGCGCGCCGCGCGCAGGCGCAGGCGAACCAGGTACGCGTGCGGCGACGTGCCGTATGCGCGCTGGAACTGCCGCGTGAGCCGGAAGCGATCGATGCCGGCTAGTTCGGCGAGTTCGTCGAGGCCGAGGTTGCCGTCCAGATGCGCGTGCAGCAGGTCGCGCACGCGCACGATCGCCGGCGGCACGGTGCGCGTGCTCGTGTCGGCGCTTGCCGCGACCGAATCGCGCAATTGGCTGCCGAGGCGCGTGAGCAGACGGTCGAGCGTCTGGTCGCGCGCGAGCTTGCCTTCGTTGCCGTGGATCGCGAGAAACGCGTGGCGGATCGCGTCGACGAGGCTGCGATCGTCGACGAGCGTATGGCCGAACGCGGCTTCGACGCCGCTCAGGCCGGGAAGATCGATTCGGCGTGCCGCACGTTCGACCCACGCCTGCGGCAGGTACAGCATCGAGTAGGTGAAGCCGCCGGCTTCCGGCGCATGGCCGTCGTGCAGCGCGCCCGGCTCGATCAGGATCGCGCGGCCCGGCACGCTCGTGTGCAGCGACCGATGACACTGGAAACGCTGCACGCCTTGTTCCGTAAAGCCGATCAGCATGTCGTCGTGATCGTGCGGATCGTACGCATGCCCGCTGAAATGCGCGCGCAGGCTTTCGATCCCCGTTTCCGGATCGCGGCGCGCGACGAGCCAGTGTTCGTTCGTGCCGTTGTCGTTTGCCGCGCTCGCCATCGCTCGCCTCGCTGCCCGTCGTCGTTGCCTGCCGGATAGTGTACGCAGATCGTACGCGCTTCGTGCGGCAGCGACGGGCGGCGGGGTTACAGCGCGCGTGCGATCGCCTGTTCCAGCAGCGACAGCCCGAGATCGATTTCCGCTTCGCTGACGGTCAGCGGCGGCGCGATCCGGAACACGCCGCCCATGCCCGGCAACTGCACGATGTTCATGCTGAGCCCGAGGTTCATGCACTCGCGCGTGATCTTCGCGCCAAGGCCATCCGCCGGTTCCTTCGTCCGCCGGTCCTTGACGATCTCGACGCCGAGCAGCAGGCCGCGCCCGCGCACGTCGCCGATGCAGTCGAAGCGCTCCATCAGGTCGAGCAGCCCGCGCCGCAGCCGGTCGCCCATCACGTTCGCCCGCTGGACGAGGCCGTCGCGCTGCACCACGTCGAGCACGCGCAGGCCGACCGCGGCCGGCAGCGGGTCCGACACGTGCGTCGTGTAGAACAGGTAGCCGAGTTCGTGCGCGCGTTCCTCGATCCGCGCGGACGTGACGACCGCCGCGAGCGGCAGCCCCGCGCCGAGCGTCTTCGACAGCGTGAGGAGGTCGGGCGTCACGCCGTCGCGCTGGCACGCGAACATCGTGCCGGTGCGCCCGACGCCGGTTTGCGCTTCGTCGAGGATCAGCAGCATCCCGCGCTCTTCGCACTTGCGCTTGAGCGCCGCCATGTAGCCTTCCGGCAGTTCGATGATGCCGCCCGAACTGAGGATCGGCTCCGCGATGAACGCGGCGAGGTTGCCGCTCGACTGGCGATCGATCAGGTCGAATGCGTAGTCGAGTTCGGCGAGATAGTCGTAGGTGCCGTTGCGCTCGAAGCGCGGCCGGTACGCGAATGGCGCCGGAATCGCGAACGAGCCGACGGCGGCCGGGCCGACACCCTTGCGGCCTGCGCTGTACGTGGCGGATGCCGCCGCGCCCGTCATCCCGTGCCACGACTGCGCGAAGCCGACGATCTCGTACTTGCCGGTGACGAGCTTCGCCATCCGGATCGCCGCTTCGTTCGATTCCGCGCCGGTGCTCAGCAGCAGCGCGCGATCGAGCCCGGGCGGCGTGAGGTCGGCGAGGCGCGTCGCGAGGTCGACGACGGGGCGCGACAGCATCCCGCTGAACAGGTGATCGAGCTTGCCCGCGTATTCGTTGATGACGGAGACGATCTCCGGATGGCTGTGCCCGAGCACCGCGCTCATCTGTCCCGACGTGAAATCGAGGATCGCGCGGCCGTCCGCGTCGTAGACGAAGCTGCCTTGCGCGCGCTCGATGATCATCGGCTCGAACGTGCCGCCGTAGCGGATTAGGTGCTGCCTGGCGTTGTGCCAGAAGGTTGCGTCGTCGTTCAGGGACATCGGGCTTCTCCGGACAAGGGCCAAGGATCGCTTGCAGTCTAGGCGCCGGTCTGGTTTTATGGAAACGAATAGTTCTTATGCAAGGTAGAAAAGGAGCTAATACCTTGGCACGTTCGCTCGAAATCGACTTGCTGCGCTCGTTCGTCGTCATCGCCGAGGTGCGCTCGCTCAGCCGCGCGGCGGCGCGGGTCGGCCGCACGCAGTCGGCGCTCAGCCAGCAGATGCGGCGGCTCGAGGAAAGCGTCGACCAGCCGCTGTTCCAGCGCACCGGCCGCGGCGTGCTGCTCACGCATCCTGGCGAGCGGCTGCTCGTGCATGCGCAGCGCATCCTGCGGCAGCACGACGAGGCGATGGCCGACCTGTGCGGCACCGGGTTGTCGGGCACGATCCGGTTCGGCTGCCCGGACGATTACGCGGGCGTGTTCCTGCCGTCGCTGCTCCGGCAGTTCTCGAGCCAGCATCCGCAGGCGATCGTCGAGGTCGTGTGCGGGCCGACGCCGCGGCTGCTCGAACAGCTCGACAAGCGGGCGGTCGATCTGGCGATGGTGTCCGTGCCGGACGATGGTTCGGACGGCGACTTCATCCGCCGCGAGCAACTGGTCTGGATCGGCTATCCGGGGCTCGATGCCGCGCGGTTCGATCCGTTGCCGCTCGCGCTGTCCGATCCCGATACGCTCGATCACATCGCGGCCTGTGAGGCGCTGCATCGCGCCGGCCGCGATTATCGCGTCGCGTATGCGAGCAGCAGCCTCGCGGGGCTGACCGCGCTGGTGCGTTCGGGGCAGGCGTTCGCGGTGATGACGCAGACGGCGGTGCCGGCGGATCTCGCGATCCTCGCCGGCGATCGCGGATTGCCGCCGCTGCCGGCGGTCGGCATTACGCTGCGGTTCGACCGGAAGCGGCCGTCGCTTCTGACGGCGGCGTTTGCGGAGCATATTCGGGCGGTGTTGCCGGTGCTGTGAGGACGGGGTAGGGCGTGTGGGTGATCGGTCGTTCCTCAAGCTGCCCGGCCCACGCATCCACCACGCTCGGACCCTTGCGCTTGAGGTACTTCGGTTCAGTCGCTTCTGGCTGTCGCAACCACGTCCGGCTCGTGTTCCGGGACAGCCCCGTTCGCGTGCAATCTTTCGCAGCGGCACCTTCTCGCGGAAATACATCCGCCTGATCTTGGCCAGCCTGTCCACCGTGATCACTCCCATGCCCCTTGCTCAAGAATTGAGCAGGACATTCAATCACCTGGGTCAAATTTAGATGCAAACTACCCGGCCAAGTGGGGCAATTCCGCTCGCGCGTTAACACGTGACACGCGCAATTCGCACAGTTATTCGTGAAATGAACGCCGGAGAAGTCGGTGATCGTGGCGAGCAGCTCATCGAGCAGTTCGAACACGACCGGCCTGCTCGAGTACCCGAGCAGGCCGACCGAGGGACGTTCTGGTTTATCATCAACACATTCCTATGTGCAGCCAGGCACTGCGCGCAATCAGCGAGCACATCGATATCGTCGATAGCCGGAAGCACAGATCGGCGTGTCTGAATTGCCGATCGCCTGCGGCAAATTCGCGATGCTTCCATCTCAATGAGCTCGCTACTCCGCCGCTTGGTCTCCAGGAATGATGGCGAACCGCGACCAACATCCGGCACATAATCAATGAAATGAGCGCTTTGAAAAGCGAAGTCTCTCGTGAGGCACTGCATGGCCCCGATCCGTCCCGTCGTCGCTCGCTGATCGCCGCCTGCGGCGCGCACGCCGTACACGACGGGCTGACCGACGTCATTTACGTGCTGCTTCCGATCTGGCAGGCGCAGTTCGCGATCAATTACGCGCAGATCGGCTTGTTACGCGGGCTCTATTCCGGAGTGATGGCGAGTTTTCAGTTGCTTGCGAGCCGGGCCGCGCGGCGATGTGGGCGCGAGCGCATGCTAGTGGCCGGGACCGCCCTCGCGGGCGTTGCCTACCTGATCGCCAGTCAGGCCGATGGGCTGACGGTACTGCTGATCACACTGGCGCTGGGCGGCCTGGGCGCCAGCACGCAGCATCCTCTGGCATCGTCGATGGTCACCGATTCCCACGAGGCAGGCGGAGGCGTGAAGGAGGCGCTGGCCCAATACAACTTCTCCGGAGACATCGGCAAGACGCTGATACCGGGCCTGATCGGCCTTCTGTTGACGGTCGTGACGTGGCGAACCGGCGCCACGCTGATTGGCCTGCTGGGCGTGGTTTCGGCGGGCCTGCTGTGGTGGCTGATTCCGCCGCGCGACTCGTCGCGCGCGGCGCGCGACAAGACGCCGAAAGCGGCCACCGGCAGCGGTTCGTCCGGCGGCTTGCGTGCGCTGCTCGCGACCGGCACCCTCGACAGTGCCGTGCGGATGGGCTTTCTGACGTTTCTGCCGTTCCTGCTCAAAAGCAAGGGGGCTGGCACTGCCGGTATCGGTCTTGCGCTCACGTTGCTGTTCGTGGGCGGCGCGTTCGGCAAGCTCTTTTGCGGCTATCTGGGGGCGCGCATCGGGATGATGAAGACGGTGTGGCTCACGGAGTCCGCCACGTCGCTGCTGGTCGTGCTCGCTGTGTTCTCGCCACTCTTCGCCATGATGGCGATGCTGCCGCTGCTTGGACTGGCGCTGAACGGAACATCGTCCGTGCTCTACGGCGTCGTGCCAGAACTGGCCGGTGTCGGCAAGCGCGAGCAGGCGTTCGCCTTGTTCTATACGGGCACAATCGGCGGCGGCGCGCTGTCGCCGGTTCTTTTCGGCCGTCTGGGCGACATCGCGGGAGTCCCGACCGCGCTGCTCGCGCTGGCCTCAGTCCTGCTGTTGACACTGCCGTTGTCGTGGTACGTGCAGAAGGGCCTGGAAGCCTAGCCGGCCGCGGCCGACCTGGCGAATTCGATGAACTGCCCGACGCAGGTCGACGAGAACGGTTCGGACCATGTGACGACCAACTCGAGAACATGCGGCGTCGCCAGCGGCACGTAGGCGACGCCCGAGCGTTGTAGCGTCGACGTGAAGCCGGGCACGATGGCGACGCCGCGTTCCGCTGCCACCAGCGACACCAGCGTCGTCATCTGCGATGCGGTAGGCCCTATCTGCGGCGCAACCCCCTCCTGGGCGCACAGATCCTCGAGCGCCGCATTCAGCGCGGAACCGTAACCCGCCGGGAACGTGACGAAATTCTCCTTGACGAGTTCACGGAACGCGATCGTCGCCTTACCCGCGTGTCGACTCTGCGCTGGGACCGCGGCGACGAGCGGCTCCCGCGACACGACGAGGGACCGGATGCCCTCCCCGGACGTCTTTGCCGCCGACCAGCCGAATCCGACGTCCATCGTGCCGACAGCGATCTGCTGGCGTTGACTCGCGGTCGATACTTCCCGAAACGCCAACTCGACTTCCGGCATGCTGCGGCTCACCTTGCGGATGATGTCCGAAAACGCGTCGGACATCGGAATGGAACTCGCATAGCCGATCACGACACGACCGACCATCCCTTGCGTCATCTTGCGCGCCGTTGCCTCCGCCTCGTCGACTGCATGAATGACGCTCCTCGCGTGTTCGAGAAACAGTGCGCCTGCCGGCGTGAGCTGGACCGCGCGTGTCGATCGTTCGAACAGCCGGATACCTAGGTCAGTTTCCAGCGCGGCGATATGGCGCGTCAAAGGCGGCTGGGCGATACGCAAACGCAACGCCGCGCGTCCGAAGTGCAATTCATCGGCGACGGTCACGAAATAGCGGAGGCGGCGTAGGTCGAGCATTCTTGTCTTTTCGGTATCAATGGCCATGAAAACAGTATTGGCACGCGTGTCGCCCACTCGTCAGACTGTCATACAAACTAGATAGGGCGTCACCAGTGGGCAACAGAACCATTCGATTCGCATTTTTCCTGTGCGGATTTGCGGCTTTTCTCAATCTTTATTCGACTCAGGGCATCCTGCACGAACTCGCTGCGGCATTCCACGTGAGCGCCGAACAGGCGGGTCAGGGCATCAGCGCCACCACCTTGGCGGTTGCCATTATCGCTCCGTTCGTCGGTGCGCTGGCTGCCCGCTTCGATCGCCGAACGGTCATTTCGTGCGCCGCTGTGGCATGTGCGCTCCCCGTTCTCTGGTCCGCGCACGCGGCGAGCTTTTCATCGTTCCTCGCTGCCCGGTTTGCCGCGGGCATGCTGATGCCGTTCATCTTCGCGATCTCGATCGCCTGCATCGGCGAGATCTTCAGTCACGACGCGGCGACGGAAGTCAGTGCGCTCTTCGTCGCCGGCACGACGCTCGGCGGATTCGCCGGACGCTTCGTGACCAATACCCTGACGTCCGCGTTCGGCTGGCGTCACGCGCTCGATTTCGTCGCGTTCCTGTGTCTCGCAACGGGCCTCGCGATCCACGCGGGCCTGCCGGCGTCTGGCGCCGCGCGTCCGGACGACGAAGGTGCGTCGACGTCTCGCTGGACGCTCTTGACGCGTGGCCCGCTGCTCGCGTCGTTTCTGATCGGAGCATGCGTGCTCGCATCGCAAGTCGCGACGTTCACCTTCGTCGGACTACGACTGGCCGGTGCGCCATTCGGCTTCAATACGGTCGAGATCGGCGCGATCTATGCGGTATTTCTCGTCGCAGTCGTCGTCACGCCGCTCGCGGGCCGCGTTGCGGCGCAACGCGGCCCGCGCGATCTCGCCCTCGCGGCGACCGGGCTCGCGATCGTCGGTGCACTGCTGACGCTGTCGAGCAGTGTCAGCGCGATCCTGACCGGTCTCGCGCTCAGTTCCACCGCGGTGTTCGTCGAGCAGGCGTCGGCCAATGCGTTCATCTCGCGAGCGGCACGGGGTGCAAGATCGACGGCGATCGGCATTTACCTGTCCTTCTACTACTTTGGCGGAAGCCTCGGCTCGGTCCTGCCCGTTCCCGCATGGAATCGCTGGGGCTGGGTGGGCTGCGCCGCATTCGTCGTCGGTGCACAGGCGCTCGCAGGCACACTCGTGTTTTTCTTCTGGCGCGGGATACCTCCCGCCAGCGCAGGCAGACCGCGCTCACCTGAAGTGCGGCTGACTCGGTAGTTCGCTTCAAATCACACCTAGAACCGGAGAGAAAAAGATGGATACCCGGACGCACAGGAGCGGGCCGGGGCGATCAGCGTCTGGGCCGGTTGTGGCGGCATCGCGATGGCGGCCGGCCCGCTCGCGGGTGGTCTCCTGATCCACTGGTTCGGATAGCGAAGCATCTTTTTCGTGAACGTTCCGCTCGCCGTTTGTGGTGCATGGCTGACGACGCACATTCCTCGCGCATCGCATCGCCAGGGGGGGGCGCATATGGATTTTGCCGGCCAGGTGGCGGCGATCATCGCGCTCGGAAGTTCCGTTGCGATCCTGATCGAGGGCGCGAAACTGGGATGGGGATCGACGCCGATTCTCGGCGGCATCGTGCTGGCCGTCGCGGCCTGGACCGGTTTCGTCACGATCGAGCGCCGCCGCGCGCAACCGATGCTTCCGCCCGGCCTGTTTCGTCTTCCGGTGTTTTCCGCATCGGTATTCGTCTCACTGGTGTCGGCGTTGATTTTCTACGGATTGCTGTTCCTGCTCAGCCTGTATTTCCAGGAGAACCGCGGCTGGCCGCCGTTGCAGACCGGTCTCGCATTTCTGCCGCTCACCGTGCTGGTGACGGCCGGCAGTTTCTCGGCAGGCCGGTTGTGCCGGTCGTTCGGCGCGCGCCGGGTCGTGGTCGCGGGATTCCTGCTCTACGCAGCGGGTTTCGCGGGGTTGCTGGCGTTGGCGAGCGATGCGCCGTACTGGCGCGTGGCGTTGTGTTTTCCCGCGGTCGGATTCGGCTCGGGCGTGATCACGCCGGCCGTCACGGCCGCGATGATGGGCGTCGTCGAGAAGAGCCGTGCGGGCATCGCGGCTGGCGTGCTCAATGCGAGCAGGCAAAGCGGCTCGGCATTCGGCGTGGCGATCTTCGGCGCGCTGATGAGCACCGCGCAGACGCGGGGCGCAGGCGTGCGTGTCGCGATCTTCGTGGCGATTGGGTTGTCGCTGGCGGCGGCTGGATGCTGGCGCGTCACGCTCGTGCGAGCAGTCCGCGAGCCGAAAACCGCAATCTGATTCCATTCAATCGAACAATTCAACCGGATCGCCGTCGGACGCGGTCTGCGACGCCGTGTCGGCGCGCATTGCGTGTCCGGGCCGCCGTTTCGCGCATCGACGGCGCGACGCCAGCCGGCAGCCGCGTCTCGTTCTTCGATGACGCGCCGGTCCACGCATCGGACCGGTTTGCCGATGCAATAAAAAAACCGCGAAGCCTTGCGCTGTCGCGGTTCTTTTAACGTGCCCGAAACACGGTGCAACCGTGTTCTGGTGCCGATAGCGAGACTCGAACTCGCACAGCTTTCGCCACTACTCCCTCAAGGTAGCGTGTCTACCAATTCGGCGGCTATCTGATCTGGCGACCGCATTTGCGCTCACGGAGGTCGCTGCGCATGGCGGCCGACCAATCCGCCGGTGTCGTCGCGTGCCTATGTGCTCTCTGCATAGGAAATGCCGAAACTTTGCATTGGACCGCATATTTTGCGATTTCTAGAATCGGGCGAACGTCGAGCCTTGTTCGACAGGTTCGTTCAGCCACGTCGCGCTTGCCGCGCGGCAGCAATCCCCGAGGAATCGTTCCATGCAGATCAGTACACCCGTCGCCGCACTGTCCGAGGACATGAAAGCGTGGCGTCGACAGATTCACAGTCGTCCGGAAATCGCGTTTCAGGAAACCGGCACGGCAGCGTTCGTCGCGGAGTTGCTGCGCTCGTTCGGCATCGATACGCATACCGGAATCGGCCGCACCGGCGTGGTGGGCGTGATCGACGGTAACGGCGGGCCGGGCCCCACGATTGCGTTGCGCGCCGACATGGATGCGCTGCCGATCCAGGAGGAGGGCCGGCCGGTTTATCGCTCGGTCCATCACGGACTGTTTCATGGCTGCGGTCACGATGGACACACCGCGATCCTGCTCGGCGCGGCGAAGCTGCTGGCCGGCCATCGCCAGTTCAAGGGGCGGGTCGTGCTGGTATTCCAGCCGGCCGAGGAAATCGTCAAAGGCAGTCAGGCGATGCTCGACGATCAGTTGCTCGCGCGTTTCCCGTTCGACGAAATCTACGGGTTGCACAACCATCCGCAGCTCGAACCGGGCAAGATCGGCGTGCGCGTCGGATCGCAGCTTGCCGCGGTGGATTTTTTCTCGATCGAGATTCGCGGCATCGGCAGTCATGGCGGAACGCCGCATCGTAGCGTCGATCCGATCGCCATCGGCGCGTTGCTCGTCACTGCATTGCAGACCGTCGTCAGCCGCGCGATCGATCCGCTCGACAGCGCGGTGCTGAGCATCTGCCAGTTCGTTGCGGGGGCGACGGCGAACGTCATTCCCGATCGCGCGTCGCTGCAAGGCACCACGCGCGCGCTGTCGCCGCTGGCGCGCGAGCGCGTGCATCGGCGCATGCGAGAGATCTGCGACGGCGTTGCGCTATCGCACGGATGCGCGATCGATCTCGACATTTCTCACGGCACGCCGGCCACGATCAATGCGGAAGCTCCGGCGCGATGTGTCATGGCAGCCGCCGAGACCGTGGTCGGCGCGGCGAACGTGCTGACCGACGTGGCACCGTTGATGGCGGGTGACGACGTCGCGCGCTTTCTTGAGGCGCGGCCCGGCTGTTATTTCTTTCTCGGGCAGGGCGGTCACATGTGCCATCACCCCGAATACGACTTCAACGACGACGTGGCACCGATCGGCGTCGCGATTTTCGACGAAGTCGTGCGTCGCCGTCTCGGCGTTTGACGGAAAGCGTCGCGCGACCGAAGCATTCATAAAAAAACGGAGGAGAACATCATGGAACATGCAACGTTTCGCGCCCGGCGGACGATGGCCGCGCTGTCGGCAGGCGTGTGCGCCGCGGCCGCAACGGGCGCGGCATGCGCGGCCGAAGCCCCGGCGCAGCGCGTCGCAAGCGGGTATACGCTTGCGCCGTTTCTGCTCTTCGTTGCGTTGACGCTCGGCATCACGTACTGGGCATCGCGTCGCAACCGCTCGGTTTCGCAGTTCTATACGGCCGGCGGCAGTGTCACGCCGTTGCAGAACGGCTTCGCGCTTGCAGGCGACTACATGTCCGCATCGTCGTTCCTCGGTGCGGTCGGCATGATGGCCGGCTCGGGCTACGACTCCATCATTTACGGCGTCGGCACGCTGATCGGCTGGCCGATCCTGCTGTTTCTCGTCGCGGAACCGCTACGCAATCTCGGACGCTTCACGCTCGCCGATGTCGTCGCATTCCGTCTCGCGGAGCGTCCGGTTCGGAGCCTGGCCGCCGTGAATTCGCTGGTGATCGTGCTGTTCTATCTCGTCATCCAGCTGGTCGGCGCCGGCAAGTTGATCCAGCTGCTGTTCGGCGTGCCTTACATGGTGGCGATGCTCGCGGTTGGCGCGCTGGTGCTCGTGTATGTGCTGATCGGCGGGATGCTGGCCACCACGTGGGTGCAGATCGTGAAGGCGGTGCTGATGGTCGCGATCGGCACGTATCTGGCGTTCAAGGTGCTGCAGGCGACCGGCTTCAGCGCCAGTCGGCTGATCGCCACGGTGGTGCAGTCTCATCCGGCCGGCTCGGCCGTGCTGGCGCCGAGCCGGCTCGTCACGAACCCCGTGGATGCGATTTCGCTCGGCATGTCGTTGATCTTCGGCATGGTAGGCCTGCCACATATCCTGAGTCGCCTGTTCACCGTACGCGACGGCGCCGCGGCCAGGCAATCGGCGTTCTACGCAACCGCGCTCATTGCGTGGTTCTATACCGCGGTCGTCGTGATCGGCGCCGGTGCGATCGTATTCGTGCTCCGCAATCCCGCTTTCCTGGATCCGGTCACGCACACGCTGATCGGCGGCGGAAACATGACGGCGATGCATCTGAGCCATTACTTCGGCGGCGACGTGTTCCTCGGCATCATGTCAGCAGTTGCGTTCGCAACGATCCTGGCGGTCGTCGCGGGGCTCACGATTTCGGGCGCATCGGCGGTCGGTCACGATCTGTACAAGCGCATCCTGTGCCGGGGGCAAGCCGATCCGGCGCGCGAACTGGCGGTATCGCGCCGGGCCACGTTCGTACTGGTCGCGGCCGCATTGCTGCTGTCGCATCTCGTGCAAAACCTGAACATCAGCTTCCTGGTCGGGCTCGCGTTCTCCATTTCGGCGAGCACCAACTTCCCAATCCTGATGCTGTCGATGTTCTGGCGAGGATTGACGACGCGCGGCGTACTGGCTGGCGGGATAGTCGGGTTGGTGTCGTCGGTCGGGCTGCTCGTGACCGGGCCGACGATCTGGGTGGGCATCCTGAAGCACGACAGTGCGCTCTTTCCGTACGCGAATCCGACTCTGTTCTCGATGACGCTGGCGTTCGGCGTCGCATGGCTCGCATCGATTACCGACTCGTCCGCTCGTGCGGCGGCGGAGCGTGCGGGATTCGATGCGCAGATGTTCCGCAGCGCGACCGGCATCGGCATCAGCGCTCCCCAAACTCACTGATCACTGGAGCAACCATGTCGAACGTCAATCACCCGGCAGTCGTCGCACGCAGCACCGATGCGAACGCAAGCGTCGACGCACGCACGCGCGACGTGGCCCGTCTGGTCCGGCGTCGCACACGCCTGAGCATCGGCATGAGCGTGCTCGTGCTGGGCATCTACTTTGCGTTCATCCTGACCGTCGCGTTCGCTCCGGCCGTGTTGACACGCCACTTCCCGGTCGAATCGCCGATGACGATCGGGATCGTCGTCGGGATCGGGCTTTACTGGTTCTGCGCGATCTCAACGGGCGCGTACGTGTGGATAGCCGGCCGCTGGATCGACCCGCTCGTCGAGCGGATTGCCCGATGAACGGGCGGGCGCGTCCGGGTTCGCGATGACGAAGCCTGTTGCGCGGTCGCATGGCGACCGGTACGAATCGATATGCCGCGCTGTCGGAACCACGCCGATTTGTCCGGGACTTGCCGTCGAGCCGAATGGATGTCCGGATCGTCGTGCGTCGCGGTAGTCCAAGGTCACAACGCGTCGTTCGTGCAATCCGCATCAGAGCCGTGTCTCCTTGTGCGCGTGTCAGTCATGAAACTGATACGCGCTTTTTTTTGACGAGGATGGCCATGTCGGTCGTGACCGACATGATCGGAACGCCCGCTCGTGTGTTCCGCACACAGTCATCGGAGGGTCATGCAACTCTTGCATCGCCCGACGACAAGAATCTCATTGGATGGTGATTTTTTAGCTGAATACGATGCATCGCGGTCTCGAAGATTCACGCGAACGCATACACCTGTGCCGCGCATGCGATGAAGAAGATCGGTTTCCAAACGATTCGGTATGCGAAATTGATATGCCGTAGCGAGCGGGAATGCGTGGGGCCGGATCGCAGCACAATCCAATCAATCGATGGGGCGACATGAAAAACAGAAAATCAGTGAGGAGACTGGCGACGACCGCATTGACACTTGCGTGCGCGACGGGTGCGGATGGCGCCCGCGCGCAGAGCTCGGTGGTCATGTACGGCATCCTGGATATCGGCATCCAGAGCTTGACCAACGCCGGATCGAACGGGAAGTCGTCGCTTGGCATGCTGGGCAGTGCGTTTCTGCCGTCCCGCTTCGGCATCAAGGGCGACGAGGATCTCGGCGGGGGCTACGGTGCAATCTTTCAGCTCGAAAACGGCTTCGACCTCGGCAAGGGCACCCTCGTGACGCCGGGCACGTTGTTCAACCGCCTTTCGAGCGTCGGGTTTCGATCGCCTTATGGCCGGCTGACGTTCGGGCGGCAATACAGCGTACAGTTCGACAAGACGGTGCTCTATGACCCTACGTATTTCGCCAACGACTCGACGCTTTCGCTGAACGCGATCCCGCTGGCGACGCTGAGGCTGAGCAATGCGGTGAAATTCCAGTCGCAGCCGTTTTACGGATTCAATGTCGAGGCTGAATATGGCTTCGGTCAACAACTTCCGGGCAACGGCCTGGCCGGCCGGTATGTCGGTGCGGCGCTCGAATATGAGCGGGGAGCGCTTGCCGCTCGCGTGCTTTACGAGCAGAGTCGCGGTACGAGCGCAGGCGGCATCGATGCGTCGGGGCGGGTCGACGAGCGGTACGGCGCGGCGCTTCGTTATACGGTGGGCGGCGTGACCGTTGCCGCGGGCGTCACGCGCGTGGTCGGAGACCTCCAGTTGACGCCGCGCGGCGTGGCTTACTGGGGCAGTGCGAAGGGTTTCGCGACGCCGACGATTCAATGGTACGTGCTGGGCGGCCGCTACGCGTTCCAGAGCACGCCGGGACACCCGACGCTGTTGGTCGGCGGAGGCGAGTATCTGCTGTCGAAGGCGACGTTTCTGTATGCGCATGTCGGCACGGTCTGGAACTCCGACGAGAGCGCGTTCGGCGTCAACAGCTTTTCCAGTGTGGGCCAGCCTGGCAAGAGTCAGGTCGGCGTGAGCGTCGGCATTCATCACCGGTTCTGATACGGCACACGGGCGCCACGATCGAGCCGTTGCGGCGAAGGGCGCGACTATACTTTCCGCACGTGGGCAGCGTCGCTGCCCGTGAACGCCTGATTTCACATGAACCTTCGCAAACTGCAACACGTCCTCGCGCTCGCTCGGTGCCAGAATTTCAGTCGCGCTTGCGCGGAGGTGCATCTGAGTCAATCCGCGCTGTCCCGCAGTATCCAGTCGATCGAAGCGGAGTTCGGTATTTCGCTGTTCGATCGCAGCGCGCAACGTATCACGCTGACGCCGCACGGCAAGGTATTCGTCGAGCGGGCGCGCCGGATCGATTTCGAAGTGCGGGAGCTCAGGCGCGACCTCGCGCTGCTCGAGCGCGGGGAGTTCGGCGATCTCTGCATCGGGCTGGGCGCGACGCCAGCCGCGCTGCTCAGGCAACCCATCCTGACGTTCGGGGCCGTTAATGCGCCCCAAGTACGCGTGGTACTCAAGCGCGGCGATACCGCTGACTTGCTCGGCATGTTGCTGGCGGAGCGCATCGACATGTTCGTTGGCGATATCGCGTCGCTCACGCAGCAGCCGGAAATCGAGATCGTGCCGCTGCCGAGATGGCGGGCCGCATTCTTCTGCGGTCACGCGCATCCGCTCGCGGGCATGGCTGGCGTATCGCCCGAGAATCTATTGAAGTATCCGGTCGGCTGCACGCATCTGTCGAAGTACGCGCTCGACGATCTTCAGCAGCATCTCGGATATCCAATCGCGGATCGCATCAAGCTCCAGAGCGACGATTTCGGCGAGCTGGAGGCGGCGGCAGCCGTCAGCGATGTCGTCATTCTTGGCAGCCGGCCAGTATTCGACGAGGCGGTTCGGGCGGGAAGGTTGCATCCGGTGCCGCTCGATCCGCCGCTGGCTGGATCGGCCTGTTTCGGGATCGTCACGCTCGCGGGCAGAACCCAGTCGGCCACGATGCTGAGAATCAATGCCCTGGTGCAACGTGTGTTCGACAATTTCGCGGAAGACTTGCCGACACGCTAGCTCGGTGAGCGGGATCCTGTTTCTCTATGAGCCAGACGATATCGACACGGCGCGGCGACTCGGGCACGAAGACCCGTTCAACACGGAAGGGGTCTGGAGGACGGTCGATATCGAGCCCGGGCGGCGTGATGTCGGCGAGGCGCGTCGCGAGGTCGACGACGGGGCGCGACAGCATCCCACTGAACAGGTGATCGAGCTTGCCCGCGTATTCGTTGATGACGGAGACGATTTCCGGGTGGCTGTGCCCGCGCACCGCGCTCATCTGGCCCGACGTGAAATCGAGGATCGCGCGGCCGTCCGCTGTGCGGCACCGGGTTGTCGGGCACGATCCGGTTCGGCTGTCCGGACGATTACGCGGGCGTGTTCCTGCCGTCGCTGCTGCGGCAGTTCTCGAGCCAGCATCCGCAGGCGATCGTCGAGGTCGTGTGCGGGCCGACGCCGCGGTTGCTCGAACAACTCGACAAGCGGGCGGTCGATCTGGCGATGGTGTCCGTGCCGGACGATGGTTCGGACGGCGACTTCATCCGCCGCGAGCAACTGGTCTGGATCGGCTATCCGGGGCTCGATGCGACGCGGTTCGATCCGTTGCCGCTCGCGCTGTCCGATCCCGATAGCTCGATCACATCGCGGCCTGCGAGGCGCTGCATCGCGCTGGCCGCGATTATCGCGTCGCTTATGCGAGCAGCAGCCTCGCGGGGCTGACCGCGCTGGTGCGTTCAGGGCAGGCATTCGCGGTGATGACGCAGGCGGCGGTGCCTGCCGATCTCGCGATCCTCGCCGGCGATCGCGGGCTGCCGCCGTCGCCGGCGGTGGGCATCACGCTGCGGTTCGGCAGGAAGCGGCCGTCGCATCTGACGGCGGCGTTTGCGGAGCATATTCGGTTGACCCTGCCGTTGTTGTGAGGCATGGCGTGTGGTCGCCATGGCCTCATGTTCCGATATTGATTGGCTAAGCTGAATGTCGTGTCCGGCGCGCTTCGCGATTACATGCACGTGCCGCACGATGTCTCGCGCCGGCACGACGAATCGTAAGCCGGTCTGTATCGCCGATACAACTTCGGCCCGCGCCCCGTCCTACGATGTCCTCAGGGCTTCTGTCCGATTTACGCGCGCCCACGGCGAAATAGACTTCCAAGCGAGCGAAATGATCGTCCGGGTCCGAACACGAAGCCGGCCGCCCCACGTTGCTCGCGCAAGATGACGCAGTGTCCGGCGCCGCGACCTCGAATGCGGCATCGCCAGCGTTCCGGATCCACGGGATGCCGTTCGGGCGATGTTGCCGGCGCCTTGACGGGAAGTCGTCGCTCAGGATGATGCTGCTGCCGCCGTCAATCGGCCGGCATCGATGATGTTCGACGCGAACCCTGCGGCGGAAGTCGGCGCGCGTCACGTTGCGGGTCCGCGGCATGCGGCGCGGCACGATACTTCGACACGCGTCGAAACGAGACGCGGCGGGACTCCGATATAGTCGGGCATCGAACACGATGCTGGCCGTCATGCGCAGGTCGACCCTGCCTGGAGATTCCGATGAATGATTCCGTCGATGCCGACATGAACCGTATTTTCACCGCGTGGCACGACACGGTGTGCAAGCGCGACCTTGCGGGAACGGCTGCGCTTTATGCCGAGCGCGCGGTACTCGAGACGCCGCTCGCGCTGGCCGTTTATCCGGAGCGGAACAGCGGGTTGGTGGTCGGGCGCGACGCGATCCTGACGTTCTTCGAGGACAGCATCCGCAAGTTTCCCGGCGACCTCGCACAGTGGTACCGCACGGGTGTCTATTTCGTCAACGGCAAGCAGCTCACGTGGGAATATCCGCGCGTCGCGCCGGCCGGCGATCAGGTTGACCTGATGGAGATGATGGACATCGATGGCGGTCAGATCGTCAGCCACCGCGTGTACTGGGGCTGGTACGGCGTCAGATTGCTCGGCGGCGTGCTGGCTGCGGCGAATGCCGGTGTATCGCGATAGACGAGACTGACGTAACCCATGGAAAACGCACGAGTAGCGAGCGATGCGCGCGGGCGGCGCCGGCTGGTTATCGTCGGAGGGGGCGCGAGCGGCGTCGCCGCGTTCGCGGCAGCGGTCCGATTCGGTGTCGCGCAGTCGATCGACATCGTCGATCCGCTCGGAATCGGGCAGGGCGTTGCGTTCTCCGCGCTCGATCCGGCGCTGCTGTGCAATACGTCGGTCGAGACGATGTCGATGCTCGACGACGATCCGGACGATTTCCGCGCCTATTTGCTATCCATCGGCGTGTCCGTGTCGCGCGACGCGTTCGTCCCGCGTCGCTATGTGTCGGGCTATCTGGTTGCGTGCCATGCGCGCTTCAGCCAGCAGGCCCGCGACGCGGGTATCGATCACCGTCTGGTGAGAGCCGGTGCGCGGCATGTCGAAAGAATGGCGGCGGGCGGCTACCGTTGCTGGCTGGACGACGATACGGCGCTCGACGCGACTGACGTGCTCGTGTGTACGGGTAACGGCGAATCGGCCATACCGGAGCCCGTGAAGGCGCACGTCGGCGCGCCGCGAATTTTCGCGCGGTTTTATCCGGAAGGGGCGGTGCTCGCCCAGCTCGCGCCGCAATCGCGCGTGCTCGTGCTGGGCAGCCGGCTGACGGCGGTCGACGCGGCGTTGCTGCTGTGCCGGAGCGGTCATTCGATCGTCATCGCGTCGCCGTCGGGCCGATTGCCGGCGGTGCGCACGGCGACGACGCGCGTGGCACCGGTACCGGTCGACACCGCCGCGTACGCCCGTCTCGATCTGAACTCGAGCGCATTGTCGTGGCGTCTGATGCGCATCATCGCGCGGTCGGCGCGCGCGGTGCGCGGGCGCGCGCTGCGCGACCAGGTGGTGCGGCTGCGCGATCCGGTCGAACGACTGCGGCGCGAAGTGACGCTGGCACGCGACGGCGCGACGCACTGGCAACACATTCTGGTGGCGAACATGGACGCGGCGGAAGCGCGCCTGCGCAGCGAACCGCTGGCGCGTCAGAAGCTGGCGATCGACGCGTGCTCGCGTGCGATGGGCCGATATCTGTTCGCATGCCCGCTCGGGAATGGCGAGAAACTGCTCGGCTTTGTGGAGCAAGGGCGGCTGCGCGTCCAGGCTGGCGTGCCGGCGGCGCTGCACGAGGTCGGCGGCCGCTGGCGGATTGACTGGCAGGATGGTGCGTCGGAAACATACGACGCGGTGGTGTGCGCGACCGGCTTCCAGAAGGCGCCGCTGCGCGCGAGCGAACACGCGCTGGCGTTGTCGGCCGATGCGGATGTCACGGGCGGCGTACCGCGCGTGTCGCACGACCTCCGGGTCTGGCTCGCGGGCGCCGCGCGGCCGGAGCGAATCTGGACGCTTGGCGTCGCGTCTTATGCCGGCGCACCGCTGATCAACGCGGTTTATCAGGCTGCGCGACAGGCGGGCGAGCTGTGCCGGCGCTGGCGCGCCGACGACGAACGCCTTGATGAACGAAATACCGTTGCAACGGAGGCAGGATGAAACTGTATGGCGACCGCGGGTCGAGCAACACGCGGCGGGTATTGACCGTCGTGATGCATGAGTCGCTCGACGTCGAATTCACGCCGATCAACTTGTTCGCCGGCGAGAACCGCACGGAGGCCTATCTCGCACTCAATCCGAACGGAACCATTCCGACGCTGACCGACGGTGATGTCGCGCTGTTCGAGGCGTCGGCGATTGCCATTTACCTGGCCGAACGGTCTGGCTCGTCATTATGGCCGGCAGGCACGGCACGCGTCGACGTGCTCAAATGGATGTTCTGGGCCGCCGAGCATTTCCGGCGCGGGCCCTCGGTGCTGATCGACGAGCGCTTCATCCACCGGCTGCAGGGACGAGAGGAAGACCCGGTGCTGGTGGCCGACGCACTGCGATCGATTCGCCGGTATGCGCAGGTGCTCGACGACCATCTCCGCGATCGCACGTTCGTGGTCGGCGACGTGCCGACGCTGGCCGACATCGATCTCGCCGCGCCGTTCAGCCATGTGCCGCGTACTCGCGCGCCGTTTGGCGACTACCCGCATCTGTCCGCGTGGCATGCTCGGTTGCTGGACGCGATACCCGCGTGGCGCCGGACAGGCGAGGATCTGGAGCGGCGCATCGTGGAAATCGAGGCGGCTTTCGCGTCCGGCGCTTACCGCCGCCAACCGGCGTTGCAGGCGGCCGACGCACCTGCGTGATGCCGCCGGTGCCGCCTGCCGGTCAGGCCGTCTCGCGATATTCGGCGAACCGCGGCGCACCCCGCTGTGCCTGCGCGTCCAGTTCGGTGTGGCGCTCGATGCCGAAATGTTCACGCAGCGCGTCCCAGCCGGCCGGCGTCACGGCGACGACGCGGGTCTCATGACCGCGGGTCATCCATCCCCATGTGCAGAATGCGTTCATCAAATGGGCGCCGAGCGCGCCGGCAATATGATATTGCCGCTCGGTCCAGTCGAGGCAACGGTGCGCGTGTCCTGCCTGATTGGCGAACGGGCCGCCGACGTCGAGGCCGAGTTGCTGCAGCCACGAATGCCCGCTCGGTGTGAGTTCGTACGCGTATTCGCCGTGCTCGACGAGGTAGCCGCGCTCGAGCATGCGCTGCGTGACGGCAACGCCGATCTGGCCGGCGAGATGGTCGTAGCAGCACCGCGCAAAGCGCAATTCCCGTGCGGAACGATTCGGCGTCGTGCGCCATGCCCGCGAGACGGGGCCGACGGACGCGAGGCTCTCGAGCACGCGGGGAACGTGCGGGCCGGCCAGGCTGTAGTAGCGGTGCCGGCCCTTGCTTTCCACCTTCAGCAGGCCGCCGTCAAGCAGTTTTGCGAGGTGCGAGCTCGCCGTCTGTGCGGTGACGCCGGCGGCTTCCGCAAGCGCGCTCGCCGAGCGGGCACAACCGTCTGTCAGCGTGATGAGGATTACTGCACGAACGGGCTCCGCGATCAAATGGGCCACGGTTGAAATATTGTGCTGACTCACTGTTTCTCTCCGGTTCTATTTATTGTCTTCTTCGTATCGCGAACCGACGTTCGATCCGGCACACTTCGATACGCTCCGAAGCATTGTCGATGGCCCCACGCTTATAGTCAACACGCTATTCCGTAGGGGGCCTCATTCACGTGAATGAAACAATCGCATACAAGAAAAGCGTGCTGTTGGCAACGAGCCTCAGCTATGTCGTCGTCATACTCGACACGTCGATCGTCAACGTTGCGCTCGCGCGGATCGCGGCAACACTCGGCTCGGATGTATCGGGGCTGCAGTGGGTCGTCAATGCCTACACGCTGACGTTCGCGAGCCTGCTGCTGACGGGAGGCTTGCTCGGCGATCGTCTCGGCGCGAAGAACGTGTACCTGACCGGCTTGCTGGTGTTTGCAGCCGCGTCGGCGTTATGCGGCGCCGCGCCTGATCTCGCGACGCTGGTCATTGCGCGCGTGCTGCAGGGTGTCGGCGCCGCGCTGCTCGTGCCGTGTTCGCTGACGCTGATCACCTCGGCGTATCCGGACGCACAGGAGCGGGCCGGGGCGATCAGCGTCTGGGCCGGTTGTGGCGGCATCGCGATGGCGGCCGGCCCGCTCGCGGGCGGTCTGCTGATTCACTGGTTCGGATGGCGAAGCATCTTTTTCGTGAACGTTCCGCTCGCCGTTTGTGGTGCATGGCTGACGACGCGCGTTCCTCGCGCATCGCATCGCCAGGGGGGAGCGCATATGGATTTTGCCGGCCAGGTGGCGGCGATCATCGCGCTCGGGAGTTCGGTTGCGATCCTGATCGAGGGCGCGAAACTGGGATGGGGATCGACGCCGATTCTCGGCGGCATCGTGCTGGCCGTCGCGGCCTGGACCGGCTTCGTCACGATCGAGCGCCGCCGCGCGCAGCCGATGCTTCCACCCGGCCTGTTTCGTCTTCCGGTGTTTTCCGCATCGGTGTTCGTCTCGCTGGTGTCGGCGTTGATTTTCTACGGACTGCTGTTCCTGCTCAGCCTGTATTTCCAGGAGAACCGCGGCTGGCCGCCGTTGCAGACCGGTCTCGCATTTCTGCCGCTCACCGTGCTGGTGACGGGCGGCAGTTTCTCGGCAGGCCGGTTGTGCCGGTCGTTCGGTGCGCGCCGGGTCGTGGTCGCGGGATTCCTGCTCTACGCAGCGGGTTTCGCGGGGTTGCTGGCGTTGGCGAGCGATGCGCCGTACTGGCGCGTGGCGTTGTGTTTTCCCGCGGTCGGATTCGGCTCGGGCGTGATCACGCCGGCCGTCACGGCCGCGATGATGGGCGCCGTCGAGAAGAGTCGTGCGGGCATCGCGGCTGGCGTGCTCAATGCGAGCAGGCAAAGCGGCTCGGCATTCGGCGTGGCGATCTTCGGCGCGCTGATGAGCACCGCGCAGACCCCGGGGGGAGGTGTGCGCGTCGCGATCTTCGTTGCGATCGGGTTGTCGCTGGCGGCGGCTGGATGCTGGCGCGTCACGCTCGTGCGGGCAGTCCGCGAGCCGAAACCCGCAATCTGATTCCATTCACTCGAGCATTTCAACCGGATCGCCGTTGGACGCGGTCTGCGACGCCGTGTCGGCGCGCATTGCGTGTCCGGGCCGCCGTTTCGCTGTCGCTTTGATTATCTAAGGACTTTAACCATGCGCTACTCGCTTACGGAAGCACCGATGGATGTCGTGGGGATCGGGATCGGGCCGGCCAATCTCAGCCTCGCCGCGCTCCTCAAGCCGCACCCGACGATTCGCAGCCGCTTTTTCGACCGGCGTGCCGAATTTCAGTGGCACGCGGGGCTGATGCTGCCGAACGCCGCGCTGCAGGTCTCGTTCCTGAAGGATCTCGTCAGCCTGGTCGATCCGACCAGCGCGCTGTCGTTCCTGCAGTTTCTGGCGAGCCAGAAGCGGCTGCTCTGTTTCATCAACGCGAATTTCCCGCAGGTCATGCGGCGCGAATTCAACCAGTACTATCGCTGGGCCTGCGAACAACTGCCGAATCTCGAGTTCAACCGCGAAGTCGAGGCGGTCGAGACCGACGGCGACCTGATCGTCGTGCACGGGTCGGACTGGAAGCAGGCCACGCGCCATCTCGTGCTCGGCACGGGGCAGCAGCCCAGCGTTCCCGACTGCGCGAAGCCGTATCTCGGCACGACGCTGCTGCATGCGTCGCAGTACCTGACCAACAACAATCCGGTGGAGGGCAAGCGCGTCGTCGTGATCGGCGGTGGGCAGACCGGTGCGGAGGTGTTCCAGCATCTGATTTCCGACGCGAGTGCGATGCCGGCGAGCGTCACGTGGGCGTCGCGTCGCTGGAATTTCGCGCCGCTCGACGAATCGTCGTTCACCAACGAACTCTATACGCCCGGCTATGCGGACTACTTCTACGATCTGCCGGCAACGCGTCGCGCGTCGCTGCTAGCTGAGCAGAAACTCGCGAGCGACGGGGTATCGTCCGCGCTGCTCGAGGCGATCTACCGGCGCGTATACGAATTGCGCCACGTGACGGGCCTGCCGTGCGATCTTCAGTTGCGCCCGGCGCGCGAGCTGGTTTCGGTAGCCCGCAACGGAAGCGGCTGGTCGCTGACGCTCAGGCACGCGCAGCGCGACGTGCACGAAGCACTCGAGGCCGACATCGTCGTGCTCTGCACGGGCTACACATATGGCATGCCCGCATGCCTCGACCCGATCGCCGACCGGATCGAGTGGCGCGACGACGGCTTCGTCGTCGACCACGACTATGCGATCCGCTGGAACGGCCCGTCCGGTAGCCGCATCTATGTGCAGAACGCTGCCCGGCACCAGCGCGGCATCGCCGACCCGAATCTCGGCCTGATTCCCTGGCGTTGCGCGCGCATCATCAACAGCATCGCCGGGGCGCAGTGCTACGACCTGGATGAGCGCGCGCCGTTCGTCCACTGGGAAGCGCAGGACCGCGTCGTCCAGCACGGCTTGCAGGATCTGGAGGTGATCTCGTGACTCGGATCGCAGAAGGTACGCGCGGAGACGATCAGGTGGCGTGCCAGGCGCCGGGCGCCCCCGTGTCGGTCGAGCCTCTCGTCGTCGAAGCCGAGGAGGCGGTCGGTCTCGCCGGCGTGCGGCTGTTCATGCACACGTTCTGCGAGCGGATGGCGCAGGCCCCGCTGCGCAGTTCCCGTTTCACGATCGAACCCGGATGCGGCACGCAGGAAGACCGTCATGCGGTGCATGAGATCTGGTTCGTGTCGAACGGGAAGCTCGATGTCTGCTACGACGGTGCGTGGCATCGCGTCGACGCGGGACAGGCCGTGTTCTTCGAACCGTGGCGGCCACATTTCGCGCGCAATGTCGGCGAAGTGGACGCGCAAATCTTTTCGATATGGTGGCAATGAGCATGGCGCTTGAATATGATCTCGCGATCGTCGGCGGCGGCATCGTTGGCGCGTGGACTCTCCATCTTGCACAGCGGCGCTTTCCTCAATGGCGGATCTGTCTCGTGGAGCGATTCCGCGTCGGCGACGGCGCGACCGCGCATTCCGCCGGCGTGCTGCTGGCGACGGGCAGCACGCCGAGGGAGCGGAGGCTGGCAGCGCTGAGCGCCGAACGCTATCGCGACATCCGGGGCCCGCTCGGACTGCGTACGACTGCCGCCGACGTGTTCTGGGTGACGCAAGCCGCGCGCGCGAGCGAACTGCAGCAGGTTGCGGTGGATTTCACGATCGGGGATGCGCACGTGCCACCCGACGTCCTGCGCGACAAGCTCGTCGGACCGCTCGTACTGGGCGAGACCGAGGTGTTGCTGCGCGGCGGGACGGCGGTCAGTCACGATCCTGCGCAGATCGCGCGTGGCCTGATCGCCGCAAGCATGCGGTCGTCGAACGTGAGTTGTGTGGAAGGCGCGGGTGTGCGCGAATTGAATGCGAGGGCATCGGGTGTCGAGCTCCGGCTCGACGACGGCACGACGCTGCGTGCCGTGCGCGCGGTGGTGGCGGCCGGGCCGTGGCTTGCCGGCGATCCGTTCAGAGCATTCGCCGCGGCCGCGTCGGTGCGCGTGAAGAAAGTCGTCGCGCTGCATGTAGATCGCGTTCCGCCACCGGACGCCGCCGCCGTGTTCTTTCCGCAATCGGACGCCTATCTCATGCCATTACCGGCACGCAACCAGTGGCTGTTCAGCTTCCGCGCCGACGAGTGGGACTGCCGGCCGCTCAAGCACGCGCTCGAAATCTCCGCGCAGGACCGGTCGCTCGCGATGCGCGTCGTCGAGCGCTACCTGCCGGGCTCGAGCGATGCGTTCGTGGGCGGGCGCGTGTTCTGCGACGCCTATACGCCGAGCGGCGAGCCGCTCGTCGAACGTGTGCCAGGGATTCCCGTGGTGATCGCCGGTGCGGGTAGCGGCGCCGGTTTCCGGCTGTCGCCCGGCCTCGCCGATGAGGCGTTGCGTCGTTTCGAGGCGTGATGCGGTCGCGCCGGTCAGTGCCAGCTCATTCGAATTCGTGAAATCGACCATGAAAACCCAATCCCGGAAATTCTTCCTGATGCCGATTCCGCCGACGCCGAACGGGCGTCTGCATCTCGGCCACATTGCCGGCCCGTACCTGCGCATGGACATGCTGGGCCGCCATCTTCGCAGCCACGGTCATCACGTCGACATCGTGTCGGCGGTCGATGGCTTCGATTCCTACGTGTTGTGGAAGGCGCTACAGGAATCGCGCTCACCGCAAGCGGTTTGCCGCGACTATCACAGCCGGATCGCGCACGATCTGGCGGCACTCGACGTCGAAGTCGACGCATTCGTCGATCTCGTGCAGGGCCCGCATGCGGATCGTCATGCGGCGAATGCGCGCCGCGCCGTCGAGCAGCTGATCGAGCGCGGCCTGACCGAAACCGTGATCGAAAAAGTGCTGTACAGCCGTGCGACGGGCCGTTATCTGGCGGGCGCGTGGCTCGTCGGCCGGTGTCCGCAGTGCGATGCGCCGAGCGGCGGCTACTTCTGCGAGGCATGCGGCGCGCATTTCCGCCCGGAGGCGATGCGCGATCCGGAGCCGCGTGTCGGCGATGCGGAACTCGAATGGCGCGAGGTCGAAAGCCTGTTCCTGCGGATTCCCGACGAGGCCGCGCTCGTGCGCCGTCTCGCGTCTTCGGGCGCACCGCCGCAATTCATCGACGTGATTCGGCGGTTCCTTGAGCAGGAGCGCGGCCTCGTGCGGCTGACGGCGCCAGGTGACTGGGGCATCGCGTGGCCCGCGGATCGCCTGGGCAATCCGCGCGTGCTGTTCGAATCGGGTTGGGAGTACGCGCTGACCTGCGGCGACCTGTGCGCGGACGGCACGGAAGCGGCGCATCCGATGCAGCGCGACGGCGACGTGACGACGTTCGTCAGTTTCGGCATTGACAATGCGGTGCTGCTGCTCGCGGGCAGCGCGGCCGTGATGGGTGCGTTGCCGGGTCGCAAACCGTTCGATCACGTGCTGACGAACTACTTCTACAACCTGCAGGGCGCGAAATTCTCGACGAGCCGTCTGCACGTTGTGTGGGCTGCCGACATCGTCGAGGCGACGCCCGCGTCGAGCGACGCGGTCCGCTACTTCCTCGCGCGCGAGAGCCCCGAAACGGGCACGGCGAACTTCGACGTCGACGCCTTCATCGGGTTCGTCAACGACGAACTCGCAACGACACTGCAGGCGCGCATGCGCATCGCTGCCGCGGCGCTGGAGTCGATCGTCGGCGAACCGGTCGACATCGCGGCGCCGTTGCGCGAGCAGCTGACCGCGTCGCTGCATCTGCTCGATGCGTCGTTCCGGTTCGACGCGGTGAGCGTGCGATCCGCATCCGCGGTGCTGCGATCGTGGATCGCGCTGCCGAACGTCGATCTGAACGACGCGGCGCAGGCGTATGGGTGGCTGAAGGGGCTCGCGTGCATCGCCGCGCCGCTGATGCCGCGGTTGGCGAACGACCTGTGGCACGCGATCGGGCATGACGGCGCGCCGCGCCGCAGCGAATGGTCGACGGCATCCCGGCCGCGTGGCGGAATCGCCGCGCGCGTGTGGTTCTCGCCGCTGTCGCGCGACGCGCTCGATCCGTGTCTGCCGCCTGCGCTGGTCCGCGAAAGGAGTGCCGCGCATGCGTGAAACGGCGGACGTCGTCGTGGTGGGGGGCGGTACCACCGGGTGCGGCATCGCATGGCATCTCGCGCAGGCGGGTACGCAAGTGCGGTTGCTCGAACGAGCGGATATCGCGGCCGGTTCCTCCGGTGCTTCGCCGGGCATCGTGCGGCAGTACTACGCGGATCCGGCGCTTGTCGCGCTTGCGTCGGACGGATCGCATGCGTACCGCCACTGGCGCGAGACCGTCGGCGGCGATTGCCGGTTCAGGCGCACGGGTTTCGTGACCGCGGTGGCGCCTGAGGACTGGGACGCGACGCAAGCATATGTCGAATCGCTGCGGTCGAAGGGTGTCGCGCTGTCGCTGCTGTCGACGGGCGACCTACGCGGCCTGTGCGCGGATATCGATGTCGAAGGTCTGGCCGGCGCCGTGTACGAAGCCGACGCGGGCTACTGCGATGCGCGCGCGACTGCGCTGGCGTTCGCGCAGGGCGCGCGCATGCACGGTGCGCTGATCGAAACGCGGTGTGCGGTCCGGGGAATCCGCGCGCGGAGCGGCCGCGTCGTGGGTGTCGATACGGACCGCGGCAGCATCGACTGCGCGGTCGTCGTCAATGCGGCGGGGCCGTGGGCGGCGCGGCTCGCGGCGAGCGGCGGCGTTGAACTGCCGATCACGGCGTCGCGCCAGTGCGTCGCAATCGTCCGGGCCGAAGACGGCGAGCGAGCGCCGTTGCCGGGATTTTCGGACCGCGGCGCCGGGTTTTACCTGCGTCCCGACTTGCCCTGGCATTACTTCATCGGATCATTGCAGGCGGGCGACAGCGGTGCGATCGATGTGGACGGGTTCGACCGGCGCATGGGCGACGTGGAGCAGACGCGCTTCCGCATTCGCGCGGCGCGGCGCTTCGCGCGCCTCGACGGCGCGACGCCAGCCGGCAGCCGCGTATCGTTCTTCGACGACACGCCGGACGGCAATCCGCTGTTCGGCCCGGATCCAAGGTTGCCAGGGTTGTTCGTTGCAGCCGGATTGTCGGGGCATGGCTTCAAGTTCGCGCCGGTGTTCGGGCAGGCGGTTGCCGGCTGGCTGAGGACTGGCCGACTCCGGCCGGAGTTGCGGGCATTCGACGTCGAGCGCTTCGAGCAACGTGCGCTGCGATAGAGGATCGCAGGTCAGCCGATGTCACCTGAGCCGCGATCACGTTCCGTCAGCGGCCCACGCGTTGCCCCGGCTTGCTGACGCAACAAAAAACCCGCGAAGCCATGCGCTGTCGCGGGTTCTGCAAATGCACGAAACACGGAAAAACCGTATCTGGTGCCGACGGCGAGACTCGAACTCGCACAGCTTTCGCCACTACCCCCTCAAGATAGCGTGTCTACCAATTTCACCACGTCGGCACTTCAGTACTGCAAGGGGCGCAATTCTAGCGCCACATTGCGCGTTTGTGAAGGGGGTGTGACGCGATCGCGAGGCAGGCGAGGGGGAAGCCGGTAAAATTCGCCGGATCGATCCGACGATCCTCGCAACCGCAACCCGTTTTTTCCCCGTGACGACGACCCTCGAACAACTGCAGGCCGGCCAGCTGTCGGGCGCCCGGCAACTGAAGCTCGCGTGCGGGCTGACCGAATTTCCGCGCGAGATCTTCGATCTGGCGGACACGCTCGAAGTGCTCGACCTGTCCGGCAATGCGCTGTCCGCGCTGCCGGACGACCTGTCGCGGCTGCATCGCCTGCGCATCCTGTTCGCGTCCGGCAATCGCTTCACCGAATTTCCTGAAGTGCTCGGCACGTGCGCGCAGCTCGACATGATCGGCTTCAAGGCGAACCGGATCCGCACGGTGCCGCGCGACTCGCTGCCGCGTGCGCTGCGCTGGCTGATCCTGACCGACAACGCAATCGACGCGCTGCCCGCCGAGATCGGCGATTGCGCGCGCCTGCAGAAGCTGATGCTCGCGGGTAACCGGCTGCGTGCGTTGCCGCCCGAAATGGCCGCCTGCCGTGCGCTGGAGCTGGTGCGGCTGTCGGCGAACCGGCTCGACGCGCTGCCGGACTGGCTGTTGCGCCTGCCGCGCCTCGCGTGGCTCGCGTCGGCGGGCAATCCGTTCGGCGCCGCGCCGGAAGCCGCGGCTTCGGCCGAGCCGGGCGTCGCGGATATCGATTGGACGTCGCTGACCTGCGACGAGAAGCTCGGCGAAGGCGCGTCGGGCGTAATCTACCGCGCGCAATGGCGTGTGGACGGCGCCGTGCCGCGAGCGGTCGCGGTCAAGCTGTTCAAGGGCGCGGTGACGAGCGACGGCATGCCCGATTGCGAAATGGCCGCCTGCCTGCACGCCGGGCGCCATCCGAACATGATTCCGGTGATCGGCAAGGTGCGCGGTCATCCCGACGGCACGCACGGCCTCGTGATGGAACTGGTCGATCCGGCGCTGACCAATCTCGCCGGGCCGCCGAGCTTCGCGTCCTGCACGCGCGACGTATATGCGGCCGATGCGCGATTCGCGCCGGCCGACGCGTCGCGGATCGCGCTCGGCATCGCGTCGGTCGCCGCGCATCTGCACGCGCGCGGCATCATGCACGGCGACCTGTACGCGCACAACATCCTGCACGACGGCAACGGCGGCGCGCTGCTCGGCGATTTCGGCGCGGCGTCGGTCTACGACGTGAACGACCGCGAGCGCGCGGCGCGGCTCGAACGGCTGGAGGTCAGGGCGTTCGGCCATCTGCTCGGCGAGTTGCTGGCGCGCTGCGAGCCGCGTGAGTGGGAAGGCTCGCACGCACTCGACGCGCTGGCGGCCGCGTGCCTGAACGAAGATATCGACGCGCGGCCGTCGTTCGGCGAGATTGCGGCAGCGCTGGCCGCATCGAAGGACTGACGATTCCGCCCGCGCCGCGACGCGGGCCGTCGCCGTGCGGATGCTTACGCCTGCCGCGCGGTCAGCAGCTTGATCCCGAGCCCGACGAACAGCAGCCCGCTCGCGCGCTTGGCCGCGCGTACCCACGGGCTGATGCCGAGGCCACGATGGAGCCGGCGCACGCCGAACGAATAGACGCTGTGCACGATGACGACGGTGCAGGCGATCGTCGCGTACATCACGACGAACTGCATCGCGAGCGGGCGATCGTGCGCGATGAACTGCGGCATGAATGCCGACAGGAAGATCATCGTCTTCGGATTGCTGCCCGACACGAACAGCGCTTCGCGGAACAGTTTCCTGCGGTCGGGCTCGACGATCGCGGCCTCGCCGTCCGGCGAACGGGGGTTGCGCCCGCCGCGCAGTTGCCGGATGCCCAGATAGATCAGATACGCGGCGCCGACGACCTTCATCGCGATGAACAGCGGCGGCATCTCGGCCAGCACGGCGCCGACGCCGAACGCGACGAGCATGACCACCGCGCCTTGCGCGACGAGGTTGCCCGCGATCGTCGCGGCGGTGCCGCGCGAGCCGTAGCGCACCGTGTTGCGGATGACGAGCAGCACGTTGGGGCCCGGCGACAGCGTGGTGGCGAGATAGGCGGCGGCAAACAGCAGCCAGGTCTGAATGGACATGCGGCGCTCCGAAAGGCGGGTTCTGCGGTCGGGGTGAATCCGTGCATGATGCCACGGCGGCGCGGTTTACCCCGACACACGGCGTCAACGCGCGTCGCGCACGCAGTAGGCGGCGATCGACGACGGCGAATCGATCGCGGACGGCCGCGTCATCCAGGCGATCCAGCCCGCCCATAACCCGCAGACGATCAGCACGGCGACATTCAACGGCGTCCGGTAGCGGACGATCAGGTTGGCCAGCGACAGGCGTTCCTTGCTCATGTGTGTCTCCTTCGGTCGTTGCGCGGCCGGCGTTACTGGCCGGTGTAGGACGGCGCCTTCGCGTCGCAGGTCACGGACGCCGTCGCGCCGTCGGCGAAATGCAGCCGCAACGGCACCTTCGCGCCGGGCGCGACGGGCTGGCGCGGCTCCTCCAGCATCACGTGATAGCCCTTCGGCCTGAACGTCACCGTGCCGTGCGCGGGCACGTCGACCGCTTCGACGTGAACCATCTTCGCGGTGCTGCCGGCCGTCTGCGTTTCGTGCATCATTGCCATCCCGAACGCGGGCGTATCGATGCCCGTGAGCGTGACGGGCTTGTCGCCGTCGTTCTTCAGCGTGAAATAGCCGGACGACGGCACCGTCGCCGGCATCGTGCGGATCCAGCATGCATCGGCCTGGACGGCCGACGCGGCGAACGTGGCGGGCGCCTGCAGCGCCAGCAGTGCGAACAGCAGGCTGGTCGGAATCGAGCGTTTCATTGTTTGTGTTCCTGATCGGGTAGGGAAGCGCGCCGTGCGGGCGGCGTGTGCGGTTACTTCAGCGTGAACGCGTAGCGGCCCTGCGTGCGATGGCCGTCGCTCGCCACCGCAACCCATGCGACCGTGTACGTGCCGGGCGTCAGGTCCGCCAGTGCGACATGCATCCGCTTCCGGTTGCCGGCGTCGACCGCGGATTTCCCGTCGGCGACCGACTGGCCGTGGCTGTCGGTGACGGCGATCGAACTGAATGCGGGTTCGAGCGTCTCGCTGAAGTCGATCGTGACCGCGTGCGGCGCGCTCGACAGCGTGGCGTCGGCGGCCGGTTCCAGGGTTTTCGGGTGCGCGTGCGCGTGTGCGGCCTGGGCGACGACGAAGCCGAGCGCGACGAGTGCGCCGCGGAGGAATGCAGTGGTTTTCATGACGGGATGATCCGGTTGGAAATGATAAGGAAAACGATGTATTCGAATTCGGCACACGGCCGCGCGTTCGCGCATGCGCAACCGCCTGAAGCGGGCGAGCGCACGCACGGCACGGCGCCGCGAGCAATACGGTCGAACATGGTCGCCCTTCGAAACGTGACACGGCATGCACGCGCGGACGCGTGCGGACGGCGCGATGCGCTGCGGCATCACGCGCGGTGACGACGAATCAGGACGCGAGCGGCGGGGCGCGCGGCTGCGCGGCCGTGAGCGGCAGCGCGCGGCGCAGGCTGTCGAAGCGGGTTGCTTCGCGGTGCTGGAGCGGGTGGACGTTGGCCGCGAACGTCAGTTCGGGCGCGGGCAGGGCCGGCGTATGGGCGAGCAGGCTGCAATAGCCGCAGGCCTGCAGATGCGCCTGCAGGCTTTTCGACGACGCATCGCCGGCGTGGCCGCCGTCAGCCGGCGCAACCGTGCAGTGGCCGGCAAGCAGCGCGTCGACGCGGCCTTGCGTCGTCAGCGCCTGCGAGATCGTCGGCGCGAGCGCCGTCATCAGGATGGCGAGCATCCCGATCAGACTGACGATCTTCCGGAAACGACGACTCAGCATGCGATGCGCAGTGGCGTAGGAACGACAATGGAGCGGATTATGCCACGCACCCGCCGCGCGGGCATGCGGGCACGCGGATACCGTGCATGACGCGCGGTGCGCTCACGCGTGCTTCGCCAGATATTTCGTGATCAGCATCATCTGCGCGGCCCAGCCGTGATCGTTCATCTCGCGCGCCTTCGCACGGCGCGCTTCGATCAGCTGGTCGAAACCCGTCTCGGTGACCGTCAGCAGCGTGCCGCCGTCCTTTTCCGCGAGCGCGAACGTGACGAGCGTCATCGGCTCGGACGTGTAATCGAAGTTCGGGTCGATCGCGAACGGGTGCCAGCGAAAGGAGAACAGTCGTTTCGGCTCGACGCGATCGACGACGATTTCGAACACAGTGCCCGCATACGGCTCCTGTGCCTTGGCGATGTCGTCGTCGACGCGCGTCGGCGTGATGCGGCCGAACAGCGGCTGGTCGGGCACGAACGGCCCGTCGAACGACACGCCGAACCAGATGCCGAATTCGCCGGCATTGCTGACGGCTTCCCAGACGCGCGCCAGCGGCGCGGCGAGCACGGCTTGCTTCTCGATGCGATCGGTGGACTGGGTCATCATCTTCTCCAGGCAGGCATCATCGTTGCGGGACGGCGCGCGGCAGCGCGCCGCGTTCAGTCGATCATGACCGCGTCGGGCACGTCGAGCACGACATCCGAAGTCGCGACGGCCACGCACGGCAGCGTATAGCCGTCGGCCTTCTCCTCGCGGCTCAGGCCCGGCCATTCGATCGTATAGCGTACGCTGCCGCTGACGATCCTGCACAGGCAACTTCGGCACGTGCCGTTGCGGCACGAGCGCGGCAGCCGGACGTGCGCGAACGCGGCGGCCTCGAGCAGCGTCAGCGAACCGGGCGCGTCGAACGTCGCGCCGAGCGGCTCGATGCGCACGAGAGGCGGGTGGTCGGGATCGGTCATGGGTGAAAGCGGGCGGCGAATCGGCAGCGAAGCGAGGCAAGGCAGCGCGATGCCGGAAGGCAACGCAAGCGCCAAGCATACCCGAAGCCGCCTGCGGCCGGCGCCCGTCGGGCGGGTGACCGGCCCGGAACGTGTCAGTGCCGGCGCAGGTAACGGTACACGGTATTGCGCGCGAGCCCGAGCTCCCGCGCGGCGGCCGATACGTTGCCGCCGTGCCGTGCGAGCACGGCATCGATCACCGCGGCCTGGTGGCTCTGCAGCGTCGTCGCTTCGCGCACGTCGGCCGGTGCGGCTTGCGCCGCGGGTGCGTCGTCGCAGTCGAGCCAGAAATCGTCGGGCAGGTGCGCGAGCGTGATTTCGGCTTCGTCTTCGGCGAGCATGCCGGCCGTGCGCAGCACGTTGGTCATTTGCCGCAGGTTGCCGGGCCAGCGGTGCCGCATGAACGCGTCGAGCACGTCGGCCGCGAGGCGGCCCGGCATCGGCTCGCTGCGCGCGAGCCGCGCGAGGATCCGCTCGACCAGCGCGGGCAGGTCGGTGCGCGCGGCGAGCGGCGGCAGCGTGACCGCGAGCCCGTTGATCCGGTAGAACAGGTCTTCGCGGAACGTGCCTGCGGCGATCATCGCGCGCAGGTCGCGGTGCGTCGCGCAGACCACGCGCACGTCGACCGGCACCGCGCGTGCGCCGCCGAGCGGCATCACCGCGCGCTCCTGCAGCACGCGCATCAGCCTGACCTGCTGCGCGAGCGGCATGTCGCCGATTTCGTCGAGAAACAGCGTGCCGCCGTCGGCCTGCACGATCTTGCCGGGGCTGCCGCGCTTGCGCGCGCCGGTGAACGCGCCGTCCTCATAGCCGAACAGTTCGGCCTCGATCAGCGAATCCGGCAGCGCCGCGCAGTTGACCGCGACGAACGGGCCGTCCGCGCGCGGCGATGCCTGGTGCAGCGCACGCGCGAGCCATTCCTTGCCGGTGCCGGTCTGGCCGAGGATCAGCAACGGCAGGTCGCGTCCGCGGATCTTCGCGACGCGTTCGAGCACGGCGGCCATCCGCGCATCGCCGGTGTCGAGCGTCGCGAACGTGATCGCGTCGGGGTCCGGCGCCCGCGTGCGCACGGCGGCGGCGGGCGGCGTGACGGCGACGGTCGTCTTGTGCGCTTCCGCGAATTCGCAGCGGGCGAGCACGCGCACGCCGGTCGACAGCGTGAGGCGGAACGGCGTGCCGGCCGCGCGGGCCGCCTGCTGCGCGAGCTGGCCGAAGTGCATGCCGAACAGCGCGTCGCAGCCTTGATGCTGCAATGCATCGAACGTCGCGCCGAGCTGGAATTGCGCGCTCCGGTTCGCGGCGATCAGTCCGCCGTCGGGGCCGAACGCGACGAGCCCGGCGAACAGCGAGTCGACGCAATCCTCGTGGGCGTGGAAGCGCAGCCGCAGCGCTTCCGCGCACTGGTTCGCGAACAGATGGTTCTCGATCAGCTGCGCGGACATCCGCACCAGCGCGAGCGTATGGGGGCTGAAGCCGCGCGGGTCGCCGCTCACGTCGAGCGTGCCGAGGGTGCGGCCGAACGGATCGATGATCGGCGCGCACGAGCAGGTCAGGATATGGTTCGCGCGCAGGAAGTGTTCCGAGCCGTGCACGGCGACGGCCTGGCCCGATGCGAGCGCGGTGCCGATCGCGTTGGTGCCGCGTGCGCCTTCGGCCCATGACACGCCGGTGCACAGCGCGACGCGGTTCGCCTTCTCGATGAAGTCCGCGTCGCCGATGCTGTGCAGGATCACGCCGTCGGCATCGGTGAGCAGAACGAGGCTTTGCGTGTCGGCGATTTGCGCGTGGAGGTTTTCCATCACCGGGCGCGCGTGCGCGAACAATGCGTGGTTCGTGTCGAGCAGTTCGCGCAGCGCGAGCCGCGACAGCGGCGAGAAATCGGGGCGCTCGTTCGCGCGCAGGCCGACCGCGGTCGAACGGGCATGCGCCTGCGCGAGCAGGTCGGTGCGGCCCGCGGTGGCGGGCAGCACGAAAGATTGAGGCATGTCTTGTCTCCTGTCGACCAGAGTTAGCGCTTTAGCGCTTACTCTGGTCCCATGCTTCGCGGTCGGCCGGAGTTGGCGCTTCAGCGCTTACTCTGGTCCCATGCTTCGCGATCGGCCTAAGTTGGCGCTTCAGCGCTTGCTCTGGTCCCACGCTTCGCGGTCAACCCGAATCCGCACATCAGCGCATTCCGAGGCCCCCGCTTCGCAGTCGAACCCCTTGGACGCCCTGCACCGCACCATCCGCCACCCGGGCCGCCGCCGTCGATATCGCCTCATCATACAAGCGCCGCGCACGTTGTGCGACTGCGTACAAAAACCCCTTGCTTTTAAGCGCCCGCCTGCAATGATGGAAATGGAACACGCGCGCGCCGTGTTCCGCAACGCAACATGCATGCGACGCGACATGCATCCGTTCGGGAGACGCATCATGGTTCGGACGGAACTGAGAGTCGTGCTGGCGGCCATCGCCACTTTCATCATGCTGGGCGGCATCGCCGTGGCGATCCACGGTCTGTTGTTCGACCTGAGCGACGCGGTGCAATACGGAGCGGCCGCGATCGCGGCGGGCGCCACGACCGCCGCGATCGCGCTGAACGTCTGGCCCACCGATCCTCACTGACGCCATTCGGCAAAACGGTGCCGGATGTCGCGCTGGTCAGAGGAAATGCGCGTCGGAACGACGCACATCGCAAATTTTGCCTCCTGCGCGAAACCGTCTAAAGTGGAATGCAACCGGCATGCATTAGTCCGCGCCATACCCCCGTGGATCGTGCCTCTGCCGACGAGCCCGCGTACATTTTCGTCCGGCCGGTAGCGGACGACGGACGCGGTCATTTGCTTTCTACCGGTCGAGGCGGCTCCCATGCAGATCCATTTCACGAATGAGAAGCCCGAATATTCGGGGCGCGACCTGATGCTTGGTTTCACGGCGCTGGTCAATGGCGAGCGCGTCCAATGTCAGATCACCGCCGAGGCGCTGGAGGATCATTTCGGTGCGGCATCGCCGCGCTTCGAGGACATGGTCGGTGCGTACGATCAGCACCGCGAGCGGATCGAGGCAGCCGCACGGCGGTTGCTGTCCGAGACGCGCGCGCAATGCGTGACGCTGCGCAGCGGCTACGTGCGCTTCTACGAAGCGAACTGGCGCTGAGCCGGACGACCGGGCAGCGACGGAGCGGGCGCCGGATACCGGCGCCCGTGTCATATCGGCGCAGGCTCGTCCGCTAGATCGCCCGCGCGGGACGATGCGCTGCACGGTCCGGGCAGCGTGCGGCGCGATGGCGTGCCCGCGTTCCGTTTCGCTCGATCCCGTTTCGCTCAATCAGAGTCGATCAGCGCATACGCGCCGCCCGTTGCGTCGTGCGTGCGCGCGATGCGTGCGAAGCCTGCGCCGGCGAGGTGCATGCCGGCAATCAGCAAGCGATCCGAAGCGACTTCGGCGAGCGTGGCCGCGCGGGTCGCCGATGCCTGCGACGGATCGTGATCGAACGCGATCGACACGTCGGGGCGAGTAACCTGGATCGGCGCGAAATGCACGAGATCGCCCCAGATCAGCAGGCGCTCGCCCTGCGATTCGACGCGATAGCCGGTGTGGCCGGGCGTGTGCCCCGGCAGCGGCACGGCGGCGATACCGGGCAGCACGTCGCCTGCCGCGATGGTGCGCAGTTGCGCCGCGCAGGCGTCGAACGCGCGCCGCGCGATTCGGACATTGACGCGCGCGCGCTCGCTGGCCCTCTCGTACATATCGTCGTCCAGCCAGAACATGCGTTCCCGTCCGTCGATGAGCACCTCCGCTTGCGGAAAGGCCGGGCGCCCGTCTGCGTCGAGCAGGCCGCCGATGTGGTCCGGATGCGCGTGCGTCAGCAGGACCGTGTCGATCTCGCGTGCATTGATGCCGGCTTGCGACAGCGACGGACGCAGCAGGCCGCCCCAGTTCCGGATGCCGCCGGCACCGGTGTCGACGAGCACGGTGCGGCCGTTGCCGCGTATCACGTAGCAGTTGATGTTGACCGCCGACGGCGTATGCATGCCGGCCCGGTGCATGATGCGGGTCGCGTCGTCGACGTCGATGTTCGACAGCAGATCGAGGCCGGCCGTCAGCGTGCCGTCGCTGATCGCGGTCACCGTGAAATCGCCGACTTGGCGGCGCGGGAAAGAAGGGCGTGGAACGGGTGCGCTCATGGGGTCAATGTCGGGCGTGAAGGTGGGTGGTGTCGTAGCCGCAGCAGCGGATGCGTGCGACGAATCCGGTGTGGCGGAGAATCTCGCGATCCAGTTCGGCCATGAACCGGTCCATCAATTCAGTGGTGCGAAATGATGCGATGCGAAAGCGGATCTCCGCGCTGACCGGATGCCCGCGGCCGTGTCGGATCGGCACGTACGCGACGTGGATCGTGCCGGGTGCGGCGCGCAACACCTCGGTGCAGAGCGTTTCGCAGGCTGACGACAGTGCATCGAGTGCCGCGTTGGACGGCATGCTCGTCCCGGGGATGAAAATCGTGACGCTGGGCATGGCCGGGCTCCCGTCAGCGTGAGGCCGACGTTGCCGTCGCGCTGACGAGCCGGTCGCCCATCGGCGCATAGCACCGGATCGCGGCGCCCGACGCATCGGACGCGAGCCGCGCCTGGTCGTGATCGAGAACCGCCAGCCAGCGAGCGGCCGGCTGGCGGTCCAGCGCGACCGCATGCATGGCGGTGGCTGCGATACCTGCTCGCGCGAACGGCGCGGCGTCGTCGCAAACGGCCAGCCATTGATGGCCGGAGACGGCCGGCGCGGGTGCCGCGCTGTCGTACACGTTGCGGCGCCATTCGACGATGTGCGGCTGCCAGCGCGCGAAATTGCCGCCGCCCTTGTCGCGATACTCGGCCGATGTCAGCACGTCCGGGCCGTCGATCGTATGCAGCGCGAGGTAGACGGGGCCGTCGCCGCCGAGGGCGCGAAAGCGTTGCGACGTGCGGAAGCCGGATACCGAGATCAGCGCCGGCAGTTTGACGCGGCTGTAGAAGTCGTTCCACTCGGCTTCGACGGCGGGCTCGGCGATGCTGCATTCAACGGCATAGATCATGACATTTCCACGGGTGGCGAGCGGCCTTCGGAAGCGATCGGCCGGCTCGACGGGTTGAGTTTTTGTCATGATAATGAGCGGAAGAATGGGCGGAAAACGATGATTCGTCACCGTTCAATGACATTTGATCAAGCCATGACCGACGGCGGTCGGACCGGGAGCAATCGTGACGCGACGCAGGATTCCGAGCAATTCGGCATTGATGGCATTCGAGGCCGCGGCGCGGCATGGGAGCTTCGCGCGCGCCGCCGACGAGCTGGCGTTGACGGAAGGCGCGATCAGCCGGCAGATCGGCCGGCTGGAGACGTTCCTGGGCGTCGCGCTGTTCGACCGGGTCGGCAACCGCGTGCGGGTGGCGCCGAACGGCGCGCGCTACGCGGCGCAGGTTCGCGAAGTGCTGGACCGGCTCGAGCGCGACAGCCAGTACATGATGGGGCAGCCCGGCGACGGCGGCAGCGTCGATATCGCCGTGACGCCGACGTTTGCGACGCGCTGGCTGATTCCGCGGCTCAAGGGATTCCAGACGCAGCATCCGAACATCACGGTGCATTTCGCCGATCGCGCCGAGCCGTTCGTGCTGGCCGGCAGCGGCTTCGACGCGGCGATTCACTTCGAGCATCCGGCCTGGGCCGGCATGCATACGTACCGGTTGTGCGAGGAGGTGCTGGTGCCGGTCTGCCATCCGTCGCTGCTCGCGGGCGGGCAGCCGGACACCTTGCTGGGCACGTTGCCGCGCCTGCACAAGCGCCAGACGCCCGATGCTTGGTCGGCGTACGTGCAGGAAACGGGGTTGCCCGTGAACAATCCGGCCGCCGGCGCCCGCTACGATCTTTACTCGATGCTGATCGCCGCGGCGCTGGCCGGGCTCGGCGTCGCGCTGGTGCCGCGCCTCTATGTCGACGCCGAAATCGCGCAGGGGCTGCTCGCGGCGCCCTGGCCGGACGGGCGGGGCGTGGTCAAGCGCTTCTGTCTCGTGCTGCCGGAGGCGCTGGAACTGGGCGAGGGGCCGTTGCAGACCTTCGCTCGGTGGGTGCTCCGGCAGGCGGACGCGTGACCTGATGCCGCTCGCACCAGGCGGGCGCCCATGTGAAACGACCCGGCCGCAAATGCGACCGGGTCGTCAGGGCCCGTCTTTCTCGCCATGCCGTGCGGTTCCGCGACGGGAACCGGGCGGCACTACACCCGAAGGTGGCGTCGTTTCATCATGCAGCGCACCGATGCGCGTGCGTCACTCGCTGCCGAGATAGAAGAAGCGGAACAGGAACACGGCCGCGATGATCCACACGATCGGCTTGACCGTGCGGGCCTGGCCCGTCAGCAGCTTCAGGCCGCCGTACGCGATGAAGCCGAACGCGACGCCGTTCGCGATCGAGTACGTGAACGGCATCAGCAGCGCGGTCAGCGCGGCCGGCACGGCTTCGGTCGCGTCGTCCCACGGCACGTCGACCATCTCGCGCAGCATCAGGCACGACACGTACAGCAGTGCCGGTGCCGTTGCGTAGCCCGGCACGACGCCGGCGAGCGGCGCGATGAACAGGCACGCGAGGAACAGCACGGCGACGGTGATCGCCGTCACGCCGGTGCGGCCGCCGGCCTGCACGCCCGACGCGCTTTCGATATACGCGGTGGTCGACGACGTGCCGAGCACCGAGCCCGCGACGATCGCGGTGCTGTCGGCGAGCAGCGCCTTGTTCAGGCGGTTCATCTTGCCTTCGACGAGCAGGCCCGCGCGGTTCGCGACGCCCATCAGCGTGCCGGTCGCATCGAACAGCTCGACGAGGAAGAACACGAGGATCACGTTGATGATGCCGGTCGACAGCGCGGCGCCGATGTCGAGCTTGAACAGCGTCGCGTCGATCGACGGCGGCGCGGAGAACACGCCGTGGAACTGGTTGCCGCCGAAGAAGAACGACAGGATCGTGACACCGATGATGCCGATCAGGATCGCGCCGCGCACGCGCAGGTGGTCGAGCGTGACGATCGTGAAGAAGCCGATGATCGCGAGGATCGTCGTGGGCTTGTGCAGGTCGCCGAGCGTGACGAGCGTGGCCGGGCTGCCGACGATCACGCCCGAGGTCTTCAGCGAGATGATGCCGAGGAACAGGCCGATGCCGGCGGTGATCGAGATGCGCAGCGATTTCGGAATGCCGTTGACGATCGCCTCGCGCACGCGGAACAGCGTGACGAGCAGGAACAGGCAGCCGGAGATGAACACCGCACCGAGCGCGGCCTGCCACGTGAAGCCCATCCCCTTGACGACCGTATACGCGAAATACGCGTTCAGGCCCATGCCGGGCGCGCAGGCGATCGGATAGTTCGCGTACAGCCCCATGATGATCGATGCCAGCGCCGCGACGAGGCAGGTCGCGACGAACACGGATTCCTTCGGCATGCCGGCATCGCCGAGGATCGCCGGGTTGACGAAGATGATGTAGGCCATCGTCAGGAACGTGGTGACGCCCGCGAGTATTTCGGTGCGGAAGTCGGTGCCGGCTTCAGCGAAGCCGAAATACCGCTTGATGGATTCCATGAAGGCGTTTTCTCCGGTCGGGTTGTCGTGTTGCTTGTTGTTCGTGCCGAATTGTTGTAAGGCAGCGCGAGGCCGGCCTACTGTAACCAGCCACTATTGGCGCGCTATCGGCGGATTGTAATAGCGCGGATAGCTCGGACGATATAGTTGCGGGGCACGATCGGCTGCGTTCGCGCGAACGGTCGGACAGGCCGGCCGCGCGAGGAAGGCGCGCATTTTACCGGTTCGGACGCAGCGGGCAGGTAGAAACGATGGAAACGATTCGATGAGGGGCGGCGGGCCGGGGCGGCCGATGCGGGCGCAACGGCATGACCGGCATGCGGCGTGCGATGGCATGTGATGACACGCGACTGCAATGGCGCACCCGCGTGCCGGACGAACGCAGGACGGTCGCAATGCATGCGCGAACGCGTGCGGCATGACCGGCGCGGGTGCGCAGCGGCCTGCAGCGGCCGTTCACTAGTCCAGGCGGTTGCAGATATCGGGCTATCCTGCGCCGAACCCGTTCCGTCCGCAACTGTCATTTCGCGATGCGGGCCCGACTGTGGTTTCTGTGTAAAAGATTGCAATACGTCATCGCGTTAACCGGCAAGTCTTTCTAGGATAGATACACCGCGCGCACACGCCGGCCAGTCGTTGCCGACGCGGGGGAGTCGCAGTCCGTGCAGGGCAGGCGGTGAAGTGCGGTGACGGTCGTTGCGCATTCGGGCAGGCGCGACCGGTTGCGATTGCCCGATGCGGGTTCGTCCGTCATCCCGGAGGTGAGCATGTTGAACTGGATCAGCCGTTGGGCGATGCGGCACGCCCCCACGCCGGAAAAAACCGCTGCGTCGATGCTCGTGACGGCGCGCATGGAACTGTTCGCAGCCGAACAGCGCGTCATCGATGCGAAATTACAGGCGGATTACTGGCGTACGCGGGTGTCATTTCTCGAGGAGGTGCAAAAGCAAGGCATCGACCCGTGGGTGACCTCGCAGGCGGCGCAACGCCCCGACCTCGATGCCACTCCCCGCAGCACGGGCCCGCGTCTCGCCGCCAGCACCTGATGCACGCGATGCATGCAAGGGTTGCGCACGGCGCGCGATCGCGCGCGGCACGCACGCGCGTGCCGCGTCATTCGATGCGCACCCGCGACGCATGGCGCCGCGGGTGCGTCCGTTTCCGGACGCGTTGATTCCGCGCGCTCCGGTGTCCCGTCGCGCGACGGAATCGCGCATCGTCACTCCCGTCTTCGCCATCGTCCGGCGAGCAAACGTTGCATTCGCGCGAGCGTGCGTCTCAGCCGTTCGCCGCGCCGCACGTACGCCGTCGTGATCGACGCTTCGGCCGGCCGGTCGTCATCGGTGCCGAGCCAGATGCGATCGCCGCGCGCGATGCGCAGCACGTCGCCGGGTTGCACCCAGTAGTCGTCGACGCTCGGCGGCCGCGTGATCCACAGCGGTGCACCGTGCGCACGAATTTCCGCATCGCCCGGCGCGCGCCAGGTGAGCGTCGTGCGCGGCGCAACCGCGAAACGGATCACGACGGTCGGTAACGCGATCGCGCCGGCGCGGCGTGAATCGGGACGGTCGAACAACGGGCTTGCCTGGTCCATCGTCTTCTCCATTCGTTGAGCCGGACGGATGACGCGCACCAGAACAAAAAGGCCTCATCCGTTTCCGGTGAGGCCTCGTGTGACATGCGGTACTGCTCGGATGCTAACGCACAAGCGCCTCCCGTGATCCATTCTTTCGAATGTTCACCGGGCAATGATTCGCGATGGCGATGAGCTTGAACGTAGGCATGCGAACGAGTTTGTCGATGTCGTACGGCGTTGTCAACGACTATTTTCGAGAAACGTGGCGCGTCACGCGTCGCGCTGGGCGAGGCCGTTGACGAGCAGTTCGGACAGCAGGCCCGTCATGCCGTTCGGATGCGTGGCGGCGCGTGCCTTCAGCTGTTCGACGAGTTCGGCGTTGAGCTTGCACGCGAACGGCACGAGGCCCTGTTCCTGGTCGAGCTTGCGCTGCGCGCGGCGATCGAGCTTCGCCGCGTCCTCGGCGCCCTTGCCGAAACGGGCGGAGCTCGACTGCTTCATCGCGTGCGTCAGCTTGAGCGCCTTGTTCTTTTCTAGATCGGTTTTCTTCATGGCCATCGCGGCACCTCCGGGAAATGAAGCCGCGATTGTACGCATTTCGGCGGACGCCGCCCGCCGATGCGGTGACGAAGCCGTCGACGAGCCGGCTCACGCGCCCTTCGTCGTGCCCCAGTTGCCGCCGTGCGCGGCCGCCTGCGCGGCCGGCGAGCGCGCCAGATACGCGAGCGCCTGCTCGGTCGAGCCTTCGTGGTGCGGCGTATAGCCCGGCTTGAAATAGCGCAGCGCTGCGCCGATCACTTTCCAGAACGACGGCAGGTGCCCGCGCCGCGAACCCTTCCACCACGCGAGCACGAAACCCGGATAGCGGCCCGCGGCCGGATCGCGCCGGTACATGAACTTCGCGCCGCTCGTGATGAAGTAGAGCAGCAGCACGATCACGAACGCCATGTGCAGGCAGCGCTCCGGGTAGTTGCCGCCCATGTGGTTGTAGATGTCGAACGCGACGGTCCGGTGCTCGACTTCCTCCGCGCCGTGCCAGCGCAGCAGGTCGACCATCGTCGGGTCGGCGCGGCCTTCGTCGAGCCCGTGCGCGTTGAGCACCCAGTTGCCGAGATAGCCGAAGAAATGCTCGAGCGACGCGATCACCGCGAGCTGCTGCCGCAGCCAGAAGCGCGTATGGCCGATCTTCAGCCCGAACGGCGCTTCGCCCAGCACGCGCGTGAACAGCCAGTTCAGCTTCTGCGTGAACGGCTTCGTGTCGATCCCGTGCCGGTCGTAATAATGCTTGAGCACGCCGCCGTGCGAGCGCGAATGCACCGCTTCCTGGCGCAGGAAGCCTTCGGCTTCGTCACGCAGGCGCGCATCGGTGATGTGCGGCAGCGCCTTGTTGTACACGCGGCAGAACCACAGTTCGCCTTCCGGGAACAGCAGGTTCAGCGTGTTGATGATGTGCGTGCTGCCCGGGTCGTTCGGCACCCAGGTGATCGGCGTGTCGCTGAAGTCGAACTTCACGTGCCGGGCCTTGATCTTGTGATAGTCGGCGGTAGCGGTCATCTGTGTCTCCGTTCCTGTGCGGCGCGCTGCGCCGTCAATGCGATGCCATGCTGATGCGGGCCAGCATCCGGCCGAGCCACGGCATGAAGCGGCCGACGAAGCGCAGCGCATGCGCCTCGGTGCCCACCGCCACGACCGGCCGGTTGCGCAGCACGCCGTCAACCATCGCCTGCGCGACGGTTTCCGGCTTCAGGCCGCGCATCTGGTACAGCTTCGTCGCGCGCTTGCGCAGCCGCGCTTCGTCCTGTGCGTTGGCGCCCGCGTATTGCGTCGAGGCCATGATTCCGGTTTCCGCGAAACCCGGGCATACGGCCGTCACGCCGATGCCTTTGTCCGCGAGTTCCGCGCGCATGCATTCGCTGAGCATGAGCACGGCGGCCTTCGTCGTCGCGTAAGCGGGCAGGTCGCGCGACGGCCCGAACGCGGCCGCCGACGCGGTGTTGACGATGTGGCCGCCCGCGCCGCGCGCGGCCATCTGCTGCGCGAACAGCCGCGAGCCGTGGATCACGCCCCACAGGTTCACGTGCAGGATGCGCTCCCAGTGCCGCTCGCTCGTGTCGAGGATGCCGCCGGCCATGCCGATGCCCGCGTTGTTGATCACGATGTCCGCGCCGCCGAGCTCGCTGCCGACCCATGCCGCGAGCACTTCCATCTCGTCGGCGGCGCCGACGTCCACGCGTTTCGCGTATGCCCGCGCGCCGGTCAGCCCGAGCAGCAGCGCGGTGCGCTCGGCGCTCGCGAGATCGATGTCGCACGCGACGACGGTCGCGCCTTCGCGGGCGAACGCGAGCGCCGCGCAGCGGCCGATGCCGCTGCCCGCGCCGGTGACGACCGCGACCTTGCCGCTGAACCGGCCGCTGGTCGCGCGGCGGCGTGCGTTCGCGAGCGCGGGCGGCTCTTCGCCCGATTCGACCGCGTCGATCAACTGCTCGGCGAGGCCCGCGAAGCGCGCGGGATCGGCGAGCGGCAGCCAATGGCCGGCCGCGACTTCACGGCGGTAGTACTGCGGTACCCAGCGCGACAGGTTCTCGGACAGCGCCGGGCTCACGTATTTGTCGCCGAGCGGCACGATCGTCTGCACCGGTGCGTGCGCGTAGCGCTCGCGCGGCGCGAACAGGCAGCGGATGAAGTTCGCGCGATAAAGGCGCACGCCGCGCGCGCCGTCGTCGGCCTGCGTCGGGCGCGGCGTGGCCGGGGTCTTCTCGATCCGGCGCAACAGGCCCGGCCACGCGCGGCCCAGCCACAGTCGCCAGCCGAGTTCAGGGACGAACGGCAGGTGGAACAGGTACACGTACCACGAGCGCACGAGCTGGCCGCCGAGTTTGCCGAGCGATGCGGGCGTCGGGTGCAGCACGCGTTCGCGCAACCAGAAGCCGACGTGGTCGAGGCACGGCCCCGAGCACGACGTGTACGACGCGATGCGGCCGGCGAGCCGCGGATCGGTGACGAACTCCCAGCCCTGGATCGAACCCCAGTCGTGCGCGATCAGGTGCACCGCGCGGCCGGGGCAGAGCGCGTCGATCACCGCGACGAAGTCGTCGGTCAGCTTCGCGAGGTGATAGTCGGCCGTGCGCTTCGGCACGCCGGACAGGCCCGCGCCGCGCACGTCGTAGGCGATCACGTAGTGCTTGCGCGCGAGCAGCGGCGCGACCTGCTGCCAGACGCTGCTGTCGTCGGGGTAGCCGTGCACGAGCACGACCGGCGAGCGGGCCGGGTCGCCCCAGGTTCGCACCGCGAGCGTGAGGTCGCCGGAGGCGACGGCCGTTTCGCTGTGGACCGATTCGAACAGGGCCAGCGGCGCTTCGTCGGAAAGAGGCTGCATCGTGAGTCCGTCGTTCAGGGATTCGGGAGGAAGGTGCAACGCGCGCGTGTCAGGCGGCGGCCTGCACGGTCGCGACGGCCGGCGCGCGTTCGGCCTGGCGGCGCTGCCAGCGGCGCACGTGCGGCAGGTCGTCGTCGAGCCAGTACGCGTCGTCGTCGGTGATCACCAGCAGCTCCTCGAATTTCGCGCCGACACCGGCGAAGCCGAGATGCGGCTCCACGGCCCACAGGCCCGGCACGGGTGCATGCTCGGAGCGGCGGTCGATCGACCACAGCGGCGACCAGCCCTGCTGCTTCGCCGCGCGGCCCTGGTCGAGCAGCAGGTTGCGCGTCGCGTTCAGCCCGAAGCGCGCGACGAAGCGCGGCTTCGACAGCTTGTGGATCTTCGCGACGCGATGCGCGAGCACCTTGAACGGATAGGCCTTGTGGCGCGGCTCGACGCCCTGGTGACGGCACAGCGCGTCGACCGCCTGCGCGACCTCGGCCATCGGGCGGCGCGCCTTCACGAGCTGCACGATCAGGTCGCGATGGTCCATCAGGTCGTCCTGCAGCTGTTCGAGGATCGGGTTGTGGCCGAGGCAGTGCGCGTAGCCGACGTCCGCGACGATCCCGTCGAGCACGGGCGCGACGTCGAGGATCACCGGCATGTCGGTTTCGAGCTGGCGGTTGCTGGGGAAGAACGCGAGGTTGAAGCCGCCCATGTGCTTCAGGCCCGAGAAGCCCTGGAACGCGGTGCGGTCGCCGAACCACGCGAACGGCTTGTGCAGCCAGTCGTGCACGCCGTTGTCCTGCAGCCATTCGGTCAGCAGGCGCGCGGCTTCCTTCTCGGTGATGCCGGGGTAGAGCATCGCGCCGACGGTCTCGACGCAGCGGTACGCGAGCTGCTGGACCGCGCGGAATTGCGGCAGCTCGTCGAGGTGGACTTCCGGCAGCGAATGGTGGGCGGTCATGATGCGTCTCCGTGTGTCGGCCCGGGTTCGCGCGTCGGCGCGACGCGGGTCCGGTGCAAGGCTGGGGCGCTGATCCGGAATGCATCCGCCGGTGATCCGCAGGCGGGTTATTCAGTCAGCATTTAATGTGTCATTGATCGATGTAAAGATCATAGCGGGTTCGACGTGGCGCGGAGGTGAGGACTTCTCCTAATGAAGGCCGAAATGGAGGGGAAGCTCTAGGTTTGCGGCGGTCGGGGCGGATGGCGTCGCTGCACACGCGTCCCGAGCGGGGCAGCCGGCCGGGGAGCGCCACGCGAGGCCGCGGCGCGGGCCTGGCATGTCGCGCTGGATCAACTCCCTGTCGTGTCGCGGCGAGACGCTGTCAAATTGCCGAAATAATTTCGTCACATCATTCGCCCCCGATTCGAAGCCTTCGCGGCTTCGCGGGGCCGGTGTGCCGCGCGTCGCGCGGGGGCAGCGACCGAAGCCGATTCGACCTTCCTGTGGAGACAGACCATGCAACGCCGCAAGTTCATGAACACCCTGGCCGCGGCGACCGCTGCGACGCCGCTGATGCTCAAGGCCGGCATGGCCGGCGCGAAGAGCGCAACCGCGCCGGACGCGCTGGACCCGGGCCGCTGGTCGCCGTTCAACGCCGCGCGCCTGCAGGCGGTGCTCGACCAGCACGGCGTCGCGAGCGCGCGCTACGACGGGAAGCGCCGCCCGTACGCGGTGTTCGACTGGGACAACACGTGCATCATGAACGACTGCGAAGAGGCGTTGCTGATGTACCAGATCAACCATCTGCAGTACAAGCTGACGCCGGACGAGTTCGTCGGCGTGATGTGGAAGGACGTGCCGAAGGGCGCGTTCATGAAGGACTACACGACCGTCGACGGCAAGCCGGTGACGATGGAGGATCTCGCCGCCGACGTCGAGTCCGACTACCGCTGGCTCTACGCGAACTACAAGGGTTTCGGCGGCGACAAGAGCCTCGACGAGATTCGCGAGACCGACCAGTTCAAGGATTTTCGCGCGAAGCTGTACTTCATGTACGACGCGATCTGCGATACGCATCCGCTCGAAGTCGGCTACAAGTGGATCATCTACTTCTACAAGAACATGACGACCGCCGAGCTGCAGGCGATGGCGGAAGCGTCGAACAACTACGGTATCGGCGACGCGCTGCGCAAGGTCCGCTACGAAAGCCCGAAGGCGCTGCCGGGCAAGGCCGGCGTGGTGGCCGACACGCATTTCCACGGCATCCGCATTCACGAGGAAATCCGCGCGGTGATGCATACGCTGCGTGCGAACGGCATCGACGTGTACGTGAGCACCGCGTCGCTCGACGATGTCGTGCGCGTATTCGCCGGCAATCCGAACTATGGTTACGGCGTGCCGCCCGAGAACGTGATCGGCCTGCGTCTCGACATGCAGGACGGCAAGTACACGAGCACCTATCCGGCCGGATGGCATTTCAACTGGGGGCCCGGCAAGACGGTGGGCATCCGCAACGTCCTCGCGTCGAAGAAGGGCTACGGCCCGCTGCTGGTGTTCGGCGACAGCGACGGCGACGCGTGGATGCTGCGCGACTTCAAGGACACCGCGGCCGGCGTGATCGTCAACCGGATGAAGAAGGGCGAGATCGGCGCGGACAGCAAGCTCGCGGCCGAGCAGATCGGCAAGCCGGACGCGCGCTTTCTGCTGCAGGGCCGCGACGAGCACACGGGGCTGATGATCCCGGACGAGAAGTCGATCAAGTACGGCAAGACCGACCGCAAGCTGCTGGCCTGACGCGGGCCGGGCGACGGGCGGCGGGCATCCGGCATCCGGCCGCGGCGGCCCCGCGCCCGAGCGTCGCCCGTCGGCATCGGCCGCGGCGTCGCTCGGGCCGGCGCCGGCCCGTCTCACTGCTCGCGCGGCGGCCTCAATCGCTCCAGCAACGCCCCCAGCAGATCCACCGGCAGCGGAAACACGATCGTCGAATTCTTGTCCGCCGCGATCGTCGTCAGTGTCTGCAGGTAGCGCAGCTGCATCGCCTGCGGCTGAAGTGCGAGCCGCTGCGCGGCCTGCAGCAGCTTCTCCGACGCCTGCAGTTCGCCTTCCGCATGGATCACCTTCGCGCGCCGCTCGCGTTCGGCCTCGGCCTGCCGCGCGATCGCGCGGATCATCGTCTCGTTCAGGTCGACGTGCTTGATCTCGACCGTCGACACCTTGATGCCCCACGCATCGGTCTGCGCGTCGAGCGTCTTCTGGATGTCGGCATTCAACTGCTCGCGTTCGGCGAGCAACGCGTCGAGCTCGTGCTTGCCGAGCACCGCGCGCAGCGTCGTCTGCGCGAGCTGGCTCGTCGCCTCGAAGAAGCGCGCGACCTGGATCACGGCCTTCTCCGGATCGACGACGCGGAAATACACGACCGCATTGACCTTCACCGACACGTTGTCGCGCGTGATCACGTCCTGCGCGGGCACGTCGAACACGACGGTGCGCAGGTCGATCCGCACGACCTGCTGGACGATCGGGATGATCAGCACGAGCCCCGGCCCCTTCACCTTCCAGAACCGGCCGAGCATGAAGACGACGCCGCGCTCGTACTCGCGGAAGATGCGGATCGACGATGCGACGAGCACCACGACGAAGACGATCAGGACGCTGCTGAAGCCAAACGTGTAGCCCATCATGACGGTGCTCCCTGGTGTTGTTGTTCGTGTGCCGGCACGTCGTAGAGCGGCGCGACGGTGAGCGTCAGCCCGTGGCGGCCGGTCACGCGCACGCGGCAACCGGCGGCCAGCGGCGTGCTGCTCGCGACGCGCCAGCGCTCGCCGTGCACGCGCGCCCAGCCCGCCGCCGACGGTGCGGCGCCGGCCGCGCCCTGCGGCTGGTCGGCGTGCAGGCCGTCGTCGAGCACTTCGCCGATGCTGCCGACCATCGCCTCGGCGCCCGTCACCACCGGCCGCCGCCGCGCGCGCAGCGCGACGCTCGACACGACGGCGACGAGCAGCCCGCCGCCGGCCGCGAGGCCCACGATCACCGGCCACGGAATGCCGTAGCCGGGCACGTCGGTGTCGATCAGCATCAGCGCGCCGATCGTGAAGGCGACGATCCCGCCGAAACCGAGCACGCCGAAGGTCGGCAGGAACGCCTCGGCGACGAGGCAGCCGAGCCCGAGCAGCACGAGCCCGAGGCCCGCATAGCTGACCGGCAGCAACTGCATCGCGAACAGCCCGATCAGCAGGCAGATGGTGCCGGCGACGCCCGGCAGCACGAAGCCGGGATTCGCGAACTCGAAGAACAGCCCGTAGATGCCGATCGTCAGCAGGATCAGCGCGACGTTCGGATCGGTGATGATCGACAGGAAGCGGCTGCGCCAGTCGGGCGCCAGCACGACGAGCGGTGCATGCGCGGTCGCGAGGTGCAGCGTGCCGGCGGTCGTCGTCACGGTGCGCCCGTCGAGTTGGCGCGCGAGGTCGGCCGGGTCCTGCGCGACCAGGTCGACGACATGTTGCGCGCGCGCCTCCGTTGCCGACAGGCTCAACGCCTCGCGCACCGCGCGCTCGGCCCACTCGGCATTGCGTCCGCGCAACTGCGCGAGGCCGCGGATGTACGCGGCGGCGTCCTGGGTCGCCTTGCGGATCTCGGTCGACTGCGTGTCGTTCGGCAACTCGGCCGGTGTCGCGGATGCGCCGGACGCGCCGGCCGGCGACGGCTTCGTCGCACCTGGCGCTCCCGGCGCGCCGCCGCCGATGCCGAACTGCACCGGCGATGCCGCGCCGAGATTGGTGCCGGGCGCCATCGCGGCAATGTGGCTCGCGTAGACGATATAGGTGCCGGCGCTCGCGGCCCGTGCGCCACCCGGCGCGACGAACGCGGCGACCGGCACCGGCGAGCCGAGGATCGCCTTGATGATCAGCCGCATCGACGTGTCGAGCCCGCCGGGCGTATCGAGTTGCAGGATCGCGAGCGGCGCGTGCTCGCGCGCCGCGCGGTCGAGCGAGCGGACGATGAAGTCGGCGCTGGCCGGCCCGATCGCGCCGTTGACCGGAATCACGACGACCGGTGGTGCGGCGACGGGTGCGGTGGCGGGCTGGGTAGCGGGGGGCGGCGCGGCAACCGCCGCGCACACGACGAGCAGCGCCGCGAACAGCGCGGCGCGCGCGACCCGCGCGGACAGCGGGTGACGGGGGCGGGCGCCGGGCGATGCAGGCGCCGGCGGCGGCCCATGACGGTGAATGTGCATCGGGGCGTCCGGGCGGCGCGCGGCCGCACGCCGTCCGGCTCGCGGAAAGGGCGTTGGCCCGATATTTGAAGATTAGGCGGTTTCGGCGGAAAGCGCGAAGGCGGTGCCGCCGGCCGCGCACTCAGCCGGCGCCGCCGCCCCGCGCGAGCGCTTCTTCCCGGTACTCGGCCGGGCTGCGCCCGCTCCATTTGCGAAACGCGCGGTAGAACGCGCTCGGTTCCGCGAAACCGGCGGCGGCGGCAACGTCGGCGATGGTCCGCGCCGGATCGGCCAGCGCCTCGAACGCGAGGTCGCGCCGCAGCGTGTCCTTGATCGACTGGTACGCGTGGCCTTCCTGGTGCAGCTTGCGGCGCAGCGTCGCCTCGGCCACGTGCAGCCGCGCGGCCATCCCGCCGGCGCCGGGCCACGCGGCGGGCGGCATCCCGCGCAGCACCGTGCGCACGCGCTGCGCGAGCGCGTTCGGGTTGCGGTACTTGACGATGAAGCTGGCCGGCGCGTTGCGCAGGAAGGTCTTCAGCGTCTTCGCGTTCTGCACGACCGGCAGCGTCGCGAATTCGGGATCGAAATCGACATACGAATCGGGCTGGTTGAAGCGCATGTCGTCGCACAGCATCGACGGATATTCGTGGTCGGCCGGCGGCGTGTCGCAGCGGAAGCTCGCGTGCAGCACCGGGATCCGTCGCCCGATCAGCCAGCAGGTGAGCCCGTACACGATGATGAAATAGGTCGCGTACGTAAACATCGCGGGCGCCGCGGCGCTGTTGCGGTGCACGAAGCGCAGCCGCACGCGCTGCGGGTTGGCGTCGAGCTCCGCGTGCAGGTCGTCGAGCACGCAGTGCATGAAATTCACCGCGCGCGCCATCGCGTGCAGTCCGTCCTGCGCGGACAGCGCGGCCTGGCTCATCGCAATGAAGCTGCCGCTGCGCATCGGGTGGCGATCCTGCCCGAAAAACTCGTCGTCGAGCGCGCGCGCAATCGCGTTCCACAGCGCGCCGTATTGCTGCGCCGACACCCGCGCGCGCGGCTGCGCGAGCAGCGCGGGCGCGATGCCGGCCTGCGCGAGCAGCGGCTCGGCCGCGACGCCGCGCCGGGTGGCGAGCGCGACGCTGTAGGCGACGAGGCTGATCGCGACGGTTCCCTTCTCTTCCTGCTTCATCGAAGCCGCCGGTATGGCAAAAACGCTCAGTGTAAATGAGCGGCGCGAGCATCGAACAGTCGCGCGCGCTTGCCTACACTTGTTGCATCGAAACGAAAGGTCGGTCGCGGCATGCGGCCGCGGGAGACAGCAGCGCCATGGACGAGCTTTACACCGAAGACCAGCGGATGATCCGCGACGCCGCGCGCGCTTTTGCCACCGAGGTGCTGGCACCGAACGCCGCGCGGTGGGACCACGACGCGCACCTGCCCGACGCCGTCGTCGCGCAGCTCGGCGAACTCGGCCTGCTCGGGATGATCGTGCCGCAGGAGCTGGGCGGCGCGTATACGGATTACGTCGCCTATGCGCTGGCGATGGAAGAGATCGCGGCGGGCGACGCCGCTTGCGCGACGATGATGAGCGTGCACAACTCGGTCGGCTGCGGGCCGATCCTCGGCTTCGGCACGCCCGCGCAGAAGGATCGCTGGCTGGCCGAGATGGCGGCGGGCCGCATCATCGGCGCGTTCTGCCTGACCGAGCCGCAGGCCGGCTCCGAGGCGCACAACCTGCGTACGCGGGCGGAGCTGCGCGACGGCAAGTGGGTGCTGAACGGCGCGAAGCAGTTCGTGACCAACGGCCAGCGCGCCGGCGTAGCGATCGTTTTTGCCATGACCGATCCGGAAGCCGGCAAGCGCGGCATTTCCGCGTTCCTGGTGCCGACCGACACGCCGGGCTTCATCGTCGGCAAGCCGGAGAAGAAGATGGGCATCCGCGCGTCCGACACGTGCCCGATCACGTTCGAGAACTGCGCGATTCCGGAAGAGAACCTGCTCGGCAATCGCGGCGAAGGGCTGAAGATCGCGCTGTCGAACCTGGAAGGCGGGCGCATCGGCATCGCGGCGCAGGCGCTCGGCATCGCGCGCGCCGCATTCGACAAGGCGCGCCGCTATGCGGGCGAGCGCGTGCAGTTCGGCAAGCCGCTCGCCGAGCACCAGGCGATCCAGCAGAAGCTCGCCGACATGGCCACCCAGATCAACGCGGCGCGCCTGCTCGTGCATCACGCGGCGAAGCTGCGCACGGCCGGGCTGCCGTGCCTGTCGGAAGCATCGCAGGCGAAGCTGTTCGCGTCCGAGATGGCCGAGCGCGTGTGCTCGGACGCGATCCAGATCCACGGCGGCTACGGCTACCTCGTCGATTACGAAGTCGAGCGTCACTATCGCGACGCGCGCATCACGCAGATTTACGAAGGCACCAGCGAAGTGCAGCGGATGGTGATCGCGCGACAGCTTTGAGTCGCGACGGGCGCTCCATCGACAACCACGCAAACAACAAGACCGGCAGGCAAACAGGCAGGGCACGAGGGCAGCGCGGCAAACGCGGCACGCAACGACGTGACCGTGCGCCGCGCGATACGGAACCGGGCATTCGCTGCAGCGCGTGCCCGGTTGACCGCTGGGCATGGAGACTCGCCAAGGCATGGGACGTGGGTAAGCACTAAAGCGCTAACTCACGTCGACCGCACGAGGCATGGGACGTGAGTAAGCGCTAAAGCGCTAACTCACGTCGACAGGAGACGACACGATGACGGTACAGGCATTCCTGGACGCACGCGACTTTCTGCTGCGCCATCGCACCGACTACGAAACCGCTTACCGCGATTTCGAATGGCCGGTGCTCGATGCGTTCAACTGGGCGCTCGACTACTTCGACCCGATGGCGCGCGGCAACGACAAGCCCGCGCTGTGGATCGTCGATGCGGCAACCGGCACGGGCGACCCGTATTCGTTCGCGCAGATGTCCGAGCGCTCGTCGCGGATCGCGAACTGGCTGCGCGGCATCGGCGTCGTGCGCGGCGACCGGATCCTGCTGATGCTGCCGAACCGTGTCGAGCTGTGGGACGCGATGCTCGCCGCGATGAAGCTCGGCGCAATCGTGCTGCCCGCGACCACGCAGCTGTCGGCCGACGACGTACGCGATCGCGTGCAGATCGGCGGCGCGAAATACGCGATCGTCGACGAGAACGAAACCGCGAAGTTCGAACAGGCCGATCTCGGCCTCGCGCAGAAGATCGTCGCCGGCGCGCCGCGCGCGGGCTGGCTCGCGATGAACGACGGCTATGCGGCGAGCGCCGCGTTCGAGCCGGACGCCGTCACGCACGCGAGCGATCCGATGCTGCTGTACTTCACGTCGGGCACGACGTCGAAGCCGAAGCTCGTCGAGCATACGCATCGCACCTATCCGGTCGGGCACCTGTCGACGATGTACTGGGTCGGCCTGCAGCCGGGCGACATCCACTGGAACATCAGCTCGCCGGGCTGGGCGAAGCATGCATGGAGCTGCTTCTTCGCGCCGTGGAATGCACAGGCGTGCGTGTTCGCGTTCAACTACGCGCGCTTCGAGCCGAAGGTCGTGCTCGATGCGCTCGTCAAATACCAGGTGACCACGCTGTGCGCGCCGCCGACCGTGTGGCGCATGCTCGTGCAGCAGCCGCTCGCGTCGTTCGACGTGAAGCTGCGCGAGATCGTCGGCGCGGGCGAACCGCTGAATCCCGAGATCATCGAGCGCGTGAAGAAGGCGTGGGGCATCACGATTCGCGACGGCTACGGCCAGACCGAAACCACCTGCCTGATCGGCAACACGCCGGGCCAGCCGGTCGTCGCGGGCTCGATGGGGCGGCCGCTGCCCGGTTACCGGATCGCGCTGCTCGACCCGGACGGCGCGCCGGTGACCGAAGGCGAGGTCGCGCTGCCGATCGGCGCCGGCGTGACGCGCCCGGTCGGCCTGATGACCGGCTATGCGAACAATCCCGACGCGACGACCCACGCGATGCGCGACGGCCATTACCGCACGTCGGACATCGCGATGCGCGGCGACGACGGCTACTACGTGTACATCGGCCGCGCGGACGACGTGTTCAAGTCGTCCGACTACCGGCTGAGCCCGTTCGAACTGGAAAGCGTGCTGATCGAGCATCCGGCGATCGCGGAAGCGGCCGTCGTGCCGAGCCCGGACCCGCTGCGGCTGTCGGTGCCGAAGACTTTCATCACGCTGCGCCAGGGCTACGAGGAAAGCCCCGCGCTCGCGCTGGAGATCTTCCGCTTCTCGCGCGAGAAGCTCGCGCCGTACAAGCGCATCCGCCGCCTGCAGTTCGCGGAGCTGCCGAAGACCATCTCGGGGAAGATCCGCCGCGTCGAGCTGCGCCGCCGCGAGATCGAGCGCGGCGACGATGCGACCACGCGGATGCCCGGCGAATACTGGGAAGAAGATTTCGCCGCCGAACTGAAATGACCGGCCGCGGGCCGCGCGTGCCGCGTTTTTGCCGTGCGTCGCCGGCCACCATACTGAACCGAACCGGCCGCGCGTGGCATCACGCCATGCGGCCCACTGCAAGGAGAGTGCACTGATGAACGCGAATCCGACGCCCCGCACGGGGCAAGACGTGCCGACGGTCAAGCTGCTGATCGACGGCGCCTTCGTCGAGTCCACCACGAGCGAGTGGCGCGACATCGTCAACCCGGCGACGCAGCAGGTGCTCGCGCGCGTGCCGTTCGCGACCGTCGCCGAAGTCGACGCGGCCGTGCAGGCCGCGCACGCCGCGTTTGCGACGTGGAAGAACACGCCGATCGCCGCGCGCATGCGCATCATGCTGAAGTTCCAGGATCTGGTGCGCGCGAACCTGCAGCGCATCGCGAAGACGCTGACGGCCGAGCAGGGCAAGACGCTGCCCGATGCCGAAGGCGACATCTTCCGCGGCCTCGAAGTAGTCGAGCATGCGTGCTCGATCGGTACGCTGCAACTCGGCGAATTCGCGGAGAACGTCGCGGGCGGCGTCGACACCTACACGCTGCGCCAGCCGCTCGGCGTGTGCGCGGGCATCACGCCGTTCAACTTCCCCGCGATGATTCCGCTGTGGATGTTCCCGATGGCGATCGTGTGCGGCAATACGTTCGTGCTGAAGCCGTCGGAGCAGGATCCGATGTCGACGATGCAGCTCGTCGAACTCGCGATCGAGGCCGGCGTGCCGAAGGGCGTGCTGAACGTCGTGCACGGCGGCAAGGAAGTCGTCGACGCGATCTGCACGCATCCGCTCGTGAAGGCGATCTCGTTCGTCGGTTCGACGGCCGTCGGCACGCACGTGTACAACCTCGGCAGCCAGCACGGCAAGCGCGTGCAGTCGATGATGGGCGCGAAGAACCACGCAGTGGTGCTGCCCGATGCGAATCGCGAGCAGACCCTCAACGCGCTGGTCGGCGCGGGCTTCGGCGCGGCCGGGCAGCGCTGCATGGCGACGTCGGTCGCGGTGCTGGTCGGCGAGGCGCGCGACTGGCTGCCCGATCTCGTCGCGAAGGCGAAGCTGCTGAAGGTGAACGCGGGCGCGGAAGCCGGCACCGACGTCGGCCCGGTCGTGTCGCGCGGAGCGAAGGCGCGCATCCTGTCGCTGATCGAAGCGGGCGTGAAGGAAGGCGCGAAGCTCGAGCTCGACGGCCGCGACGTGAAGGTGGCCGGTTACGAGGAGGGCAATTTCGTCGGCCCGACGATCTTCTCCGGCGTAAAGACCGACATGTCGATCTACACGCACGAGATCTTCGGTCCGGTGCTGGTCGTGCTCGAAGCCGACACGCTCGACGAAGCGATCGCGCTCGTCAACGCGAACCCGATGGGCAACGGCGTGGGCATCTTCACGCAGAGCGGCGCGGCCGCGCGCAAGTTCCAGAGCGAGATCGACGTCGGCCAGGTCGGCATCAACATCCCGATCCCGGTGCCGGTGCCGTTCTTCAGCTTCACCGGCTCGCGCGGCTCGAAGCTCGGCGATCTCGGCCCGTACGGCAAGCAGGTCGTGCAGTTCTACACGCAGACCAAGACGGTCACCGCGCGCTGGTTCGACGACGACACGACGGCCGGCCCGGTGAACACGACGATCCGGCTGCATTGAGCCGCGGAGGACACGAACATGAAGATCGGTTTTATCGGACTGGGCCACATGGGGGCGCCGATGGCGCTGAACCTGTTGAAGGCCGGCCATGAAGTGCATGCGTTCGACCTGAGTGCCGACGCATTGCGCGCGCTGCAGGACGCCGGCGCGCAGGTTGCCGCATCGCCGCGCGACGCGGCGTCGGGCGCGGCGTTCGTGATCACGATGCTGCCGGCCGCGCCGCACGTGCGCTCGGTGCTCGCCGGCGAGAACGGCGTGCTGGCCGGCCTCGGCGCCGGCGCGACCGTGATCGATTCGAGCACGATCGACCCGGCGAGCGCGCAGGCGTTCGGCGCGCTCGTGCGCGAGCACGGCGGCGCGTTCGTCGACGCGCCGGTGTCGGGCGGCACCGGCGGTGCAGCGGCCGGCACCTTGACCTTCATGGTCGGCGGCAGCGATGCGGATTTCGAGCGCGTGAAGCCGGTGCTCGCCGGGATGGGCAAGAACATCGTCCACTGCGGGCCGACGGGGATGGGGCAGGTCGCGAAGGTCTGCAACAACCTCGTGCTCGGCATCTCGATGGCGGCCGTGTCGGAGGCGATGTCGCTCGGCGTCGCGCTCGGCATCGACCCGAAGGTGCTGGCCGGCATCGTCAACACGTCGACGGGCCGCTGCTGGAGCTCGGACACCTACAACCCGTATCCGGGCGTGATCGACACCGCGCCGTCGTCGCGCGGCTACAGCGGCGGCTTCGGCACCGACCTGATGCTGAAGGATCTCGGCCTCGCGAACGACGCCGCGAAGCAGGCGCGCCAGCCCGTCTATCTCGGTGCGCTCGCGCAGCAGCTGTACCAGACGATGAGCAGCCGCGGCGACGGGCAGCTCGATTTCTCGGCGGTGATCCGCCTGTACCAACCGGCCACCAAGAAGGACGCCTCATGATCGAACTGGACTACGTCGACGACGGCGCGATCGCGTGCGCGACGCTCAAGCGTCCGCCCGCGAACGCCTTCACCGCCGACGGGCTGCAGCAGCTGCAGGCCACCGTCGCCGAATTGAATGCGAACCCGCGCGTGCGCGCGCTGGTGATCACCGGCGACGGCCCGAAGTTCTTCAGCGCGGGCGCGGACCTGAACACGTTCGCCGACGGCGATCGCGCGGTCGCGCGCGCGATGGCCGCGCGTTTCGGCGCGGCATTCGAGGCGCTGCACGACGCGCGCGTCGTGACGATCGCGGCGATCAACGGCTATGCGATGGGCGGCGGCCTCGAATGCGCGCTCGCGTGCGACCTGCGGATCGCCGAGACGCACGCGCAGATGGCGCTGCCCGAGCCGTCGGTCGGCCTGCTGCCGTGCGGGCTCGGCACGCAGACGCTGCCCTGGCTCGTCGGTGAAGGCTGGGCGAAGAAGATCATCCTGGCCGGCACGCGCGTCGACGCGGCGACGGCCCTCAGGATCGGCCTCGTCGAGGACGTGGTCGAAAGCGGCGCGGCCCGCGACGCGGCGCTCGCGCTCGCGCGCAACGTCGCGCGGCAGAGCCCGCATGCGGTCGCCTACAGCAAGGAGCTGATCGGGCTCGCGCGCCGCGGCGTGCCGCGCGGCGCGGCGCTCGCGGTCGAGCGCGAGCGCTTCGTCGACCTGTTCGACACGAACGATCCGCGCGAGGGCGTGGCCGCGTTTCTCGGCAAGCGCGCGCCGCAATGGCACACCGACGGGGAGCCGCAACGATGAGCACGCCGGTGACGACTCATGACAGCTTCGCGCAACCCGCGCCGGAGGTGCTGTTTCGCGTGGTGAACCGCGTGGCGCTCATTACGCTGAACCGGCCGGCCGCGCTCAATGCGTTGTCCTATTCGATGATCGGCGAGCTGGCCGCGCTGCTCGAACGTTGCCGCACCGACGACCAGATCGTCGCGGTCGTGCTGCGCGGTGCAGGCGAGAAGGGCTTCTGCGCGGGCGGCGACGTGCGCGCGCTGCACCGAATGGTCGCGCAGCGCGAGACCTGGCTGCCGTTCTTCGTCGACGAATACCGGCTCGATTACGCGATCCACACGTTCCCGAAGCCGGTGGTCGCGCTGATGGACGGCGTGACGATGGGCGGCGGAATGGGGCTCGCGCAAGGCGCGGCGCTGCGCGTCGCGACCGAGCGCAGCAAGATCGCGATGCCCGAGACGCGCATCGGCCTCGTGCCCGACGTCGGCGCGACGCATTTCCTGTCGCGCATGCCGGTCGAGCTCGAGCTGTACGTGGGGCTGACGGGCGCGATGCTGTCGGGCGCCGACGCGCTGAGCGCGAAGCTCGCGGATCTGTGCGTGCCGTCGGCGTGGCTCGATACGTTCGAGACGCGCATCGACAGCATCAAATGGGACGGCGACGTGCTGCCGGCGCTGCGCAAGGTGTTCGAGCCGCCGTGCAACGTCGTGCCGCATGCGGCGCTCGATACGCAGATGGCGTGGATCGTCCGTCACTTCGACAAGCGCTCGACCGTCGAGCGGATCGTCGCGACGCTCACGCAGGAGCTCGCGCGCGACGAGCTGTCGCGCGAGCATCGTCAATGGCTGCAGGCGACGCTCGATGCACTCGCCGGCCATTCACCGACGATGTTGTGCGTGACGCGCGAAGCGCTGCTGCGCGGACGGCAGATGACGCTCGCCGAATCGTTCCGGATGGAGCTCGGCATCGTCGCGCGCGCAATCGAGGAGGGCGACTTCTGCGAAGGCGTGCGCGCGCATCTCGTCGACAAGGATCGCAAGCCGCGCTGGGCGCCGGCGTCGCTCGTCGAGCTGCGCGCCGAGCGCGTGCGGCATTTCCTGACGTCGCCGTGGAAGCTGTTCGCGCATCCGCTCGCCGATCTCGGCGCGGCGTGAGCGCCGCGTGACGGCCCGGCGCGCCCGTGCGGCGCGTCGGTTTCAACCGGTTTTCTTGAGGCTCGCGGGCTCCGGCCGCTCGATCATCGGCGGCACCGCCTGCACGAGCGCGTCGATCACGCAGCGCGTCTTGCGCGGCAGGTAGCGCGTTTTCGGCCAAATCGCGTGAATGTCGCCTTCGCACACGAAGCAGCGATCGAGCACGACGACCATCTCGCCGCGCTTCACGTAATGATCGAGCAGCCAGCTCGGCAGCCACGCGATCCCGAACCCCGATGCGCCGGCCGCCGCGATCGCCTGCACGTCGTCGAAGCTGAGCTGGTGCGGCATGTCGATGCGCACCGTCGAGCCGTCCGGCGCGCGCAGGTCCCACGGCTGCGCGACGCCCGAGCGCGAGTACGCGATCGTCCGGTGGTTCCGCAGATCGTCGAGCGATTGCGGCATCCCGTAGCGCGCGAGATACGACGGCGCGGCGCCGAGGCTCCCGTATTGCGTGCCGAGCCGCCGCACCGCGAGGCTCGTGCTGTCCGCGAGCGAACCGATCCGCACTGCGAGGTCGATGCCTTCCTCGACCAGGTCGACGAAGCGGTCGGTGATCGACACGTCGATCCGCAGGTGCGGATAGGTGCGCGCGAGATCGAGCACGATCGGCGTCACGCAGTGATGCCCGAACGCGAGCGGCACGCTCAGCCGCAGCTTGCCGCGCGCTTCGTTGCGGCCGCAATCGAGATCGGCTTCGGCCGCTTCCAGCTCCGCCAGCGCGCGCACGCAGCGATCGTAGTACGCCTGGCCGTCGTCGGTCAGGCTCTGGCTGCGCGTCGTGCGCTGCAGCAGCCGCGCGCCGAGCCGCTTCTCGAGCCGCGCGATCGCCTTGCCGACCGCCGAGCGCGTCATGTCGAGCCGTTCCGCGGCGAGCGCGAAGCTGCCGGATTCCACGACCTGGACGAAGGTCGTTACGCCGTCGAGTTTGTCGGTCATGGCGGGGGGGTGCTGAGGTTGCCCTGATTGCGTCCTGCGATTCCCTAGTCCGGGGAAATGGACGCATCAATGGGGAGGGAAATTCTCACTATAGTACCGATTCCCGCCCAGCGTGCGTTGCCGGCCGCACGCGGCGCATCCTTCTCACCTGGAGGCGCACGGCCTGTCGAGGGCCGTCGCGCAATACGCATGACCCTATCCGACTCCCGCAGGAATGCGGTCGCGCTGGCGGCCGTCTGTCTCACGTCGCTGATGTTCGGCCTCGAGATATCGAGCGTGCCGGTGATCTTGCCGACGCTCGAACGCGTGCTGCACGGCGACTTCAACGGCATGCAGTGGATCATGAACGCGTACACGATCGCGTGCACGACGGTGCTGATGGCGGCCGGCACGCTCGCCGACCGGTTCGGCCGCAAGCGCGTGTACGTGATCGGCACCGTGCTGTTCGGCGCGACGTCGCTGCTGTGCGGGCTCGCGCCGAACGTGCCGGTGCTGGTCGCGGGCCGGCTGCTGCAGGGCGCGAGCGGCGGCGCGATGCTGATCTGCCAGATCGCGGTGCTGTCGCATCAGTTCCGCGAGGGGCGCGAGCGCGGCCGCGCGTTCGGGATCTGGGGCATCGTGTTCGGGATCGGCCTCGGCTTCGGGCCGATCGTCGGCGGCGCGATCGTCGCGGCGGCGAGCTGGCCGTGGGTGTTTCTCGTGCATGCGCCACTCGCGGCCGTCGCGCTCGTGCTGATCGGCGGCGCGGTGCAGGAGTCGCGCGATCCGCATGCGGGCACGCTCGACGTCGCGGGCATCGTCACGCTGTCGCTCGCGGTGCTCGGTCTCGCGTTCTACATTACCCAGAGCGCGGAATTGGGGCTCACGAGCGCGGCCGGCCTCGGCGTGCTCGGCGCGACCGTGCTCGCGCTGGCCGGCTTCTTCGTCGCGGAGCGCACGAGCGCGCGGCCGATGTTCGACTTCTCCGTGTTCCGGATTCGCGCGTTCACCGGTGCGATCTTCGGCTCGATGGGGATGAACTTCAGCTTCTGGCCGTTCATGATCTACCTGCCGATCTGGTTCCAGGTCGCACTCGGCTACGACAGCGTGACGGCCGGCCTCGCGCTGCTCGCGTACACGCTGCCGACGCTGGTCGCGCCGCCGTTCGGCGAGCGGCTCGCGCTGCGCTACGGGCCCGGCGTCGTGATTCCGGGCGGCCTGTTTACGATCGCAGCCGGCTTCGCGCTGATGCGGATCGGCAGCGGCGTCGAGCACGCGAACTGGCTCACGATGCTGCCCGGCTGCGTGATCGCCGGCATCGGGCTCGGGCTCACCAACACGCCGGTCACGAACACGACAACGGGCGCGGTGCCGAGTTCGCGGGCCGGGATGGCGTCGGGCATCGACATGAGCGCGCGGATGATCTCGCTCGCGCTGAACATCGCGACGATGGGCTTCGTGCTGGTCGCGGGGATCGTCGCGAGCCTGAGGGCCGGCGTCGCGGGAGCGGTCGATGCGGAGGCGCTGCGCGCGCTGGCGCAGCAGATCGCGTCGGGCCGCACCGACGGGCTGCAGGCGATCGCGCCGGCGCTCGCCAAGGCCGACCCGAACGGTGCGGCGCTGCACGCGGCGCTCGTGCACGGCTTCGGCTGGGTGATGGTGTACGGCGCGGCCGGCGCGGCGGTGCTCGCGACGGCAAGCGCGGTGGCGTTCGCGCCGGCACGGCGTAGGGCGACGGTGTGTGAATGACGCGTGCGCCGCGCGCGGCGTCGTGCGCGGCCGGTTCCGCGCGCTTACGCGCCGTCGCCGCGTGTGTCGATCCTGCGTTGCGTGTCCGCGTCGACGATCGCACGGATCGCGTTGAACAGCGGTACCGCGTCGGTGTAGCGCCGGCCGTAGCCGAGATTGAACGCGTAGTCGAAGTCGGGCGGATTGCTGCCCTGGTTGTGCTGCAGGATCGTCTCGAGCTTGTCGAGTGCCTTCGCGGCGCGCGCCTCCGGTGATGCCGCCGCCTCGTATTCGTCCCACAATGCGACGATCTCGTCGCGCAGTGCGCGATCGAGCCCGGCCGTCAGCGTCAGCAGGTCGTCGCGTTCGTGCGTGCTCTTGTCCGGATGCGCGGCTTGCTCGATCGCGGGGATGTCGCCGTGCAGCGCTTCGCCGAGATCGTGGACGACGCACAGTTTCAGCAGCTTCGTCGTGTCGACGTCGGGCAGCGCGTCGGCGAACACGAGCGCCATCAGGCACAGCCGCCAGCTGTGCTCGGCCGTGCTTTCGGCGCGCCCGTTCGACGTGTGGCCGCTGCGCAGCACGTCTTTCAGGCGTTCGGCTTCGCGCAGGAAATCGAGCCGCGCGTGGATCGTGTCGAGGTTCATGGCTGGAGGAAATGCTCGAATCGTGCCGTCAAGCGTACGCCGTGCGGCCGCGCTGCGTCCACGCATGAAATATGCGCGCCGCGCTCGCCCCCCGCGCCCGCCGCGCGTGCTACAGCGTTTCGACGAGGCGCGCGGCGGAGCCGTCCGACAGCGTCATCCGCGTCCATCGGCAGGTGCTGCCGCGGATCGGCACGACGCGCGACGCATTGGCGCCGGTCGCGAATTCGACGCTCGGCGGCCCCGCATGATCGTGCCAGCCGAGCGGGTCGAGCGCGGCTTCCATGCGGACGATCTCCGGCGACGCATAGCGCCACAGCGACGTGCCGAGCAGCGTCGGCAGCGGCCGCGAGAACTCGGCCGCGCGCGACGGCGAGCACGCGAGCAGACGGTGCGTGAGGTCGCACACGAGATGCATGCGCGCCGTGCTGCTCGCGATCAGCCGCGCGAGCGCGCGGTCGCCCGCCGAATCGAGCCGCGCGGCAAGCAGCCGCTCGGCCGTCGCGCGCTCGTCCGGCGACATCTGCTGGATGCCGGCTTCCCAGCGCGAGATCGTCGATTGGGCGACGCCGAACAACTCGGCAGCATGGCTCTGCTTCACGCGATGCAGCGTGCGCCAGCGCTTGAGTTGCGGGCCGAGCGGCGGGGTGTGAAGCGGTGAGGCGGGCATGTTCGTATTCCGTTCGGGATGCGGGCCGCGCAGGCGCCGCGTTGCGCAATGGATGAATGGGGCCGTCATTTCCGGGATGCCTGGATTACGACGAACCCGATCGGAACGCGCGTCGTCCGCCAAGGGCGGGTGAGCCGTCGGCGGTGATCGGTGTGCGCTGCATCGTGAGATCCAGACCTGCGATCGCCATCGTGACATGCCGAGCTTAGATCGTGTACGGCTGGTCGAGCAACGGTGCGGCCATCCCGGACGGTACGTCGAAACCCTCGGCGGAATAGCAGCCGCAACTCCGCCAATCGCGCCGTCTCTATCGACACGCCGGGCATCCGGCTCCGCCGGCAATGTTTTCGCCAGGCTTTCAACCGGCTCCGCCATATCTTATTATTCGGCGAAAGCGGCGCGCGCCGGCCGCCATTGGTCATGTCGACGCATGACGCGCCGGTCAGCATTGCCGCCTTCCGACTCCCGCATCGCACGATGCGCGGTTGGAACGACAGGGCACGCGTGACCTGCGCGTATCCAGAAAAAATCAATACGAGGGCGCCATGGTACGACTGGTCTTGCTGCTGCTGGGCATCGAGTATCTGCGAACGCGCTGGCGCGGGCTGACCGTGCTGGGCTGGCTGTGGGTCGTCGCGGGTGTCGGCATCTTCGTCGACGCACTCGACGGCGCGCTGCATTTTCCGATCGAACTGTTCGCGTGGCTGTTCCTGATCGAGGGGCTCGCGACGCTCGCGGTGGCCGGCAGCGGCGTCGGCGGGCAACGCATCCTGCGCTACGTGAAGGGCATCGCGGTCGTGGTGGCCGCCGCGCTCGTGTTCGCCGGCCATCATCACGGACACTTCCTGCTGTCGATGATCTTCGGCACGCTGTTTCTCGTCGACGGGCTGCTGCAGTGCACGTCCGCGTGGATGGTGCGTTACCGGCGCTGGCACGTCGCATTCGCGTGGGGCGTCGTCGAGATCCTGCTCGCGATCTTCTTCTACCAGCCGTATCCGACTCATTATGTGGGCACCGTGCCGTACTGCCTCGGCCTGCTGCTGATGTTCGGCGGGATGCACATGCTGAGCCTTGCCGCGCGCGTGCGGCGGCTGACGCGCAACCCCGCGTTCGTCACGTCGCCGGCGCCGGCGATCGTCCCCGACATCGACACGGCTGCCGACCTCCCGCGCTTCACGCAATCCGAATGGGACGGCCCGCCGGCCGACCACGAGCACGCGCTGACCGTGCACGTGTGGACGCCGACCGGCACGTCGAAGGCCGAGGCGCAGCGCTATCCGGTGATCGACCGCTACATCGCGGCGGTGGACGTCAACGGCGTGATCTCCACCGGCCATGCGGCGCTGGAGTCGCCCGAGGGCATCTACATCAGCCTGTATCCGGCCGTCGAGATCGATCGTTCTCCCGATGAATTCACGCGGATCCTGCGTGCGACGCGCGAGAACGACGTGCCCGGGCTGTTCCAGCCCGACTATGCGACCGAGTCGAAGGCGTGGTGTCCGTCGACCGTGCGCGTGCGGATCCGCAACTACGATCCGGCGAAGCTGGCCGCGTTCTGGTCGTCGTACCGGCAGACGGTCACGTACAACCTCACGCACCGCAACTGTTCGAGCACCGTGTCGAACGCGCTCGAAGCGGCGCTCGACGGCGCGGTGTGGCGGCTCAAGGGCACGCGCGCCGGGTGGGGCGCATTCGTGCGGCTGCTGCTCACGCCCGAGCTGTGGGTTGCCGCGCAGATCCGCAAGCGCGCTGTGACGATGGCCTGGACGCCCGGGCTCACGCTCGACTATGCGCGCGCGCTCAGCATGCTCGCCGATCCGCGGCCGTTCGCGTGGTGGAAGGTCGCGCGCTCGGCCGTGCAGGCGATCATCGCGTCGCGCCGCGCGTGGCGCGAGCAGGACAGCGCGGCGCTATCGTCCGGCGGATCGGAAGCCGCGTCGGTGAAATGATCGCGTGGCGCCGGACGAGGGCCGGCGCGTGAGCATCGGCGTGTGGCAGATTCTCGCGCTCGAAGGCGCGGATTCGGCCGCGCGTGCGCGCATGCAGCTTGGCAGCGAGCCGTGAGCCGTGAGCAGGGGCATGCTGTCCGCGAGTTCGATGCTTTGCCCGTTCCGATCGCGACGCGATAGGGCCTGCCCGGCCGGCAGGCCGTCATCGTGGGGATGCTCCGTTGCAGGGTTGGGCGGCGTCTCCGGCGGAGAAGGGCGCGTATTGGTTGGTACCGATGTCGGCGCTGACAAGGGTGGCGTTCGACTACGAATTCCTTCGTCTACCTTCATATTGATGCCACGTTGCGCGAGCAACAATCGCGGGCAGACATTCGACAACCTTGTGGCGCATCCCGCGACCGCAAGCCTTTTCCGAGGAAACGCCATGCTCAAGACGCTCGCCCGCGCCGCGGCCGCACTCGCCGTCGCATCCGCCTCGCTGCACGCCGTCGCGCAGACCAGCTACGACTACCTGCTGCTCGCCGCTTCGTGGGAACCCGGCTTCTGCGCGTCGCACGACACGCCGGAGTGTACGAGCCTCGCCGGCACGTATGCGGCGACGAGCCTGTCGCTGCATGGTCTCTGGCCGAACCGGTACGACGGCAACCAGCCGTTCTACTGCGGCGTGCCGCAGAGCGACGTCGATCTCGACAACGCGCACCAGTGGTGCAGCATGGATGCGTATCCGGTCAGCACAGCGACTCGCAATACGCTGTCGACCTACATGCCGGGCGTGGCGTCGTGCCTCGACAAGCACGAATGGTTCAAGCACGGCACCTGCTCGAACTCGGCGTCGCCGGATGCGTACTGGAATCAGGCGGCGGGCATGATCAGCCGGCTCGGCAACACGTCGTTCAACGCGTTCCTGCAGGCGAACGCGGGCAAGACGGTGACGCGCAACCAGCTGCTGTCCGCGTTCGAAGGCGCGTTCGGCAGCAATACGCGCAGCGCGGTGTCGCTGAAGTGCACGAAGACCAATGGCGTCAGCTATTTCACGGAAGCGTGGATCGCGGTCAAGACGAACGCGACCACGCAGTTTCCGAGCGCGGCGTCGCTCGTGACGGACGGGAATACGCAGGGGACGTGCCCGACGTCGGGCGTGTATATCGCGAAGTAACGCGCGAAGTTGCGCACGGCGTGATGCGCGAGGCGCCGGCCGGAAGCGTTCCGGCCGGCGTGGCGTGGATATCGCGCGCCTAAGCGAGCAGCCGCAGCGCGTCCGCGAGCGACAGCACCGTCGTGCGCGTCTCGAACGCCGTCGCGAACAGATGCTCGTGCACGACCTGATCCGGGTCGTAGCAGCAGTCCTTCACCGTATACAGCCGGAAATCCGCGTCGCTGGCGTGCGCGACCGACGACAGCACGACACCGGTCGACGCAATCCCGACCAGGATCAGCGTATCGATACCGCGCGCGATGAGCCGCGCCTGCAGGTCGGTGCGGAAGAACACGCTCGCGCGATGCGCGATAGTCAGCGGCTCGCTGTCGAGCCGGCCGAGCTCCGGGCACGGGCCGTCGTCGACGAACAGTCCGAGTTGCCTGATCCCTTGCCCGTTCTTGTTGCGCGGACTGACTTCCGGGTAGCCGGGGCTGAAGCGGAGATTCGCGAAGCAGACGTGGACACCGCCGGAGCGCGCCGCATCGCACAGCTTGCGCGTGTTGGCGAGCAGGGTGGGGGCGACTGACGGAAAGAGGCCGAGGATGTCGGTCTGGTAGTGCATCACGATGAGCGCGGTTTGTGCCGGAACGATCGGGGGAAGCGGCGCGTGCGTGCCGCCTTCCGCGCCTGCATGGCGAGTCGTTGCGAGATCTGAAGCGTGTTCCGGTTGCATGACTGATGCTCTCCCATGAGTCACTTCGGTGTTTTCGGAAAATCGACCGCTGCTTACACGTCGTCAACCATTCCAGTGCAAGCGTGCCAGAAGTCGGTCAATATGATCTGAGATGAAATCCGGTCGGGCGAATGGCGAGGCCGTCGACGACAGTCCTTGGCCAGTAACTGCCGTTGCCTGAGCGCTTCCTCGCCGTCGTGGCGTGCCTTCTGGCCTGGCTGCCACGAACGCTCTTGACGCCGCCACAGGTGGCGTAAACAAGGGGGCGGCTTAGTTCCCACGAACCGAACAATCGAGCACGTGGATTGTGATTGAGCGTTTTTCTTCATCCGATAAGCCTGCTTCGAGCATTGCCTGAAGTTCCTCAGGCGTTTGCGGCCGCGAGCCGGAGGGTGGTAGGGTGATCCGCGTTGGATCACCGAACCAGAGCACGACGTAAATGCCGTGTCCTTTAGCCCGCGGATCGGTCGCATACCGTGCTATCAACTGTCCCCGGGTGGCAGTCCAAAGTTCGCCATGGCGATCGCGCTTGACCTCGATCGGCACGCCGCCCAGTGTGCCAGTGGTGCACCATACATCGGAGCGCTTTCCGTCGGCGTGGTGAGTTTCGGGCAAGCAGGCAACCTCGAACCGTTCAAGCCTGATGCGAAGTTGGTCGGTGAACGTATCGCGGCAAAGCTCTTCGTGTCTAGGCGTCGTTACCCTCTTGTGGGAATCTGCGTTCCAATACTGGCGGTTCAGGTTCAAGTCACTGCGACAGACTTGTTCCTTTAGATCTTCTATGGTGTCGTTTACGATCGCGGCGATCTCGACCGGGCTGGATGGCCTCCCTCGCTGCAGTGCCGCGCAGACCTGCGACCAAGTCGGCCGCTCGTACGTTGCATTGCGCCAGACGACCTGCTGGGCGGCTAGGGCTTCACGCACCTTTGATTGCCATTCGGCGAGCGTCGGCAGGCTTTCGATTCGTTTGAGCTGCTCGGTACTTTCCGCATCCGGCCTGCTGGCCAAATCGTGGAGGAATCGCCTGACAAGGTCGGCACGATTCATCGCGGGGCTCACCCAGCCGGAATCGGTGAGGCGAGTGGGCGAGCATCCAACTGAAAAATGCTCAATCAGCAGCCCTAGCACGTTCGAAGGCCATGAAATTTCGTCGCTACCGACCTTGCGGCGGTGCAAGAAGTCGGCGAAGTGTTCGACGGCAGGTGGGCGCCGCAGCAAGTAGCAGTTGGCGAGAGGCAGATAATGGTCCGGGGCTAGGAGTATCCCCGCAGCTAGCCAGTAAGCGCGCTGGGGTCCATCCATTTTCGGCGCGTCGAGGCGCACTCGGATGAGGGGAAGCAATTCCTCACGCGTGGGCAGTTTTAACGCCTCGTGAAGCATGTCCATGAGCGTGCTGCGGAGATTGGGGCGCGTGTGCAATGGGAACTGTGCTAGCAGCGACAGCAAGCACGTCTTAGAAACTTCCGCGTAGGCTGGGTCGCTAAAAAGATGTGTGACATTCGGGCTGCGGCTATTCCACTGCATTGCGGCCGTCAAGTATGCGCTCAAGGCATCGAGGAAGCATTGCGGTCGGGTTGCAGCCGCTGTAGCTACCCACGAGGGGCGATCATTGATTGGGTGCGCAAAATGAGCCAGCAATACCGCCACGAGGCGCTCGTCGGACAGCGAGTCGAGGACCAGATGACCGTCGCGATCGGCTAGCTCCAAGCTGATCAGCGCCGGTGTATTCAGCACCATACGCTTGCCCTTGGCGATGGCCACCGAGGTTTCTTCGACGGATGGCAAGTCCGCCCGGTTGATCGCATTGCGCAGCGTCGAGAGTGCAGCCTGAACCAGCTCCTCGTCGCCCGCGAAGAAACTGGTCAACTTTTCCTGCGGCGTTTTACCCTCGATTTCGTAGTACGTGTGTTCATAGATATCGGCCACGGAACGCAGAATCGCAAGAGGCACAAGTGGCAGAGCGAAATCGGCGAGCCGTGCACGATAAAAGTCGCGCCGCTGGGTCGCCTCGCGATTGCGTTCGTGTCGGTGTGTGGCTTCGTCCAATTTCCATTGCCACTGCTCGAAGCTGCAAGTGAGCCTGCCGGCGATCAAATCCTGCCACCCCCGTGATGCAGCTAGTTGTTCACACGCAATCAACCTCTCCTCAAGATCGAGTTGGGGTTCATCGGGAACAGCCTGGAGAGCCCGGACGAAAAACGCCTTTGCCCCTGCCTCATCGTCGGTCGCTTGGGCCTTTGCAAGCCACCACTCCACCTCATTCTCCGGTGCCGCTGCCCCATGCAGCCGGGCCTCGGCATGCCACACTCGGTTCTCCGTACTCGCATACCGGTTCAGTGCGAGGTCCAGCAGCGCAAAATAGCGGTTCGGACGAGCTTGCAGCCACTGTTGGACCGCTTGCTTATCGTTTTGCTCCAGCAAACTTTCTGAATGTGGGCCGCATGCCGCATCCAGCCAGTTCAGCAACTGTTCATCTGGTGTTTCCTCCGCGTCGTCAGCTAAGACGCGCGCCAGCAAACCGCCGACGGCCTCGGCGTACTCGCGCAGGGTGCCCCCTTTGCTCAATTCTGTCCGCGCCGCGAATGCGTCCAGTAGGCTAGGCGCTTCAGCCACATCAATCTTGTCTAGGTCATGCCGCCAGAACATCGTGTACTTGCCGATAAGGTTCTTTCGTTTCGGCGGATGAAGGAAGTCGGGGAGGTCCGCGGACGAAAGCGCGCGCGGGTACATCGCTTTGAGCAATGCGCCAAGCAGTTCGTCATCGCTGTCCGTCACCGCGCCAGCGTTGATGTCGTCTAGCAAAGTGCGTATGGACGGATCGTCTACGCCAACCCACCGCCGATAGATTTTCAAGGCACGGCCGCGTACGGCTGGCCACCGGGACGCGTCCCGGACGATGGATAGCATGAGATGCACTAAGCCCGAGTCCGACGGCGCATCGAGCAGTCCATCGAGCAGCGCGAACACGAGAAGTTGATGGTTCTCCGAGAGGTCCACATCGGCAAGTTGCTGGCTGACCACCACGCGCATCTCCGGTGTGACCAATGCCGTAAACGGTCGGCCTTCCCACTCATACCAGCGGAATGACGCAGAAACCGCGATGTCGCCACCTAGGCGCTTCATCAATGCCGACTTTTCGCCAATCGAGAAATCCTTCGCGTCTCCATACAGGAGGACACCAAGTGAGTCGAGTCGAACAAGGGTGGCCCGAGCCAAGGAAGACATTGACGCCAACCAACCGGCGAGGCCGCGCATGCTGCTGACGATCCCGCCGTCTGAGCCGCAGATCAACGTGAGCACACGCCGCAATGTGAGTTGCTCCTGGAGACGGTCAGTCAGGCAGCGGGCGGTAAGAAATTCGGCCACCGTTCGATGTACCGGGGCGAATACATCGCGTCCTATCGACTTGAATAGGCGGCTGGTCAACGCTTCGTCCAGGGGCAGTCCTCGGGGATTCGGCACGGCATTTAGTCTGAGCACCCGGTCTGGCGGGTTCGGAGAGCGCGTGAAGCCGGCGAGGTCTGCGATTAGCTGGATAGCGCAAAGGTATGCCGCGGCCTGATGAAGCGCTCCCTGATCCGACGCGGTTTTGCGAGTAGCTGCGACGTGCTCCTCGTTGTGCTCCTGCACCAGCCGCTCACACGCCATTTCATACACAGCCAGCCGAGTCTCCGGCCAGTGATTGTCCGGGCCGACCGCCATCGCGAGCATTCCCAGAGTCTGCGGGTTGAACAGGAGATCGGTCAGTCCATGTCGTTCGGCTGACGTGATGAAGGCCTGCGGGTCGGTGATGCCGTGGTTAGCGGGGAGGATGGCGGCAATATCGTCCAGCGCAAGTGGATGCAAGGTGAAGACTTGGAGCTGCTCCCCCGCCGGTAGTATCGATTGCAGCTTGGCCGCGTCCGGGTTGCCCAGCCAATCGGCAGCACGGCACGAGAGGCGGAAACGGCGGCATCCCAGTTGCTGCAGCTTCCTACGAATATTGTCCAGGGGTACCCTGCCGTCTACGGTGCCGGCCCGCGTTTCGTCGAGTCCGTCGATGAACACCGGCAATGTCGAGTCCTGCAGTTCAGGATGAGCCAGCGCAAGAAAGTCGCCCGCGCTGATGCGATGGCCGCCGCCAGCATCGATCTCCTGCACGAACGCCTCGGTTTTGCCTGAGCCGGGATCGCCGAGCAACACATATGCCGTCAAGGCTCGCGTGTCGCTCAACAGGGTCGGTTCTGCAACCGGCTCACCTTTGATGTCGGATTGGCGCACGCATGTGCGCGGGACCAGCAGCATCTACGTCTCTTATCGTTTAGTTGAGTTTATCGCTCAGCGAGTGCCAATAACCGGACACCGGAATCGCTCGCGCAGCGTCTTCTGTGCATTGTGTTGGCTTTGGGTCGTTTTGAGCCGGTAACGGACCACCGGGGAGGCCGACGGCGTTCGGTTCGGCTCATTATGAGCCATTCACGACCGGCGCCCGCATTGCCGGAGTGACGCCTGCGGCGATACGCTGGAAACTTGTTCCGCGATTTGCCGCGCCCGGTTGCTTTCTTCACTGTGCTCGCAATGCGGCAAAATGAGTGTCCTGTTGCCGGGCGGCCCCGATGAGTGGCGCACTGGAAGACGTGCCCCGATCACGGTGCCTTTGCTCCGGCCCAACGGTGGCGCGAGGCGGTGTGTTGCACCGTCCGGATTCGCGGCACCTGCCCGGGTGCGGCCCGTGCGATGATGTGCCATGACCGACATGAGAGATGGAATGACGACTACCTTCGACGAAGCGACAACGGCGGCAATTGCCGCGTTCGCCCAATTGGATTTCTACACGGCTGTGCAAGCGATGCGCGCCGAGGCCGATTACGACCGCGAACTGGACCAGTGGATCTCGCGCTATATCGACGAGCACGGCGGCGGCGCGGACGATGCCGCATACGACGCCCTGCACGCGCAGGCGCAGGCAACCCCGGAATATGCGCAGTTCGTCGATGCGGTTCGCCGGGAAATCCTGGAATACTTCGGCGTGACCGACGATCAACTGGACTGGATGGTCGTGCTGCGCAATGACGACAGCGACGAGCTTTGGGCGGAAGTCAACCGGCAGCGCAGCGCGCTGGGAACCGGTGAAGTGCGCGGAGATCTCTGATCGTTGCCATCGAACGGGTCGAATCAATCGAGGACACCAACTCGGCTGGAGTCGCGAGAAAAGGCGGCATATGTCAGGAAAAAAGCGCACGGCGAGGATGATCGTTCGCTATGCTGCCTGCGACAACGCACCTACTCCAGCCGATACACATGAGCACGACTGCGCGGACCATTCTCAAAGCCATTCTGAGCATCCCCATTGCGTTTGGGCTCGCCTATCCCCTTATCCATCCCGCTGAAGGCGGAGGCGTTCTCGGCGAAATGGAGATGCTTGGGCCGGTCGGTGGCATCGTCGTCATCGCGGTTTTCCTGGCGCTGGTCTATGCCTACGCGAGCGACCTCAGGACCACCCTGAAATCGGTCAACCGAGGATCGCGTGCGGCCGAACCCAACAGCGTCTGGCTCATGTTCCTCTTGCCATACAACTTCATCGAGGACTTCTTCATTATTTCCAACGTCGCGAAGTCCCTGGAAGCGGAGTCTCGTATCAATCCGGCTCTGTCGGGTTTGCGCTCGTTCGGCTGGATCAGCGGGATCGGGTGGTGTCTTGCCCAGGTTCTTTCGCTAATACCCAATACCATTGGCTCCATCGCGGGCGGAGTTGCGGTTTTCCTCTGGGTTTGGCACTGGGTGTTCGTGCGCCGAGCGAACAGGATGCTCGCCGGCAGTCAGGTCTCCGTGGCTGCTCTACCTGGACGAACAGAATCGTAGCCCTCGTTGGAAGCCGGATCGCGTACCGCACCGCCTTCGGCGAATAGGATGGGCGGGAGTTGTGGTGCACGGCGGGGAGTTGCGAAGCAAACCCGCTCCCGAGAACAAGAGTCATGCATCTTTCAAACTTGCGCGAAATCGCAAGATGTCCGACAGGCCACAGCTCGTATACGTCGTGGCGCTGCCCTGGTTACTTACGTCGTGTTGACCACAGTCTGGCTGAGGCGCGCGCCTTCAAGGCCGGATTCTGCCGGATCAAAACCTGTCAACGTCGATCACTGCCTGCGCAAACGCTCGCGGCGCCTCCTGCGAGTTGCTGTCCTAATGACCGAGTGTGGCCATCATTCCGGACGAATAGCGCTCGCCAGCTGCAGCGCCGAACGGAGCGGCCGCATCCAGGGCGTTCATCTCGTCCTGGGTCAGCGTGATATCGACTGCGGCGACGTTTTCTTCGAGATACCTGATGCGTCGCGTTCCCGGAATGGGCACCGTTCCGGTACTCGTCACCCATGCAAGGGCGAGCTGAGACGGCATGACGCCCTTTGCTTCAGCGATCTCGGTGATGCGGTCGACCAACAGTAGATTGGACTGGAGGTTCTCTCCCAGGAAGCGCGGATCGAACCGGCGGAAGTCGGTCGGATGCAGGTTATCCAGATGCTTCAGCGCACCGGTCAAGAAGCCCCGGCCGAGCGGCGAGTAGGAGACAAAACCGATTCCCAGCTCTCGGACGGTCGCCAGCACATCGTTGTGCTCGACGCCACGCTCGAACAGGGAATATTCCATTTGGACGGCCGTGAGCGGATGAACCGCGTGGGCTTTCCGGATCGTCTTTGCCGATGCCTCGGAAAGGCCGAGGTAGCGGATCTTGCCTTCGTGCACGAGGTCGGCGAGCGCGCCGATCGTCACTTCGATCGGCGTTGCTGGATCGATGCGATGCAGGTAGACGAGGTCGATGACGTCGGTCCTCAAGCGTCGCAGCGATCCTTCGACCGACTTTCGGATATGCGACGGATCGCCCGTGACCAAGGGCTTCTCACCTTCCATGGCGAGCTTGCCGTGCTCGGTGTAGCGAAATCCTGCCTTGGTCGACAGGATGACCTTGTCGCGCTTGCCTATGAAGGCCTTGCCGAGAAGCTCCTCGTTCATGAATGGGCCGTAGACCTCCGCCGTATCAAAGAACGTCACACCGAGGTCGAGGGCGCGCATGAGGGTCGCAAGGCCTTCCTGCTCGTCGCTGGGCCCATAGGTAGTACTCATTCCCATGCACCCAAGGCCTTGCGCGCTGACCGCCATGCCTTGGCTACCGAGTGATACCGTTCGCATGTTTTTTCTCCTGGCTACGTTGCCATAGTGGTTGGTGATAAGGCGCGACTGGTTGTCCCGAGTCGCATCGAATTTGCTCAATCCAGCGTCACGCCCGTCAGTTGTTCGCTGAGCTGCCACAAACGGCCGGCGGAGACGGGGTCGATGGCACGGGGCCTGACGCCGTGCATTTCAGGGCTCCCGTCGCTGGGAAGCGCGATGGCGATGTCGCAATCGGCGCAGTAGACGCCGCCCATGCCGGCTAGTTGAGGGCTCGTCGCGCACCACACGGAGGTGGCCGCCCCCTGTCCGGGCGTCTTCTTGTTGTTTTCCGGATCAATGACCGGCTTGCCCTCGGCATCGAAGATCCGGCTCGCTTCGATCTCGGAGGGCAGCATGTGGCGCGCTAGCGGGGTGGCAATGCCACCGGGATGGACGGCGAATGCGCGCACGTTCCAGTGGCGGCCGATTGAATCCAGCGCGACGGCGAACAAGGCGTTCGCGGTTTTGGCCTGGCCGTAGGCTATCCATCGGTCGTACTCACGCCGCTCGAAATGAGGGTCGCGAAAATCGATGCCGGCGCGGCGATGTCCGTAGGAGCTCAGCGCTACGACGCGAGCCCCCTCCGCGCGCACGAGTGCGGGCCATAGCCGGCAGGTGAGTTGGAAATGGCCGAGGTGGTTGGCCGCGAACTGCATTTCGTAGCCGCGCGCATCGCGTGTCAGCGGTGCGGCCATGACTCCAGCGTTATTGACAAGCATGTCCAGCGTGTCCGTCAGCGACAGTACGCGACTGGCGAATCGGTCTATCGCTGCAGGCTCCAGCAGGTCCATCGCTTCCACGATGACGTCAGGCATGGTCGCGAGGGCTGCTTTGGCCTGGGCTGTATCGCGGGCCGGCACGATGACTCTGGCGCCTGCGGAACGAAATGCACGGACGGTCTCGATTCCGATACCTGAAGCGCCGCCGGTTACCACGACGGTCTTGCCCGTAAGATTGATGCCACGGATCACCTCGTCGGCGGTCGAGGCGGGGCCGAAGCCTGAACCGATTGGTTTTTGAGGCGTGTGCGTCATACGGTTTCCTCGTTCAATTCTGCGTTTGGGACGCTCCATTGAATCGCAGCGACCGTTCGCGGCGGTAGCGCAATGCCGCCAATCTCTTGCACAATCCTGTCAATTGATGTTTCCGGAGCGGGTGCAATGCCCTGAGGTGTTTGGAGGCAGGCTTGGACCACTTGTACGAACTTCGCGCGCTGGTCGAGCGCCATGGCGGGGAAGGCCCGACTGAAACCGCCGTTGGCGGGCTGACGCTTTATGTCGAGACGGATCTTTCGGTGGTCACCTACGTGGTCCACCGGCCGGTTTTGGCCCTAATCCTCGGTGGGGCAAAGCGGACGGTGCTCGGAGGCCGGCTATTCGACATCGTGCCGGGCGACTACGTAGCCGTGTCCGTGGACCTGCCAGCGACAGGGCAGGTCACCCTGGCGCCATACTCCGCCGTCACGCTGGACCTGGACTTGGGCATGCTCGCGAGCTTGATCGCCGAGCCAATGGCGCCACAGGGCGGCGGCGCCGGCGTGGAGGTCAACCAGGCTGGGCCCGATTTGCTTGATGCGATGTGGAGATTGGTCAGGTTGCTCGACCGGCCGGAGGACATTGCAGTCCTTGCGCCCATGATCCGGCGCGAGGTGTTCTGGCGGATTCTGCAAAGCCCGTGTGGCCCCATGGTCCGCCAGATTGCCATGGCGGACAGCCGCCTCTCGCAGGTGAGCCGTGCCATCACATGGCTGCGCACCAATTTTTCGGAGTCGGTGCGGGTCGAACGCCTGGCCGCGTTGGCAGGGATGAGCCCGGTATCTTTCCACCGCCATTTCAAGGCGGCAACCGCCATGAGCCCGCTTCAATATCAAAAGCAAATCCGCCTCCAGACCGCTCGCGCCCGGCTTTTAGCGCAACAAGGAGATGTCGCAGGCGTCGGCTTTAGCGTGGGCTATGAAAGCCCGAGTCAATTCAGCCGTGAATATGCACGCCAATTCGGAGTGTCTCCCGCGCGTGACATGGCCCGTTTCCACGGGGCAGGAGCGCGCGCCCATTGCGTTGCAGACTAGCGATGCCGTTTCTCTCGTTCGACTTTCCCCCACGGGGCGTGCGGCCCGCAACGGACACCCGTCAATAATCAAATTTGCAACGTATGGAATGCCAGAGCACGGAACGATCGCGCTCCCGCAGCCTGAATGCCCGACGATGGCGGACGCATGTTCGGGATGCGCCTTCAACGCATCGCCGGCGTGGCACCTGCCCGATTTCCGTCATCCCGGTCCCACGGCGGCACTCCACCGAACGCATCGACCAGGAAATCGATCATGACGCGCACTCTGGCGCTCAAGTGTCGGCGGCTCGGGTAGACAGCAAGTATGTCGATCTCGGGTAGGCGATACTCAGGCAACACGTGAACGAGTTTGCCTGCACGCAGATCGTCGTTGATCAGGAACGTGGGTTGCCAGATCAGCCCTTGCCCGGCGAGCGCTGCCGAGCGCGCGGTATCGCCGTTATTAGTATGCATATGGCAGTCGACCCTCACAGGATGGGTCTTGCCGTTGCCATCGATCAGTTCCCATTCGTCGCCGGTGGCCGCATATGTGTACCCGATGCAGCGATGCTCGATCAGGTCCGTCGGCGCGGTCGGATGTCCGAAGCGGGCCAGATAGGCCGGCGACGCACACAGAATGTTTCGCGATGTCGCCAGCTTGCGTGCCGCGTGGGTCGTCGAGCCGGCGCGCGAGATGCGAATGGCGAGATCGTAGCCCTCGTCGACGATATCGACGACGCGGTCGATCAGCCCGATGTCGAGTTCGATTCGCGGATATTTCTGCATGAACCCGGGCCATAGCGGCGCCAGATACAGAATGCCGAAGCTCACGGGCGCATTGATGCGCAGTCGTCCACGTGGTTCGACCGACGCGGACGACACAAGCCCCTCCGTCTCCGCAACCTCGTCGAGGATGGACTTGCAGCGGGCGTAGAGGGTCTCGCCGCCCTCGGTAAGGGACAGCGTGCGTGACGTGCGATTCAGGAGGCGCGTGCCGAGGTGCGCTTCCAGTTCATGCACGTACCGCGTGACGTTGGCCGGCGACGTGCCGAGCGCTTCCGCCGCGCGCGCGAAGCCGCCACGGCTCACCACCGTCACGAAAACCTCGAAGGCGCGAAGGCGATCCATACCAATCCTCGATCATTCACAAAAACTTAATGATAGAACCATTTTTTATGCCTTTCTGCAATCAAGACTGAAGCCTATATTGCTCTCACGGGCCAACGCATTGGGCGCTGGCCGATGCAGCGGATCAGGAGATTGAAAATGCAACGTTTGACAGGAAAAGTCGCCATCGTGACGGGTGCCAGCGCAGGTATTGGCCGCGCTACTGCAAAGCTGTTCGCGAAGGAAGGCGCCAAGGTGGTCATTGCGGCGCGGCGCGCGGCGGAACTCGAAGCGCTCGCGGCGGAGATCGCCAGCGAAGGCGGCGAAGCCGCGTATCTGGCCGGCGACGTGCAGTCGGAGGACTTCGCGAAGGCGCTGGTCGCGCTTGCAGTGAGCCGCTTCGGCCGTCTGGACATCGCCTATAACAACGCAGGTACGCTCGGCGAGATGGGCCCGACCACCGGTATTTCCGAAGCAGGCTGGAACGCCGCGCTGGCGACCAATCTGACCAGTGCCTTCCTGGGCGCGAAGCATCAGATTCCCGAAATGCTGAAGCAAGGCGGCGGATCGATCATCTTCACGTCGACCTTCGTCGGTTACTCGTTCGCGTTTCCCGGCACGGCGGCCTACGCGGCGAGCAAGGCCGGGCTGATCGGCTTGACGCAGGCACTCGCCGCGGAGTACGGCGCGCAAGGCGTGCGGGTCAACGCGGTGTTGCCGGGTGCCGTGGACACGGAGATGTATCGCGGCATGAACGACACTCAAGAATCGCAGGCGTTCGTGACCGGACTGCATGCGCTCAAGCGCGTGGCAAAGCCGGAAGAACTGGCGCGTTCAGTGCTTTATCTCGCATCGGACGATTCGTCCTTTGTCACCGGCACTGCCTCGCTGGTCGATGGCGGCGCATCGATTACGCGTACGTAAACCCGTTGGCGACATCCGGTCGTTCGAGACTCGATGTCGTCACGTCTACTTTGTCCACGGAAAAAGGAATCACTCATGAACCTGAATCTGACAGGCAAACTCGCACTGGTGAGCGGCAGCACAGCCGGCATTGGCCTCGCTATCGCCAGCACGCTGGCCCAGGAAGGCGCTCGTGTGATCGTGAACGGACGCTCCCAGTCATCTGTCGATGACGTAGTCGCGCAACTGAAAGCGGATATCGGCGGCGATGTGGCGGGATTTGCGGGCGACCTGAGTACGGCCGAAGCGGCCGACGAACTGGCGCAACGCTATCCGGGCGTGGAAATCCTGATCAATAACCTCGGCATCTTCGAGCCCAAGCCATTCGAAGAGATTCCTGACGCGGACTGGAAGCGTTTCTTCGAGGTCAACGTCCTGAGTGGCGTACGCCTCGCCCGGCTGTTCCTGCCGGCGATGAAGCAGGCCAACTGGGGGCGCATCATTTTCATTTCGAGCGAAAGCGGGGTGCAGATTCCGGCCGAAATGATCCACTACGGGGTGACGAAGACCGCGCAGATCGCGGTTGCGCGCGGGTTGGCCGAAGCCGTTGCCGGCATGGGTATCACGGTCAACAGCGTCCTGCCGGGGCCGACGAAATCGCGCGGCGTGGGCGAATTCGTGGAGACGCTCGCGAAGGCCGACGGCAAATCGTTTGAAGCGTTCGAGAAGGAATTCTTCGAGAAGGTCCGGCCCACATCGCTCATCAAGCGATTCGGCTCGCCGCAGGAAGTGGCGTCCCTCGTGGCGTATATCGCCAGCCCGCTTTCGTCGGCGACGACCGGCGCTGCGTTGCGAGCCGACGGGGGCGTGATAAAGAGCGCCTTCTAGCTGCGTGGCCGGACTTGCGCCGGCCTGTCCGAATTTTGCGCGCTCAGTGTTCCGATGCGATGAGTTGACGCGTGCGAATTGTGACGAGCGCAACGTTCGGTTTCGGGAGCGGCGAGTGTGTCCTCCGGGTCGATCGCTACCCGAGGACGCATTCCCGATTCAACCTGCAGGTGCGTGCCGAATCGATCGTCACATTTCAAAGAATGCGTTGCGCGTGAATTCGGTGCGTCAAAAAATCGACCTTTCCGTATAAGTCGTCAACCACTCCAGCGCCAACGTCCCCGCCAGCGAGTTCCCGTTCGCATCGAGCCCCGGCGCCCACACGCACACGGCCATCTCCCCCGGCAGCACCGCGACGATCCCGCCGCCGACACCGCTCTTCGCAGGCAAGCCGACGCGATAAACGAAGTCGCCCGCCGCGTCATAGGTGCCGCAGGTCAGCATCAGCGCCGACAGCCGCTTCGCCGAACTCGCGTCGACGACCCGCTCGCCGGTGACGGGCGCGACGCCCCCGTTCGCAAGAAACAGTGCGGCCTGCGCCAGCTCGACGCAGTTCATCGTGATCGCGCACTGGCGGCAATACGCGTCGATCACCGTATCGGGCGGCATCTGCATGTTGCCGAAGCTCGCCATGAAATGCGCCATCGCGCGGTTGCGTTCCGCGTGCTGCAGCTCCGACAGCGCGACGCGCGAATCATAGTCGAGGTCGGTCGCGCCGATCAGCCGCCGCACGAACTCGACGAGCGCCGTCTCGGCCCTGACGAAGCGGCGGCACAGCACGTCGGTGACGACCAGCGCGCCGGCGTTGATGAACGGGTTGCGCGGCTTGCCGCGCTCGCTCTCGAGCTGAACGAGCGAATTGAACGCGGTGCCGGACGGCTCGCGGCCGACCCGTTCCCACAGCGCGTCGCCCAGCAACTGGAACGCGAGCGTGCACGCGAACAGCTTCGAGATGCTCTGGATCGAGAAGCGCTCCCGCGCGTCGCCGACCGTATAAACGTTTCCGTCGAGCGTCACGACGGCCATCCCGAACTTGTCGGCGGGCACTTTCGCGAGCTCGGGAATGTAATCGGCGACGCGTCCCTGGCCGATCCAGGGGGCGAGTTCGGTATGGATGCGTTCGAGGATCCGCTGATAGTTCATCGCGTGCGAGGCAGGGCGGGCGGCCCGGTTTCCAAAGAGCCCGTATGGAACCGTTTCGGCGCCGGTTCGTCAAGCGCCGCAGCAATCGCACCCTTATTTCTCGGATCGGCAAACAGGCAAGCAGCGGGCGCAGTATCATGCGGTACGTTTCGACCGATGGCCGGCAGCCGGTGCAAACCTGCCGCCGCCGCGGTCTCCCCGTACGATCCGACCGTTGCCCATGCCTTTTCGCATCCTGCTCGTCGAAGACGACACCCGCCTGTCCACGCTGATCGCCGGCTACCTGCGCAAGAACGACTATGAAGTCGACACTGTGCTGCATGGTGACGCCGCCGTGCCGGCGATCCTGTCCACGCGCCCGGATCTCGTCATTCTCGACGTGAACCTGCCGGGCAAGGACGGGTTCGAGATCTGCCGCGAGGCACGCAAGCAGTACGACGGCGTGATCATCATGGTGACGGCGCGCGACGAGCCGTTCGACGAACTGCTCGGCCTCGAATTCGGCGCCGACGACTACGTGCACAAGCCGGTCGAGCCGCGCATCCTGCTCGCGCGGATCAAGGCGCAGCTGCGCCGCGTCCCCGCGCGCGCGGCCGAGGGCGCCGCGCCGCAGCCGGAGCGCTACACGTTCGGCCAGTTCTCGATCGACCGCACCGACCGCTCGGTCGTGCTGCCCGGCGGCGGCTCGCCCGACCTCACGTCGGCCGAGTTCGACCTGCTGTGGGTGCTGGTGTGCCATGCGGGGGAGGTCGTCAGCCGCGACGACCTGATGCTGCAGCTGCGCGGCGTCGAATTCGACGGGCTCGACCGCACGATCGACGGGCGCATCTCGAAGCTGCGCCGCAAGCTGCACGACGATGCAGGCAACCCGCAGCGGATCAAGACGATCCGCAGCAAGGGTTACCAGTTCAGCAAGCATGCGTGGGAATGACGCCACCCTGGCGCGAGCCCGTCGGCCGCCGCCTCCCCGCATCGCACGATAGCCGGAAGCCGCGATGATCCGACGCACCCGTTCGCATCCCGACGCAGCGCCGCTTTCCGCGCTGCGCTATGTCAAATGGCGCTGGCTGCATTTCCGCCGCGCGTGGACCGACACGCGCGCCGACCGCATTCCGAGCTGGTCGCGCCTGTACGTGCGCACCTACCTGCACCTGCTCGGCCTCGTGCTGCTGACCGCGCTGGTGCCGGCGCTCGCGCTGTGCGTGGTGCTATCGCCGGAAGTCGTGTGGCATGCGTTCGACGCGCTGCCGGGCGATATCTGGATCGTGCTCGCGTTCGTGTTCACCGCGCCCGCACTCGCCGCGTATCGGTGGATGCGGCCGGTCTGGTCGGATCTCGTGATGGTGCGCGAGCGCGCGATCGATTTCACCGGCGGGCGCTTCAACACGCGCGCACGGGAGTCGCACAGCGTGATCATCGGCCCGCTCGCGCGCACGCTGAATGCGCTCGCGATGCGCATGGAGCGGCTGATCGCCGCGCAGCGCGACCTGACGAACGGGATCTCGCACGAGCTGCGCACGCCGCTCGCGCGCGTGCGCTTCGCGCTCGAGATGCTGCGCGAGCCGGGCTCGGCCGCCGAATACCACGGTGCGCTGGAGAGCATCGCGCAGGACGTGACGGAACTCGAGGAGCTGATCGACATGAGCCTCACGTACGCGCGGCTCGAATACAGCTCGCTGCAGTCCAACCTCGAGCTGACCGCGCCGGTCGCGTGGTTCGAGCACCAGGTCAGCGACGCGCAGCTGCTGTATCCGGAGCGCGCGATCGAGTCGCGCATCGCGATCGCGTCGGACCTGCGCGTGAAGATGGACCGGCGGCTGATGTCGTACGCGATGCGCAACCTGCTGCGCAATGCGAGCAAATATGCGGCGTCGCGGATCATCGTCGGGATCGCGATCGAGCACGGCAACATCGCGATCTATGTCGAGGACGACGGGCCGGGCGTGCCGGAGAGCGAACGCGAGCGGATCTTCGACGCGTTCGTGCGGCTCGATCGCCGCACCGGCGGCTACGGGCTCGGCCTCGCGATCACGCGGCAGGTGCTGCACGCGCACAACGGCCGGATCGCGGTCGTCGATCCGGCCGAACTCGGCGGCGCGCGCTTCGAGATCAGCTGGCCGATCTAGCCGGCGTCCGGCTGCGCAAGGCGCGGGCGGTGATGCGGCGGATGCCCGGCGCCGCCATCCGCGCGCGCCGCCATCAGTATGTGCGGCCGAGCTGCAGGTAGATGTTGCGCCGGCCGCCCGGCGCGAGTGCGACACCCATGTACAGCGGACCGAACGCGGTCGACAGGCTCGTGAAGAACGTATAGCTCTGCTTGAGCGTGCCGCCGCCGACGTTCACGCCGCTCGACCACACGTTGCCGACTTCCGCGCTGGCACCGACCGACAGCGCCTTGATCGGGGACGCGTTGAACGTCATCAGCTGGTTCATGTAGGTCACGTTGCCGTACGCGAGTTCGTTGCCCGTCAGCTGGTCGGCCGCATACGCGGCCAGATGCTGGAACCCGCCGAGCGTGAAGTTGAACGCATTGATCAGGTTGGTGCCGCCGATGCTCTTGCCGCCCTCGATCGTTGCACTGACGCTGTGCCGGCCGAACTGCTGCGCGATCATCGCCTTGGCGTAGAGCTCGGTGTAAGGCCTGTTGGATGTATCGGCGAGGTTCTCCGCGGACTGGCTGTTGTGCGACCACAGCGACCGTTCGACACGGAATTCGCCGTAGTAGCCGCGGCGCGGGAACATCGGATCGTCGAGCTGATCGATGACGAGCCGCGCACGCGCGGTCAGCGCCTGCGACGTGAAGCTCGGCCAGATCAGCGTCGAGCTGCCGTCATCGAACGGGAACGGCAGGTTGTAGTTCGGCGAGCCGTGCCCGGTCGCATAGCCGATACCCATCCGGAAGTCGCCGAGCCGCGCGATCGGCAGGCCGAAGTCGAGCCCGGTGCGCGCCGTCTGCATCAGATACTTGTTCAGCTTCACTTCGCCGCTGTCGTCGTACAGGTTCACGTAGCGACGCTGGTATTCCGCATAGGGCGAAATGTACAAGCCGTATGCGGCCGGCAACGGCTGGCGCAGTTCGACGCGCGCCGACTGCAGGTCGCTGCCGATCGTCGTGTCCGCGCGGAACTCGAGGCCCGATTCGGTGAGCCACGGCCGCCGGTAGCCGACGTGCAGGCGGAAGCCGCCTTCGTCGGTCGAGCTGCTCGACATCCCGACGCCGAACAGCAGGAAATTCGGCCCCCAGTATTTCTCCCGCGCATCGATCTCGAGCACGTTCTCGTCGCCGTGGCTCACGATCTGCTGCGTCACGCTCTCGAAATTGCCGCCGGTCGTCAGCCCGAGCAGATCCTGGCTGACGGTCGCCGGATCGTAGGTGTCGCCCGGTTTCACGTGCAGCGCATCGGCGACGACGCGCTTCGGCACGCCGCCGGTCGTCTTGATCTCGATCCGCGTGATGCGGATCGGCGGCGGCAGCGGCTGCGCATGCGCGGACCGGTAGGCCGCGTACTGTTCCGGCGTGAGCGCGAGGTGCCTGAGCCGCGGCAGCGCCGCGGTCGCGGCGGCCGCGCCGGCGGCGATCGCCTGCTTCGCGTTCTGGAAATCGGTGAACGCGAGCGCGCCGAGGTCGGGCGTGAGCAGCACGTCCTGCGCGGCGAGCTGCTTGCGCTGCGACGTCACGTTCTGGCGGATCAGGATGCCGACCATCTGCTGCATCACGTCGGCCGGCGACGCGAGCGCGTCGAGCGGACGCAGCGGCGAGCCGATGTCGACGGCGATCACGACCTTCGCACCCATCTGCCGCGCGGTGTCGACCGGCAGGTTGCTGACGAGCCCGCCGTCGACGAGCGCGCGGCCGTTGATCTCGGCCGGCGCGAACAGGCCGGGCATCGCCATGCTCGCGCGGATCGCGAGCGGCAGCGAGCCGCGGTCCAGCACGACCATCTGGCCCGTCTGCAGGTCGGTCGCGACCGCGCGATACGGGATCGGCAGCTGGTCGAACGGCTGGTTGGTCGGCACGGCGGCGGTCCAGTTCGCGAGCAGCGCCTGCAGCCGGTTGCCCTGCACGAGGCCGACCGGCGCCTTCACGCCTTTCTTGCCGAAGCCCAGCGTCAGGCTGTTGATGTACAGGCGCTCGTCCTCGCGGCTGGTTTGCGGCAGGTCGGCGCGGTCGGTCACGTCGAACGCGATGTCGGCCAGGTTCACCTCCGACAGCTGCTTCTGCATCTCGTCGGCGGCCATCCCGCTCGCATACAGGCCGCCGACCACGGCGCCCATGCTCGTGCCGGCGATGCAGTCGATCGGGATGCGGTTCTCCTCGAGCACCTTCAGCACGCCCAGGTGCGCGTACCCGCGCGCGCCGCCGCCGGACAGCACGAGGCCGACCGGCGGCCGGCCGGCCGGACCGCCGTCGGCGTTGCAGGTCGAGGCGGGCGTGGCGGCGGGGGCGGCCGTCGTGGCAGGGGCGGCCGGTGCGGCGGCAGTGGCCGCCGTCGCGGTGCGCGCGGCGGTGTCGGCGGCCGGCAAGGGCTGCGCGGCAACGGTGCAGCACCACAGCGCAACGAGCGTGGCGCCGAGCCGGCGCACCCCGAGCCAGCGGAGAGAGGCGGTCGCTGTCATGGTGGAATACCTGGCGTGATCGGGCGTCGGGCGCCTGCCGGGAGCAGGCAAGACCGAGAGATTACCGTGTTTTACAAGCGCAACGCGAGCGGCCGATGCGTAGCCGCGGGCCTGCCGAAACGCGGTTTCGGCAATTTCGTCGCGAAATAATCATTGGAATTGCTTAAAGTATCGGCACGATTTGCCGCTAAGACTTCAATGGGGCGGCGAAGGTGCGCCGCGGGGATGCGGCCTGGCCGCTTCGGCCGTTTGTTCAAGAAAAGGGTAACCATGTCGACACCGCTGTTCGGAAAGTTGTTTGCGCAACCCGTTGCGATCGACCCTGGAACGGCGAGTACGCGGATTTATACGCACGAGCGTGGCGTGGTGCTGGACCAGCCGTCGGTCGTCTGCTTTCGCAAGGTCGGCGCGTCCGACGCGCGACCGACGCTCGAGGCGGTCGGCGAACTCGCGAAGGCGCTGCTCGGCCGCGAGCCGGGGCATCTCGAGGCCGTGCGGCCCATGCGGCACGGCGTGATCGCCGATGCGCACGCCGCCGAACAGATGTTTCGCCGCTTCATCGACATGTCGCGCACGCGCTCGCGCTTCAGCCGCCGCGTCGAGGTCACGCTGTGCGTGCCGTCGGATGCGACGGCGGTCGAGCGCCGCGCGATGCGCGAGGCGGCGTTCGCGGCCGGTGTATCGGACGTCGAACTGATCGAGGAAGCGCTCGCCGCCGCGCTCGGCGCGGGCCTGCCGGTGACCGAGCCGGTCGGCTCGATGGTCGTCGACATCGGCGCCGGGACGACCGAAGTCGCGGTGATCGCGCTCGGCGGCGTCGTCTATCGCGAGGCGATCCGCGTCGGCGGCAACCAGTTCGACGCGGCGATCGTCAATCACGTGCGCAACCTGTACGGCGTGCTGCTCGGCGAGCAGACTGCCGAGCGCGTGAAGGAGACGATCGGCTCGGCCACCAGCGCCGTGCCGCGCGCGTCGACGCGCGCGATCGGGCGCAGCGTCAAGGACGGCCTGCCGCGTTCGATCGAGCTGTCCAACCACGATGTGGCGGACGCGCTGGCCGCGCCGCTCAAGCAGGTGATCGGCGCGGTGAAGTCGGTGCTGGAAAACGCGCCGGCCGAACTCGTGACCGACATCGCGCATCGCGGCGTGGTGCTGACGGGCGGCGGCGCGCTGCTCGCGGATCTCGAGCGCCTGCTGCGCGACGAGACCGGGCTGAGCGCGCGGATCGCCGACGAGCCGGCCACCTGCGCGGTGCGCGGCGCCGGGGAGGCGATGGGGCGGCTCGCGATGTGTCCGGTGGATTGACGCCGGCCGGGCAGGCCCGTTGATGTTCGTTGATGTCCGCTGAAAATTCTTCGAACCCCGAAGCTCCGGCATGCCGAACATCGCCCGGCTGCTCCGGACGCGCTCGACACGCCGTGTCGACCGCGGTGCCTGGCCATGCGCGAGCGGGCCGTGGCAGCATGCCGGGCCGCGTGCCGTGCAAGCCGGCGGCACGCTTCTCCTGAAGTCCGATACCTTTGAACCCGCGTTTCTAGCGGGGCCGCGCGGCAGGGAGTCGATTGACCTTGCGGCTTTCATTTTTCATTTCAAGGCGGCGGAATCATGTGCGCCATATTCGAAAGCGCTCTGCAAGTGTGTTGAGAATCCATGCTCTCAATCTTTTAAATAAAATGGGTTCGGATTATTTGCGCCGCCTGCCGCCGTCATCATTTAATTGAGTCGCGAAAAATCCGGCTGGCTATTAGTATGAATTATCGGTGTTTTCACTGATCTCGTGGTGCAGGCAGCTTTGCCTGGTATGACGGAATGACCGAAAGATCCTTTTAATCCGATCGTTTAACGCAATCTAACGAGTAAAAAATACGTACTCGATCGACCTCGCTCCGATAACCAAACATCGACTGGAAAACCCTGTTTATTTGATATAGCCTTGTCTGACAAAAAGCAGGGCGGTAATCAAATCAACCAGAAAGTCGCTGCATAAGAACAGGGGGCCACGATCATGTCGTCCGGTTGATTTTGCGTTCGCAAACGAGAATCGATTAACCCGCAGTTCATCCACGAATAGACCGACGTCGTTCCGCGACCGCCGGAGGGCACGCTTGCGTCCCGGATTTTCCGCCGCCGCCGGATCGATTCACCGGCCATGCCGAGCACGAGGGGAAGCATGAACATTGCGCATTCGAAGAAGAGCGGAGAGCCGTTTCCGAAATTCCTGTTGCCGACGGGCGTCTTCCTGGCCTTGTCCGGCGCGGGCATCGTCCCCGCGTACGCGACCTGCAGCACGGCAGGCACCACGGTGACCTGCACGGGCGTCGCGAATCCGCTGGCGCCGAGCTATGCAAACAGCGCCAACAACCTGAACGTCACTGTCAACCCGGGCGCGAGCGTCGGCGTGCTGCTGGGCGTCGGCGGCACCGCGATGTCGCTGACCGGCAACAACAACACGCTGACCAACAACGGCACGATCGACCCGTCCGCGCTCGGCTCGGGGCTCGGCGTGCTGTCGAGCGGCGCGGTGCTCGGCAATGCGTCGGCGAGCAACACCACCGTCACCAACAACGGCACGATGAACGGCTCGACCGGGGTCGCGATCAGCGGCGTGACCGGCATGGCGCTATCGGTCCAGAACGGCACCGGCGGCACGTCGACCATCAACAACACCGGCACGATCGGTTCGAACCCGCTGGTCGGCGCGACGCTGTCCGGCGCGGATGCGCCCGTGGTCGCCGCATACGGCGGCGGCACCGTCAACATGACGAACAGCGGCACGATCAACGGCCGCGTGTCGCTCGCCACGAACGGCACGCCCGGGGGCGGCAACACGTTCACCAACTCGGGCACGATCAACGGCAGCGTGTCGATGGGCGCGAACAGCACCAACACGTTCAACGCGGTGACGGGCTCGTCGGTCAACGCGGCGGGCGGCACCGGCGGCGCGTTCAACATCACGGTCGGCCCGAACACGCTCAACGTGGCGGCGACGGGGATCGTCGACGGCGGCGCGGGCGGCAACAACACGCTGAACCTGCAGCAGGGCACCTCCGCGAACGGCACGATCGCGATCAACAACTACATCAACTTCAATCACCTCGACGTCGCGAGCGGCAACTGGACGATCAACGGCGCGTCGACCGTGCAGGACGCGACGCTGTCGAGCGGCGGCGTCGCGATCATCAACGACAACGCGTCGCTCGGCACCGGCACGATCACGGCCAACGGCGGCGCGCTGCAGGCGGGCACTGCCGGGCTCAACGTGTCGAACAACGTGACGCTCGGCACCGGGCTGACGGTGCAGGGCGCGACCGGGCTCACGTTGTCGGGCACGGTGTCGGGCAGCGGCGCGCTGACGAAGAACGACGGCGGCACGCTGGCGCTGTCGGGTGCCAATACCTATACGGGCGGCACGAACCTGAACGGCGGCAACCTCGTGGTCGGCAACAACGGGGCGCTCGGCACCGGCGCGGTGAACGTCAATGCGTCGGCGTTGCTCGACACGAGCACGAACGTCACGCTGAACAATGCGGTCAATCTCAACAACAGCGCGACGCTGACGCTCGGCGGCAGCAACAGCCTCGGGCTGTCCGGCACGATCAGCGGAAACGGCGGCCTCGTGAAGAACGGCTCCGCGACAGCCACGCTGACGGCCGCGAACACCTACACGGGCGACACGACGATCAACAGCGGCACGCTCGCACTGAGCGGCGCCGGCAGCCTCGCGGCGACCGGCACGGTGAACCTGACCGGCGCGGGCGCGACGTTCGACCTGAGCGGCGCGTCGGGCGCGCAGACGATCGGTGCGCTGGCGGGAGCGGCCGGCACGAACGTGGACCTCGGCAGCAATTCGCTGACGCTCAACGGCACCATCAACGCGACCTACGCGGGCACGATCGGCGGCTCGGGCAGCGTGACGCTGTCCGGCCCCGGGACGCAATCGCTGACCGGCACGAACGTCTACACCGGCGGCACGAACCTGAACGGCGGCAACCTCGTCGTCGGCAGCAACACGGCGCTGGGCTCCGGCGCGGTGAACGTCAACGGCTCGTCGACGCTCGATGCGACCACCAACGTATCGCTCGCGAACGGCATCAACGTCGCCACCGGCACGACGCTGACGCTGGGCGGCAGCACCGATCTCGGGCTCGGCGGCACGATCTCCGGCGGCGGCGGGCTCGTGAAGAACGGCGCGGCGGCGCTGACGCTGAGCGGCGCGAACAATTACACGGGCGGCACGACGCTGAACGCCGGCGCCCTCGTGCTCGGCAACGCCGCGGCGCTGGGCACCGGCACGCTGACCGTCGGCGGTGCGGCGACGCTCGATGCGAATACGAGCCTGTCGGTCGCCAACGCGATCGATCTCGGCACGAGTGCGGCGCTCACGCTCGGCGGCAGCAATGCGCTCGCGCTGGGCGGGGTGATTTCCGGCGCCGGCGCGCTCGTGAAGGACGGCGCGGCGACCGTGACGCTGACGGGCGCGAACACCTACACGGGCGGCACGACGATCAATGCCGGCACGCTGGCGATCGGCGCGGGCGGCAGCCTGGCGGCGACCGGCACGATGAATCTTGCGAACGCGGGCGCGGCGCTCGACCTGAGCAATGCGTCGGGCGCGCAAACGCTCGGCGCGCTGTCGGGCGTCGCGGGCACGAACGTGAATCTCGGCGCGAACGCGCTGACGCTGGGCGGAACGGCCAGCGGCACGTTCAGCGGCGTAATCGGCGGCACCGGCAGCCTGACGCTGGATGGCACCGGCACGCAGACGCTGAACGGCGCGAGCACTTATTCGGGCGGCACGAACCTCAATAGTGGCGGACTGGTGCTCGGCAACGCCGCGGCGCTGGGCACCGGCACGCTGACCGTCGGCGGTGCGGCGACGCTCGATACGAATACGAGCCTGTCGGTCGCCAACGCGATCGATCTCGGCACGGGTGCGGCGCTCACGCTCGGCGGCAGCAACGCGCTCGGATTGGGCGGCGCGATTACCGGTACGGGCGCGCTCGTGAAGAACGGCGCGGCGACGACCACGCTGACGGGCGCGAACACCTACACCGGCGGCACGACGATCAACGCGGGCACGCTCGCGATCGGCGCAGGCGGCAGCCTTGCATCGACCGGCGCGATGAATCTCGCGAACGCGGGCGCGACGCTCGACCTGAGCAATGCGTCGGGTGCGCAAACGCTCGGCGCGCTGTCGGGCGTGGCCGGCACGAACGTGAATCTCGGCGCGAACGCGCTCACGCTCGGCGGAACCGCGAGCGGCACGTACAGCGGCGTAATCGGCGGCACCGGCAGCCTGACGCTGGCCGGCACCGGCACGCAGACGCTGAACGGCGCGAGCACTTATTCGGGCGGCACGAACCTCAATAGTGGCGGACTGGTGCTCGGCAACGCCGCGGCACTCGGCACCGGCGCGCTGAATGTCGGCGGTTCGGCGACACTCGATACGAACACGAACCTGACGGTGGCGAATGCAATCGGTCTCGGCGCGGGCGCGACGCTCACGCTCGGCGGCAGCAACGCGCTCGGATTGGGCGGCGCGATTACCGGTACGGGCGCGCTCGTGAAGGAGGGCGCGGCGACGACCACGCTGACGGGCGCGAACACCTACACCGGCGGCACGACGATCAACGCGGGCACGCTCGCGATCGGCGCAGGCGGCAGCCTCGCATCGACCGGCACGATGAACCTCGCGAACGCGGGCGCGACGCTCGACCTGAGCGGCGCGTCGGGTGCGCAGACGCTCGGTGCGCTGTCGGGCGTGGCCGGCACGAACGTGAGCCTCGGCGGCAACGCGCTGACGCTGGGCGGAACCGCCAGCGGCACGTTCAGCGGCGTGATCGGCGGCACCGGCGGACTGACGCTCGCGGGTACCGGCACGCAGACGCTGTCCGGCGCGAACACATATACGGGCGGCACGACGATCAACGGCGGCAGCACGCTGGCGCTGGGCGCGGGCGGCAGCCTCGCGGCGAGCGGCACGGTGAATCTCGCCGGCGCGGGCGCGACATTCGACCTGGGCAGCGCGTCCGGTGCGCAGACGATCGGCGCGCTGACCGGCGCGGCCGGCACGAACGTGAATCTCGGCGCGACTGCGCTGACGCTGAGCGGCAACGGCAGCAACACCTTCGGCGGTGCGATCGGCGGCACCGGCAGCCTGACGCTGGCCGGCACCGGTACGCAGACACTGACGGGCGCGAACACGTACACCGGCGGCACGACGATCAACGCCGGCACGCTGGCGCTGGGCGCGGGCGGCAGCCTTGCGTCGAGCGGCGCGGTGAACCTGGCCGGCACGGGCGCGACGTTCGACCTGAGCGGCGCAACGGGCGCGCAGACGATCGGCACGCTGACCGGCGCGGCGGGCACGAGCGTGAACCTCGGCGGCAACGCGCTGACGCTGAACGGCAGCACCGCCGGCACATTCGGCGGGACGATCGGCGGCAGCGGCGGCGTGACGGTCGCGGGCGTCGGCACGCAGACGCTGACGGGCGCGAACACGTACACCGGCGGCACGACGATCAACGGGGGCAGCACGCTCGCGCTCGGCGCGGGCGGCAGCCTCGCCGCGGGCAGCACGGTGAACCTGGCCGGCACGGGCGCGACGTTCGACCTGAGCGGCGCCGCAGGCGCGCAGACGCTCGGCACGCTGACCGGCACGGCCGGCACGAACGTGAACCTCGGCGCGAATGCGCTGACGCTGAACGGCAGCGGCAACGGCACGTTCGGCGGCGCGATCGGCGGCACCGGCGGCGTGACGCTCGCGGGCACCGGCACGCAGACGCTGACGGGCGCGAATACGTATACCGGCGGCACGACGATCAACGGCGGCAGCACGCTCGCGCTCGGTTCGGGCGGCAGCCTCGCGGCGAGCGGCGCGGTGAATCTGGCCGGCGCGGGCGCGACGTTCGACGTGAGCGGCGCAACGGGCGCGCAGACGATCGGCGCGCTGTCGGGCGCGGCGGGCAGCACCGTAAACCTCGGCGCGAACGCCCTCGCGCTGAGCGGTAGCGGCGCCAGCACGTTCGGCGGGACGATCGGCGGCAGCGGCGGCGTGACGCTCGCGGGCAGCGGCACGCAGACGCTGACGGGCGCGAACACCTACACCGGCGGCACGACGATCAACGGCGGCAGCACGCTCGCGCTCAGCGCGGGCGGCAGCCTCGCGTCGACCGGCGCGGTGAACCTCGCCGGCGCGGGTGCGACGTTCGACGTGAGCGGCGCAGCGGGTGCGCAGACGATCGGCGCGCTGTCGGGCGCGGCGGGCAGCACCGTGAACCTCGGCGCGAATGCGCTGGCGCTGAACGGCAGCGGCGCCAGCACGTTCGGCGGGACGATCGGCGGCACCGGCGGCCTGACGGTCGCGGGCACCGGCATTCAGACGCTGACCGGCAGCAACACCTATACCGGCGGCACGACGATCGCATCGGGCGGCACGCTGCAGCTCGGCAACGGCGGCACGTCGGGCAGCGTGGTCGGCAATATCGTCGACAACGGCGCGCTGATCTTCAACCAGTCCGCGAACGTGACGCTCGCGAGCGTGCTGTCCGGCACCGGTTCGCTGACCCAGGCCGGCAGCGGGCAGCTGACGCTGACCGGTACCAGTACGCTGAGCGGCCCGACCACCGTCGCGGCGGGTACGCTCGCGATCGACGGTTCGCTCGGCCAGTCGACCGTGACCGTGCAGAACGGCGCGACGCTGACGGGCACCGGCACGGTTGGCGGCCTCGTCGTGCAGGGCGGCGCGCTCGCGGCCGCGTCGCAGCCGGGCGCGGCGCTGAACGTGGCCGGCAATGTCACGTTCCAGCCGGGCTCGACGCTGCAGGTCGCGGTGACGCCGCAGCAGGCCGGCAGCATCGCGGCGGGCGGCACGGCCACGCTGAACGGCGGCACCGTGCAGGTGCTCGCGAACCAGGCCAGCTACCAGCCGACCACGAAGTACACGATCCTCAGCGCATCGGCGGGCGTGCAGGGCACGTTCAGCCAGGTGAATTCGAACTACGCGTTCCTGATGCCGACGCTCAGCTACGATCCGGACCACGTGTACCTGCAGCTCGTCGCGAACGGCACGGCGCTGCCCGATGTCGCGGCGACGCCGAACCAGCGCGCGGTCGCGACCGCGATCGGTGGGCTCGGCGCGGGCAACCCGCTCTACGACACGGTGCTGACGACCGATGCGGCCACCGCGCGGCGGGCCTACGGGATGCTCGACGGGGAACTGCAGGCGAGCCTGAAGAGCATGCTGCTGCTCGACAGCCGCTACGTGCGCGAAGCCGTGACCGATCGCGTGCGCCAGGGCCTCGCGCCCGGAGCGGGGCCGCTCGCCGCGCTGTCGTCGGGCGGTGCCGCGCTGTGCGGCGACAACACGGCGGGCGCGACCGATCCGACGCTGCCGCCGGAACGCCGGATCGGTTCGCGCGCAGGTTGCTACGGCGGCACGCCGTATCAGCCGGTGGTCTGGGGGCAGGCGTTCGGCGGCCGCAGCCGGCTCGCGGGCGACGGCAACGCGTCGACGATCAACCGCAGCATGACGGGCTTCATCGCCGGTGCCGACATGGCGCTCAACGACCAGTGGCGTGCCGGTCTCGCCGCGGGCGTCACGCACAGCTCGCTCGACAACGACCAGAGCGCGTCGGCGTCGGTCAACAGCTACTACCTGTCGCTGTACGGCGGCGCGCAGTACGGTGCGCTCGGCGTGCGCGGCGGCGCGTCGTACACGTGGTACCGCATCAACAGCGACCGCAATCCGGGCTTCGCGGGCTTCTCCGATCACGATTCGGCCGGCTACAACGCGCATTCCGCGCAGGTGTTCGGTGAAGTCGGCTATGCGCTGCCGGTCGGGCCGGTCGCGCTCGAACCGTTCGCGGGTCTTGCCTACGTGAACCTGCATACCGACGGCTATACGGAAACCGGCGGCGCGGCCGCGCTGCAGGCCGGCGGCCAGACGACCCACGTCGGTTTCTCGACGCTCGGCGTGCGCGCGGCCTCGCAGCTCGGCATGCTCGCGAGCGGCACGTTCACCGCGCGCGGGACGGTCGGCTGGCGGCATGCGTTCGGCAACGTGCGGCCGTCGTCGGCGTTCACGTTCGCGAACGGCGGCACGTCGTTCCAGGTGTCGGGCGTGCCGATCGCGCGCGACAGCGCGGTGCTCGAAGCGGGCATCGACGCGACCATCACGAAGCGCCTGACGCTCGGTCTCACGTTCAGCGGCCAGTACGGCAGCGGCGTGCGCGACAACGCGGTGCTCGGCAACATCCTGTGGAAGTTCTGACCGGCGCCTGAGGTGCCTGTGCGCGATCCCGATGCGACGGCAATGCCCGCATCGGGGTCGCGTCTTTTTCGGCGCTGCGCGCGTCCCCCGTTCTGGCCTATCCTGTGCGAAACACGCGACGCGCGCCGCGCGTTGCGCCTCGACACAGGAGCATCGATGCCGAATCACGCCGAAGCCACCACGACGCAGGCGCCGCAAGTCGCGCCCGTCCCCCCGACCCAGGCGACAGGCCCCGCATTCATCGCGCCCGAAGCCGATCCGCAGGCGCTCGCACGCAACAACCAGTACGTGCTGAAATCCGGCGACGCGTTCGTCGTCAGCGACGCGCTCGGCGACGTCGGCGGCCACGACGACGGCCTGTTCGTCGACGACATGCGCGTGCTGTCGACCTGGCGCCTGACGTTCGGCGGCCGCGCGCCGTCGCTGCTGTCGGGCGCGACGAGCGCGGACAACGCGTCGTTCACCGCGCACCTGACGAACCGCCCGCTGCCGCCGCTCGGCGGACGCGAGACGCCCGAGGGCGTGATCCACATCGAACGGATGCGCGTGCTCGCGGGCGACGTGCTGTACGAAGCGCTGACGCTGACCAACTATGGCGCGAGCGAGGCCGAGGTGCCGCTGTCGCTGTCGTTCGCGGCGGATTTCAAGGACATGTTCGAAGTGCGCGGCACGCCGCGCCCGAAGCGCGGCACGGTGGTTGCGCCGCGCGTCGACGGCGGGGCGGTGCGGCTGCGCTACGACGGCCTCGACAAGGTCGAGCGCAACGTGACCGTGCATTTCTCGCCGGCGCCCGACGCGTTGTCGGTCGATCGTGCCGATTACACGCTGACGATCGCCGCGCAGGCGTGCGTGTCGATCTACCTGACCGTCGACGCGACGCTCGGCCGCGCGCACGACGGTGAAGGCCCGGGATGCGGGCGCGTCGCGCTGCGCACCGCGCTCGTCGGCGTGCATCGCGAGATGCGCTCGCGCCGCGAATCGATGGCGCGCGTGCACACCGGCAATCCGCTGTTCGATGCATGGCTCGACCGGTCGCTCGCGGATCTCGGGCTGCTCACGACGCAGCTCGATACCGGGCCGTATCCGTATGCGGGCATTCCGTGGTTCTCGACGCCGTTCGGCCGCGACGCGGTGATCACGTCGCTGCAGATGCTGTGGCTGCAGCCGTCGCTCGCGCGCGGCGTGCTGCGCTTTCTCGCGGAGCACCAGGCGCGCGAGACGTCTGCGTTTCGCGATGCGGAGCCCGGCAAGATCATGCACGAGTTCCGCCGCAGCGAGATGGCCGCGACGGGCGAGGTGCCGTTCGCGCTGTATTACGGCGGCGTCGACACGACCCCGCTGTTCATCGTGCTCGCGGGCGCGTACGTCGAACACACCGGCGACGATGCGCTGATCGACGAGCTGTGGCCCGCGCTCGAGCGCGCCGCGCAGTGGGTGACCGACAAGTGCGACCGCAATCCGTACGGGCTGCTCGATTACCAGCGCACGTCGGAGCGCGGTCTCGCGAACCAGGGCTGGAAGGACAGCCACGATTCGGTGTTTCATGCGGACGGCCGTTTTCCCGACGGCCCGATCGCGCTCGTCGAAGTGCAGGCGTATGCGTGCGCGGCGCTCGATGCGATGTCGATGTGCTCGCACCGGCGCGGCCACGCGGCCGACGCGACCCGCTATGCGCTGCGCGCGAAGGCGCTGCGCGACCAGGTCGAGACGCTGTTCTGGATGCCGGACGGCCAGTTCTACGGGATCGCGCTCGACGGTCACGGCGACCTGTGCCGCGTGCTGGCGTCGAACGCGGGCCATCTGCTCGCGTTCGGCCTGCCCGACGCCGAGCGCGGCGCGGCGGTCGCCGGCGTGCTCGGCTCGACGCTGTTCCAGACGGGCTGGGGCGTGCGCACGCTCGCGGCCGGCCAGCCGCGCTTCAACCCGATGGCCTATCACAACGGCTCGGTGTGGCCGCACGACAATGCGCTGATCGCGCGCGGGCTCGCGCGCTACGGCGACAAGACGGCCGCGGTGAACCTGCTGCGCGCGCTGTTCGAAGCCGCGGTCAGCTTCGAGATGCGGCTGCCGGAGCTGTTCTGCGGGTTCCCGCGCCGGCGCGGCGAGCCGCCGACCGCCTATCCGGTCGCGTGCCTGCCGCAGGCGTGGGCGGCCGGTGCGCCGTTCATGATGCTGCAGGCGTGTCTCGGCGTGAGCGTCGACGCGGCACGCCACGAGGTGCGGGTCGAGCGCCCGGCGCTGCCCGAAGGTGTCGACTGGCTGCGCATCGACGAACTGCGCGTCGGCGACGAAACGGTATCGCTGACGTTCCGGCGCGTCGACGGCCAGGTGATCGCGTCGGCGGAGCAGCCGGGGCGGGTGAAGGTGGTCGCGGTGCTGTAGCGCATGCGGCTGCACGGACGTTGCGCGATGTCGTGCCACGTCCGCACGCAGCGGCATAGAATCGTGACATGACCCTTGAACGATGGCGGAGGCACCTACGATGACGACCGACAACCGGCCCGACGACGGCGAGCAGAAGAAGCTCGAGAACCTGGAAGCGGCGGTCGACCACCTGCACAAGTCGATCGAGTCGCAGAGCATCGCGGCTGGCGCGGCGAAGGGCATCCTGTTCAGCCTGATCGAAACGCTCGGCGCGCTGATCGGCGATCCCGACCTGCCCGAACATGCGCGCTCCGGGTACGAGGCGCTGCGCGACAAGGCGAGCGAATTGCGCCGCGGGCTCGACCGGCATTGACGAAGCGGCAGCCGGCGTCGGCCGCGTGGCCCGCGCCGGCGCTGCCCAATCCTGCACGGCGCGCACAAAACCCCGTGCGCTCAATGAGTTAGCCGGCCGGTGCGCAGGATATCCACAAGCTTGCCAACACAATCTGTGGAGAACCGGCCGGCCCCCGACCGGCCGCGCAAGCGGCGCCGCGAGGCCGCACACGATGACGCGTCATTGACCTGTCTGGCCCGATCTACTGAATCCCCTTTTGTATCAGGATGTTACGCGTCACATTGGTGGAATATCCACAGGCTTGCCAACAAAATCTGTGGATAAGTCTGACGTGATTGCTTCCTGATGGTTGACGATCCGGCGCGCGGCGGCCGCGGCGTCGAAGCCTTTGCGCACGGGCTGCCCGCTGCGTGCATCGGCGCGATAATTCGTGCGCGATCAACGGGTTAGGCCTCGGGTACCCAGGATATCCACATCCTTGCCAACACAATCTGTGGACAAGCAGGGCCGCATCATTCGACCGGCGCAGTGTCGGCCGCCTCCGCGACGATCCAGTCGCGAAACAGCGTCATCGCCGGCGTGAGCGGCTTCGACTTCAGCGACGTGAGCCAGTAGCCGCCCGCACGCACGTCGATGTCGAACGGCCGCGCCAGCAGCCCGAGCTGCAGTTCGCGCGCGAACATGCAGGCTGGCGCGAGCGCGATGCCGGCGCCCTGCATCGCGGCCTCGACCATCAGCCGCGACGAATCGAACACGGGCCCGTTCACCGCCCACGGTTCGAGCGGCGCGGCATCGAACCAGCCGAGCCATTCGTCGGTGCGGTACGAGCGCAGCAGCGTTTCGTTCGCGAGATCGGCCGGCCGCGCGAGGCGCCGCGCGATCTCCGGCGCGCACAGCGCGGTGAGCGGGGCGTCGAGCAGCCGCTCGTTGCGCGTCGCCGGCCAGTTGCCTTCCCCGAAGCGGATCGCGAAATCGAGACCCTCGGCCGCGAGGTCGACGACGTTGTTGTGGGTCCGCAGCCGCAGCTCGACGAACGGGTGCGTGTCGCCGAAGCGCTTCAGCCGTGGCATTAGCCAGCCTATGGCAAAGGTGCCGACCGCGCCGAGCGTCAGCACTTCGTGGAAGCGCCCGCCGTCGAACTGCTTGAGCACGGTTTCGATCCGGCTGAATGCGTCGCTGAGCACCGGCAACAGCGCGCGCCCTTCGTCGGTGAGCCCGAGGCCGCGTGGCAAGCGGGTGAACAGCGCACAGCCGAGCCGCTCCTCGAGCGAGCGCACCTGCTGGCTCACGGCCGCCTGGGTCACGCTCAGCTCGAGGCCGGCGCGCGTGAAGTTCAGGTGGCGCGCCGACGATTCGAACGCGCGCAACGCATTGAGCGGAAGATGAGGGCGGAGCTTAGTCATAAGAATTTCTTTTGTCAGCGCTCAATTATCGTTGCTTGTCAGGCAACCGTAAAGTCACGATAGTGCTGTCTCGCCGGCCGGCCATTCTGCCTCCACTCCACCACGAGAGACACCCCATGACCTACTCATCGCAACGTCGAACCCTGCTGCTGGCCGCCGCGACGGCGCCGCTCGTCCTGACCGTCAGCGCGTGCGCGTCGCCGCCGGCTGCCGCGCAGGACGTTTCGTCCGCGACGTCGTTTGCCGCGCTCGAGCGCGCGGCGGGCGGCCGTCTCGGCGTGTGCGCGATCGACACCGCGGGCGGCCGGCGCGCGCAGCATCGCGCGGACGAGCGCTTCCCGTTCTGCAGCACGTTCAAGGCGATGCTGAGTGCGGCGGTGCTCGCGCAGAGCGTCGAGCGTCCGGGGCTGCTGCAGCAGCGCGTGGCCGTTGCGCAGTCCGATCTCGTGAACTATTCGCCGGTGTCGGGCAAGCATGTCGGCACCGGGATGACCGTCGCCGAGTTGTGCGAGGCGGCGATCCAGTACAGCGACAACTCGGCCGCGAACCTGGCGATGAAGCTGATCGGCGGGCCGGCGGCGGTGACCGCGTTTGCACGTTCGATCGGCGACGACACGTTCCGGCTCGATCGCTGGGAGACCGAACTGAACACCGCGTTGCCGGGCGACCTGCGCGACACGACGACGCCGGCCGCGATGGCCGCGAGCCTGCGCGTGCTCACGCTCGGCGACGCGCTGCCGCCCGCGCAGCGTGCGCAGCTCGTCGCGTGGCTGCGCGGCAACAAGGTCGGCGACAAGCGGATTCGCGTGGGCGTGCCGGCCGGGTGGCAGGTGGCCGACAAGACCGGCACCGGCGACTACGGGACGACGAACGACGCGGGCGTGATCTGGCCGCCGTCGCGTGCGCCGATCGTGCTGGCCGTGTATTACACGCAGGCGCGTGCCGATGCGAAGGCGAAGGACGACGTGATCGCGGCCGCCGCGCGCATCGCGGTCGCGACGTTCGCGTGAGCGGGCGGCGCGGCGTGCGTTCATCGATGAACGGATGGATCGATGAAGCGATGTGTCGATGAATGCACGCCGTGCCGCAGTCGTGACCGGCATGTCGAAACGTTGTGCGATCAACGACTTAGGTCACGCATGCTCAGGATATCCACATCCTTGCCAACAAAAATTGTGGACAAGCCCGCCCGCGGCCGCGTTCATCGCGCAGCGGGCGCGGCGCGGGCGTGCGTCAGGCTTGCCTGCCCGGTTCGAAGCGGCACGGACAAAACCTTTCGGATCAAGTGCTTGTGCGTGGTATGCGCAGGCTATCCACACGCTTGCCAACAAAATCTGTGGACAAGCGGCGTGGCTCGCGCGACATGCGGTCCGTCGCGTCGCGCGACGATGCGTGAACGGCACATCGCGTGGCCGCGTGCCCGATTCGAAGCGGCGCGGATAAAGTCTTACGGATCAAGCGCTTGATCGCGGTATGCGCAGGCTATCCACATGCTTGCCAACACAATCTGTGGACAAGCCCGCCCGATGTTCAGCCATGCCGATCGTCGATCGAGGGCCAGCGCGCGAACGCGAACACCCACAGCATGATGAAGTTCAGGACCGGGACGAACATCGTCAGGATCCACCAGCCTGAATGCCCGGTACGCCGAACGATGCGGACATACGGATAGACGACGATCGCGACGAGCACGAGCGAGACGATCAACTGCCCTGCGGTGAAGTGTTCCATGGTCTTCCTCGGAATGATGTGTCGTTGTCCGATGCGGGCGCAACGGCCGGCACCGTGGTGCCGCTGCGTGAAGTCTCGCGATGCGTGGCGCGTGCGGCTCGTGTGATCGTGACGCGTGGCAGGTGCGGGCGTCAAGCGGCGGGCAGGGTGCCGCTGTTGCGCCGGATCGTCCGTCTGCGCGCGCGGGCGAACCGCGTGCTGCCGCAACGGTGACGCGGCGCATGAATCATTGGCCGATCAACGGGTTAGCCGATGCTTGCGCAGGATATCCACAAGCTTGCCAACAAAATCTGTGGGTAAGTGCTGCGACGATCGCATCGCACATCATTGGGGCATCGACGTGGCATCGTGATGCGAAGTGCGGCGAACCGGCGCGTGTGACGGCCCGGCGCGCGCCGCGTCTGCATCACGCGTGCCAAAGTCCGTCGGATCAACGGCTTAGCGTTGCGGTGCGCAGGATATCCACAAGCTTGCCAACATTTTCTGTGGAGAAGTCCGCGTGGTGATCGCGCGGCGCGGCACATCGTGCAAACCGCCTCGTCTGCCGGATCCACCGTGAAGATGTTGAGGAGCACGACGGGTTGCGCGTCGACGCCGAACTGTTGCCGGATCGGGAAGTTCGGGTCCATCGATTCGAAATGTGGCATTGGGCGCCCCTGCAAGTAGTGCGGCGACGACTCGGAGGGAAGGGATCGGTACGCGATGTCGCGTCGAGGCGAGCGCCTGCTCGACGCGGGTTGGCGCATTCGCTGCGCACGAGCGCCAAACCCTTTCGGATCAATGGTTTGCTGCCGTTAGCGGCCGGTTGTCCACAAGCTTGCCAACACAATCTGTGGAAAAGCCGCCCGTCGGGCATCTGTCAGGCCGGCGCCGGAAAGCGCACCGTCACGGTCAGCCCGCGCCCGCCTTGCGTCGTGCCGAGCGCGACGGTTGCGCGATGCTGTTCGGCGATCCGCTTGACGATCGACAGCCCGAGCCCGCTGCCCGACGCCGTGACCGCCTGCGCGCCTTCGCCGCGATAGAAGCGCTCCCACACGTCCGTGCGCTCGGCTTCCGGAATGCCGGGGCCGTCGTCGGCGACTTCGAGCACGGGCGTCGCGCCGTCGAGACGCGCGGACACGTCGACGCGCGCGCCTGCGCCCGCGTAGCGGATCGCGTTGTCGACGAGGTTGTTCAGCAGCACGCGCAACGTGTCGATGTTGCCGGCGGCCATCACCGGCGACGACACGATCGCGCCGAGGTCGATGCGGTGTGCATCCGCGACGCGCGTGCGATCGGCGACCACCGAGCGGCACAGCGCGGCGAGATCGATGGGCGCGGAGGCCGCGGCGGACGCCGGCGCGTCGGGTTCGAGGCGCGCGAGCGTCAGCAATTGTTCGGCGAGGTGGCCGAGGCGTGTCGTGCCGGCATGGATCTGCGCGAGGATCTGCTCGCGTTCGTCGGCCGTCGACGCGCGCCGCAGCAATTGCGACTGGATCGACAGCCCCATGATCGGCGTGCGCAATTCGTGCGCGGCATCGGCGATGAAGTGCCGCTGCAGCGTGAACGAGCGGTCGAGCCGCGCGAGCAGGTCGTTGATCGCTTCGGCGAGCGGGCGGACTTCGTTCGGCATCGACGCGACGTCGACCGGCTCGAGATTGTTCGCATTCCTGCGCTTCAGGCCGGCCGCGATCGTGCGCAGCGGCCGCAGCCCCGCGCCGATGCCGAACCACAGCCCGATCGCGAGCACCGGCAGCATCGAGAACACCGGCCACAGCAGGTGCACCGCGATGCCCGCGATCGCTTCCCAGCGCGCGTGGCGCGCCTGCGCGAGCCGGATCGTCGTGCCGCCGCGTTCGGTCACGTAGGTGCGCCACGGCTGGCCGCCGACGTCGACGCTGCCGATGCCCGTCTGCGCGGGCGGCGGCAGCGCGGACTTGCGATCGGTCGAATACACCAGCGTGCCGTTGCGCCAGACCTGCAGCAGCACGGCGTCGGGGTCACCGGCCTCGAATTCGTGCTTGCCGTCGCGATGGTTGCTGAACGACAGTTCGCCGTTCGGGCCGACGACGATCTGCTTCGACATGCTGCGCATCTGGTCGTCGAGGAGATCGTCGAGCTCGCGCAGTGCGCCCCAGTAGGTGCCCGCGCTTGCGACCAGCCCGATCACGCACGCGGCCGGCAGCAGCCACGTCAACAGGCGCCGCCGCAGCGATGCGCTGCGCCAGCGCGCGATCGCGTGTTGCAGACGCATCATGCGGCGTCACCGATCCGGTAGCCGACGCCGCGCACCGTGCGGATCATGTCGTGGCCGAGCTTCTTGCGCAGGTTGTGGATGTGCACCTGCACCGCGTTGCTCTCGATTTCCTCGCCCCAGCTGTACAACCGTTCCTCGAACTGTTCGCGCGAGATCACGGCGCCGGGGTCGCGCATCAGTTCGTGCAGCAGCACGAACTCCTTCGGCGACAGCGTGACTTCTTCGTCGTTGAGCCAGACCAGGTGCTTGACCGGATCGAGCCGCAGCGGGCCGATCGCGAGCGTCGTCTGCGCGCGCCCCGCATGGCGGCGATTGACCGCGCGAATGCGGGCGAGCAGTTCCTCGAGCACGAACGGCTTGACGAGGTAGTCGTCGGCACCGCTGTCGAGGCCGGCGATGCGGTCCGGCACGCCGTCGCGCGCGGTGATGATGATCGCGGGCAGGGTTTCGTCGCGGCGGCGCAGCGACGCGAGCACCGACAGGCCGTCGCGGTTCGGCAGCCCGAGGTCGAGCAGCAGCAGGCCGTAGCCGGTCGAGCGCAGCGCGAGCGTCGCGGCGTCGCCGTCCTTGACCCAGTCGACCGCGAAGCCTTCCTGTTTGAGGCCCTGTTCGAGCCCGCTGCCGATCAGCGGATCGTCCTCGACGAGCAGTACGCGCATGGATTCGTGTCTGTTGGCGGGCGCGGGCGCCCCGGGGTTCCCATGATAAGCGCTGGTGTCTTAGGCGGAGCTTAAACACGGGCGCCCGCGTGCGTTCGCGCACCGGAACGTTGCGACGGCATGCCGCGGCGCAGGGCCTTCAGCTTTGCTTAATCTTACGGTCCGTAATCTGAGGCCGTCGCGTTCAACGGAGCGCGGCGCACTCGAAAAAATGGAGGAACGAGATCATGAAACACCTGACGAGAATCCTGGCGGTCGCGCTTGCCGTGCTGCCCGCCGCCGTCTACGCGCAATACACGGGGCCGTCCGCGCTGACCACGACGACCGTGAAGGAACTGCTCGCGAACGGCAAGGACGACCAGCACGTGCAGTTGCAGGGGCGCATCGTCAAGCATGCCGGCGGCGAGGACTACGAGTTCGCCGATGCGACGGGCACGATCCGCGTCGAGATCGACCACAAGCTGTGGGCGGCCGGCCAGCCCGTCAGCGACAAGAACGAAGTGAAGCTGACCGGCGAGTTCGAGCGCAAGTGGTCGGGCAAGGTGAAGGTCGACGCCGATCACGTCGAAGTGCTGCGCTGACCGGTGCACCCGTGCACCGGTGCGCACGGGGCCGGTGATACCATGGACGACCGGTTCCCGTTCTCACCAAGATGGCTGCCAATTTCGATGAACTCGCGTCCCGGATCCGGGCGCAATTTTCCGAACTGAGCCCGCAATTCCAGGCGGGCGCTGCATTTCTGCTCGATCATCCCGACGAGGTCGCCACCTCGTCGATGCGCAAGGTCGCGCAGCGCGCGCAGGTTCAACCCGCATCGCTCGTGCGGCTCGCGCAGCAATTCGGTTTCCCCGGCTGGAACGAGCTGCGCGACCTGTGCGTCGCGCGCGTGCGCACGCGTCCCGAGCCGCTCACGCAGCGTGCGCGTTCGCTCGTGCGGCCCGATGCGAAGGCGTCGCTCGCGCACGACCTGCTCGCCGCACAGCAGCACAATCTTGCCGCCACCGCCGCACAAAACGGGCACGCGCTCGCGGACGCCGCGAAGCTGATCCGCAAGGCGTCGCACGTGCATGTCGCGGGGTTCCGGTCGTGCTATCCGGTTGCGTTCGGTTTCGTGTACGGCTACCGGCTGTTCCGGCCGACCGTGTCGTTGCTCAACGGTGTCGCCGGTTCGCTCGAGATGGAGTTGCGCACGATCGCGAAGCAGAGCGTGACCGTGATCATCAGTTTCGCGCCGTATTCGGCGGAAGCGACGCGCGTCGCGCAGGCGGCGAAAGCGCAGGGCAGCAGGATCGTCGCGATCACCGACAGCGCGGTGTCGCCGATCGCGCTGCATGCGGACGCGCAGCTGATCTTCACGCACGACAGCCCGTCGTTCTTTCCGTCGCTGGTCGCCGCGCATGCGATGGCCGAGGCGCTGGTCGCGCAGTTGCTGGCGCTCGAAGGCAGCGATGCGATCACGGCGCTCGAGCGCACGGAAGCGGAACTGCATGCGAAGGGCGCGTATGTCGTGTAGCCGCACACACGGCTTCCACTGTCTTCCGCTCCCGTTTTCTCCTTGATCCGACGTAACCGATGACGTTCACCTACGACGTGACCGACGCCGGCGACGTGAACGGCCGCAAGCAGATCGCGGCGCCACTCGTCCGGTTCAACGAAAGCCAGGCCGGCCCGACCGACTTCCGGCCGCACACCGCGCCGCGCGCGCGGCCCTGACATCCGCATCGATATTTCATCGCGACCTGAACCGTCGCGTACCGCGCGCGCGTATGCTGGCGTCTCCATTCCGAGGAGACATCAATGTCCGATTCCAACGTGCAGTTCCGCCAGGCCGAAACCTTCCGTGCGCTGCACACGCGCCCCGGCGCCTTCATCATCCCGAACCCGTGGGATGCCGGGTCCGCCCGGCTGCTCGCGATGGCCGGCTTCGAATCGCTCGCCACCACGAGCGCCGGTTTCGCGTTTTCGAGAGGGCGGCCCGACAACGCGATCGGCCGTGACGAAATGCTCGCCCACATCGCCGAGATCGTCGCGGCGGGCGGACTGCCGGTCAGCGCCGATCTCGAGAACGGCTTCGGCGACGCGCCCGACACGGTCGCCGAGACGATCCGCCTGGCGGCCGGCGCCGGCGCGGTGGGCGGCTCGATCGAGGATGCGACCGGCCGCGCCGATGCACCGATCTATCCGTACGACGCGGCGGTCGAGCGCATCGCGGCGGCGGTCGACGCGGCGCGCGCGCTGCCGTTTCCGTTCACGCTGACCGCGCGCTGCGAGAACTACCTGCACGGCCGCCACGACCTCGCCGACACGATCGCGCGGCTGGTCGCGTACCGCGACGCGGGCGCCGACGTGCTGTACGCGCCGGGCGTGACCGATCCCGACGACATCGCGGCGCTCACGCGCGCGGTCGGCGCGCCGGTCAACGTCGTGATGGGGCTGCAGGGCGGGTTGCTGAGCCTCGAAGCGCTCGCGGCGCTCGGCGTGAAGCGCGTCAGCGTCGGCGGCGCGCTGGCGCGGGCCGCATTCGGCGCGTTCCTGCGCGCCGCGACGGAAATGGCGCGCGACGGCACGTTCACGTTCACGCAGGCGGCGGTGCCGGGGCGCGACCTCAATCGCTGGTTTTCGGCGCCGGACAATTCGCCCGTTCAGTTCGAATAATAAGGGCCGGTAAAAGGTGGGAACGTTTCCAGCCGAAAATCGATTGACGGTAATCAATCGAAACCGCTGCCGATTTGAAGTTCGATGACGGCGCGAAAACCATCGACTATTCTCCGTATTCCGGCTGTTTGACCAGAATCGACGCGCAAGCCGCGCCGGTTCTGGTGTCAGAAGCCCGTCGCGCGAACCGGTGCCGCGTATTGTTGCGATTTTCCGGTCGACGTTTTTTTGATATTCGGTAGTTGCCGGTTATTTATTGGATTGGTAATCTGCCGCATATCCGAATGACCTGCCAGCGGGCCGCCGGAAAATGAATATATAAAAAATCGAGAGAGCGATGATGATCCGAGAAAATCACCGCAGTGGCGTTCGCGTCGGCGATGTCGTGACGCTGAAAACCGGCGGGCCGCGCATGACCGTCACCTACGCGGGGCCGGTCGTGTTCGACGATGCCGACTGGCTGATCTGCCAGTGGTTCGACGACAGCGGCCACTTCCGGCAGGAAATGTTTCATCACGAAACGGTGGTGCCCGAACCGCGCGCGATTTCCGCCGGGCGTGTCCGCGTGCGCATGCAGGGGCACCGTTACCGGTCGGCAGCCTGACGCCGCATCCCCGTATCCCCGGATCCCCGAGTCCGTTACGGCGCGGCGCCGCGTGCCGCCCGTGTGCTGCTGCGTCGCAGCAGCCTGCCACGGCGGCACCGCCGCGACATCCACGACATTTCACGTCAACCCGAAACATGCGGCGGCCCGGCGCGCCGATACTGCACGCATGAACCCGACCCATCCGATTGCCGCGGTCACGCACCGCGATCCCTACCCGTATTACGCGACGCTCGTCGACGGGCCGCCGCTTGCGTTCGACGCCTCGCTCGGCCTGTGGGTCGCGAGCCGGGCGGCGAGCGTGACGGCCGTGCTCGGCCACCCGGCGTGCCGCGTCAGGCCGCTCGATGCGCCGGTACCGCCCGCGTTGCGCGGGTCGACGGCGGGTGCGCTGTTCGGCGAACTGGTGCGCATGAACGACGGCGCATTGCGGCACGACGTGCCGAAGCAGGCGCTGCGCGCGGCGTTCGCGCCGATCGATGCGAACGCGTTGCGCGAACGGGCCGCCCAACTCGCCGGCAGCCGGCTGCGCGCGCCGTATGACGCCGATGCATTGAACGCGTGGTGCCTGACGGTGCCCGTTTGCGCGGTCGCCGATCTGCTCGGCTTCGACAGCGCGCAACTCGACGATATCGCCGCGCTGGTCGTCGACTTCGTCGCCGCGCTGTCGCCGCTGTCGGACGACGCCGCGCTGGCCCGCGCGAGCGAAGCCGCGCGGCAACTGCTCGACCGCATGACGGAACGCGTCGCGCGCACGCATGCGCAGGACGGTTCACTCGTCGCCGCGGTTCAGCAGGCGGCCGGCGCCGCGGGCTGGCACGCGAGCGGCGCGCTGGTCGCGAATCTGGTAGGGTTGCTGTCGCAGACGTGCGAGGCGACGGCCGCGTGGCTCGGCAACGTGCTGGTCGCATGGGACGGCACGGACGACGAACGCGCGATGCCGGATACGGCCGCCCTCGACGCATTCGTCGCCGAGGTCGGCCGATTCGATGCGCCGGTGCAGAACACGCGCCGCTTCGTCGCGTCGCGCACGACGATCGACGGCATGACCGTCGATGCCGGTGCGGCCATCCTGGTCGTGCTCGCGGCGGCGAACCGCGATCCGGCCGTGCATCGCGAGCCGCACCGATTGCTGCCGGGCCGCGCGCCGGGGCCGAACTTCGGGTTCGGCACGGGGCCGCACGGCTGTCCGGGCGAGCGGATCGCGCGGGCGGTCACGGCGGGGGCGTTCGGGGCGTGGTTGCGCGCGGGCGGTGACGCGCCGCGCGACAGGCTGGTGTGGGACTACCGGGCCTCGACCAATGTCAGGATACCGAAGTTCGGCGCGGCGAGGTAGGCGGAACGGCGGGGCTGCTGCCTAGCGGCAACCTTGCTTCTCGGCCCATTGTTGCTGGGCGGCGACGCGGCGCTGCACGCGTTCGACGAGACCGGTCGAGAAGGTCCGCATGCTGATGCCGCGGCGCTTCGCGAGGATGGTTTGCGCGACGTCGGTCTGCGGGTTCGGCTGGCATGCCCAGTACAGCGTCATCAGCCAGCCGATGCCCGTCCACGCGAACAGCGCGTTGAACATCGCGATCATCAGCTTGTCGTGCCGGCTGCGCCGATCGGCGACGATGGCCGGAAGAAAATAGAGTGCGATCGCTGCGACCGAACCGGCCACCTGAATCAGGACTGCGTGTTCCATGTTGCTGCTCCATCCGAACTGCAATGAGGCCGATTGTCGCGCTTTTTCCGTTCGTGTGCCGGCAATTGATTGTTGCGTTTTCAATAACGATCAGCGCATGACGACGCACTCCGGCGGCACTTCGTTGCTCAATGCGAAACCTTCGTCGAGCCAGCCCGTGACGCCGCCGATCATCAACTTCACCGGGCGGCCGAGGCGCGCGAGCCGGATCGCCGCGCGCGCGGCGCCGTTGCAGTGCGGGCCCGCGCAGTAGACGACGAACAGCGTGTCGGCCGGATGGTCGGCGAGCTTGCCGGCGACGATCTTGCGGTGCGGCAGATTGCGCGCGCCGGGCACGTGGCCGGCGGCGAACTGCTCGGGACTCCGGACGTCGAGCAGCACGAAATCCGGCGCGCCGGACGCAAGTGCATCGTGGACGTCCCAGCAATCGGTCTCGAAGCGCAGCGATGCTTCGAAGTGCGCAAGGGCGGTGGCGCTGTCGGCGGGGGGGACGTCGGTGACGTATGACATGAAAGGCGCTCCTGAAGGACGGCGCGGGATGCGCCGGAATGCAGGGCAGTATCGCGGTTCGGCGGCCGTCGCGGCAGTGGCGCGATCGACAAGTTCCGGTAACATCGCGCCATGCACAATCATCTCGTCGTCGCGCTCGCCTACGATCGCCTCTGCACCTTCGAGTTCGGCTGCGTGGTCGAACTGTTCGCGCTCGAACGCCCGGAACTCGGCGTCGACTGGTATCGCTTCGCGGTCTGCGCGAGCGAGCCCGGGCCCGTGCGCGCGGCGGGCGGCATCACGGTCGCCGCGCCGTACCGGCTCGCGATGCTCGATCGCGCGGACACCATCGTGATTCCCGGCTGGCGCGATCCGGACGAGCTGCCGCCGGAGCCGCTGCTGAAGAAGCTGCGTGCCGCGCATCGTCGCGGCGCGCGGCTCTGTTCGATCTGCTCGGGCGTGTTCGTGCTCGCGGCGGCCGGCGTGCTCGACGGGCTCACCGTGACCACGCACTGGCGCTACGCCGAGCGCCTGCAGGCGCGCTATCCGGCGCTGCGCGTGAATCCCGATGCGCTGTACGTCGACGAAGGGCAGATCGTCACGTCTGCCGGCTCGGCGGCGGGGCTCGACATGCTGCTGCATCTCGTGCGCCGCGATCACGGCGGCGCGATCGCGAACCGCGTCGCGCAGCGCCTCGTGCTGCCGCCGCATCGCGACGGCGGCCAGGCGCAGTTCGTGCCGCGCCCGGTCGCGCCGGGCGGCAGCGACCGGCTCGCGAAGCTGATCGACTGGATGCGCGCGCATGCGGCCGAGCCGCACACGCTCGCGTCGCTGGCCGCGCAGGCCGCGATGAGCACGCGCACGCTGCAGCGGCAGTTCGCGGATGCAACGGGGATGTCGCCGCTCGCATGGCTGATCCGCGAGCGCGTGAACGTCGCGAAGGACATGCTCGAAGCGCATCCCGGGCTGTCGCTCGCGCAGATTGCCGCGCGCGCGGGGTTCGGTTCCGAGGAATCGTTGCGCCGGCATTTCCGGCGCGTCGCGGCGACGAGCCCCGCCGCGTACCGGCGCGGGATGGATCGCGGTATGAGGTCCGCGGACGCGTGAGCGTCGCGTCTTTTCGCGCAGCGGCGGCACCGGTCCGTCGTTTGCTTCTTGTCGACTTCGAGCACGCGTAAGATGGCGATCGCCGTGCGGCGACCGTAGATGCGGCGCCGCCATTCCCGCTCGCAACGACAACGACAAGGACAATCATCATGGGCCTGCTGGGCAAGCTGTTCGGAAAGAAAACGCGTGACGAAGCGGCAGCGCCTGCGCGTTCCGCGCACGACGCACGCGGAGCGTCGGAAGCAACGGAAGGATCCGGCGATACGAACGAACAAGGCGGCCCCGACATCGCGCCGGAACTCGCGCCCGCGCTGAGGGCATTCCAGGCCGGCCGGCACGAGGATGCGATCGCGGCCGCCGCGCCGCACGTGGAGCGGCTGGCCGACGCGGCGCGCCTGTGCGCGCTGTCGTACTCGGCGATGAGCCGTTACCGGGAAGAGTTCCCGTACTGGCTCGCGCTGTTCGACCACGAGCCGAGCGCGCACAACGCGGTGCAGCTCGCGACGACGTCGGTGATGTGCGACGAAGTGGAGCGCGGCGAAGCGTGGATGCAGAAGGCCGCCGAGGTCAATCACGACACGCACGAGCAATCCGACGTCGCCGCGCGCGTGAACTTCATTTCGGCGCTGATGCAAGGCGGCCACCTGCGCGAGGCGCTGCCGCATCTCGCGTGGGTGCGCGACGTGTACGGCCACGTGCGGATCACCGATTCGACCTTCCTCTACATGCGCGACATTCCGTTCTTTTCGTCGTTCCTGGAGAACAGTCTCGAGATCCTGAAGGCCACGCAGCCGGCCGACGCGATCGCGCCGTGGTACGGCGAACTGAAGGGCAAGCTCGACGAAGAAGGCGAAGCGCAGCTTGCCGCGTGGGTTAATCAGTTACCGGCATGACCGGCCGGTTAATCGCGCGTCGCGACGCCGGCCGCGTCCTGCCGGCGCGGCGTCGCGGCGCGCATGCTCAGCGCGTGTTGGTGTCGCGCGCGGTTCGCTTGATGCACGCGATCCGGTACACGCCGTCCTCGACTTCGACGCCATGCGTGTCGTGCGTGAAGCCGGGGAAGCGCAGGTCGTACTGCTCGAGCGCCTTCAGGTAGCCGAGCAGCGGGCCGTCGGCCGGCCCCGCGTTCTCGCCGGGCATCAGCAGCGGAATGCCGGGCGGATAGGGCACCACGCCCGTCGCGACGGTGCGGCCCGCCATCTCGGCGAGTTCCAGCATCTCGATGTCGTTGTGCACGAGATGCTCGTACGCCTCGGCCGGGCTGAAGTCGGGCTGCGGCAGCGTCGAGAAGCCGCGCGACATCATCTCGGTCGTCTTCAGGTCGCTCATCGCGCTGAACATCAGGTCGCACAGGTCGCGCAGGCCGAGCGTGCCGTAGCGGTCCGGATAGCGCGCGACCAGCTCCGGCAGCGCCTGTTCGAGCGGCGCGTTCGCGTCGTAGTCGCGCTTGAAGTCGAGCAGCGTGTTGACGAGCGTGCCCCACTTGCCCTTCGTCACGCCGAGCGAGAACAGGAACAGGATCGTGAAGTCGGTCGTCTTCTCGACGACGATCCCGTGCCGGTCCAGGTACGCGGTGACGACCGACGCCGGAATGCCGACCGGCATCAGCCCGCCATGCGGCGCGACGCCCGGCGTGACGATCGACACCTTGATCGGATCGAGCATGCAGTAATCGTCCTCGATCTCGCCGAAGCCGTGCCATGTGTCGCCCGGATGCAGCACCCAGCATGACGGATCGGTGGCGAGCAGCGTCTCGTCCGCTTCATGGAAGCGCACGCGCCGGCCCGTCTTGCGATCGACCACGGTGTCCGGCTGCCAGCCGTTGAAGAACCAGTCGTCGTTCTCCTCGCATTCCGCATGCAGCCGAGCGAGCATCCGGCGGAACGACACGGCCTCGCGGATCGCGTCGGTGGTCAGCGCCTCGCCGCCGGGGCCGTCCATCATCGCGGCGCTCACGTCGTTCGACGCGATGATCGCGTAGTTCGGCGACGTCGATGCATGCATCATGTACGCCTCGTTGAAGCGCGCGTGCTCGATCGGGTTGCGGCCGTTGCGGACATGGATGAACGACGCCTGCGACAGCGCGGCGAGCAGCTTGTGCGTCGACTGTGTCGCGAACACGGTCGGCTTGCTCGCGTCGTGCTGCGACGGATCGCCGTGCATCGCGTGGCGATCGCGGTAGATCGGGTTGAAGCGCGCGTAGCCGTACCACGCCTCGTCGAAATGCAGCCGGTCGACGCTCTGGCCGAGCAGTTCCTCGATGCGCGTGACGTTGTAGCAGAGGCCGTCGTACGTCGAGTTCGTGATCAGCGCATGCACGGGCGTCGGGTCGATGCCGTCGCGGCCGCGCACGAGCGGGTTCGCGTCGATCGCGAGACGCACGGCGGCGGCCGTGAGCCGTTCCGGCATGATCGGCCCGATGATCCCGTAATGGTTGCGCGACGGAATCAGGTAGGTCGGAATCGCGCCGGACATCGTCATCGCATGCTCGGCCGACTTGTGGCAGTTGCGATCGCACAGCGCGACCTGGTTGCGCGTGACGCTCGCCATCAGGATCACGCGGTTCGACATCGACGAGCCGTTCGTCACGTGATACGTGCGGTGCGCGCCGAACACGCGCGCCGCGTAGCGCTCGCTTTCGCCGATCGGGCCCGAGTGGTCGAGCAGCGAGCCGAGCTCGCCGACCGAGATCGACAGGTCCGAGCGGAACAGCGCTTCGCCGAAGAATTCGAAGTACGCGCGGCCGACCGGCGATTTCAGGAACGCGGTGCCGCCCGTGTGGCCCGGCGTGTGCCACGAGTATTCGTACACGCGCGAGAACTGCGCGAGCGCGCGGAACATCGGCGGCAGCACGGTTTCGCGGTAGCGTTCGATCGCGGCGACGATCCGCCCGCCGATGAACGCGGTCGTGTCCTCCAGCATCCAGATGAAGTCGTCGGCCTTGCGCATCGCGTCGACGGGAATCGCCGCCGCGCTCGCGCGGCTCGCGAGCAGGAACACCGGCACCGTCGCATTGCGCGCGCGCATCGCGTCGAGCACGGCCTGCGCGGGCGCATGAGCGGGATCGTTGCCGAGCTCCCAGTTGAGCAGCAGGCACTGGATCGCGGGATCGGCGTCGACCATCGCGCGTGCGTCTTCGGCTGAGGTCGCGATCACGACGTCGACGAGCCGCGTGCGCAATTCTTCGACGAGCGCGGTGGCCGCGCGTCCGGTGGCCGTGCGTTCGTCGATGTCGTGCTGCACGAGCAGCGCCTTCATGCCGAGGCGGCGGAACGCCGGTTGGGTCAAGGAAGCGGTCATGGGTCATTCCCCCGTTTGTTGAGTTGCCGGGATGCCTGCTGCGGCGGCCGGCGAGCGTGCGTGAAGGCGGGCGGCCTCGTGTTGGCCGACGGAGATCCAGAAGGCCGCGACGAGCGCGACGATGGTCACGCCGAGCGCGAGGTAGCGCACCCAGCGCGGCGAGCGGCCGCCCGGATGGACGTGGGTTTCCTCGATTTCGCGCTGGCGGTTGATCGACAGCTCGTAGAACACGATCGTCGCGATCACGAAGATCAGCGACCAGCGCGTCTGCTGGCCGTCGGAGCCGACCATCGCCCACAGCGCGTAGACGGCGCCGATCAGGCCGACGATCGTGTAGAAGGTGAACTGGTGCGACGGCATCTTGCCGTAGCCGAGCACCTTGATCGCGATGCACGAGTAGATGTACGGCAACAGCGTCATGATCACGGCGATCGACGCGATCTTGCCGAACTGCTCGCTCGCGCTCGGCGACATCGTCGCGAGCACCTGCACCGACATGATGACCGCGACGATCGCGAGGCCGGCCGACGGCACGTTCTTCGAGTTGACGCGGGCGAACACGCCGGCGAACAGGCCGTCGTCGGCCGCGGCCTTCGCGGTCTGGCCGACCAGCAGCGTCCAGCCCGCGAGCGAGCCGAGGCAGCCGAGCGCCGCGCAGATCGCGACCGCGTTCGCGGCGGTGTCGCCGAGCGCGAGGCGCGCGGCATCCGCGAACGGCGCGCTCGACGCGAGCAGCGCCTTGTTCGGGATCATCCCCATGATCACGGTCGAGCTGAGCACGTAGCAGACGGCCGCGAGCACGACGCCGCCGACGGTCGCGATCGGCACGTTGCGCGACGGGTTCTCGACGACGCCGGCCGACACCGACGCGCTCTCGACGCCGATGAACGCCCACAGCGTGAAGTTCAGCGTCGCGCCGATCGCGCTGAAGCTGCTCGCGCCCGACACGTTCCAGCCGGCGAAGTACACGTCCTTGCTGAACCAGAACCAGCCGAACACGGCCATCCCGAGGATCGGCACGAGCGCGAAGATCGTCGTGACCGACTGCACGCGGCCGACCACGTTCGGCCCGAGGATGTTCGCGTAGGTGAACAGCCAGATCACGAAGATCTGCGCGAGCGCGAACACGAGCGGGTCGTGCAGGACCGGGAAGAAGTGCGTGAGATAGCCGAGGCCGGCGACCGCGAGGCCGACGTTGCCGAGCACGTTCGCGAGCCAGTAGATCAGGTTGGTCTGGTAGCCGATGTACGGGCCGAAGGCCTTGCGCGCATACGCATACGGGCCGCCGGCGGCCGGGTCGATCGCCGCGAGCTTCGCGAACACCAGCGCGAGCGACACGGCGCCGACCACGGTGATCAGCCAGCCGAAGATCGCGATGCCGCCGGTGGCGGCGAGGTTCGCGGGCAGCATGAAGACGCCGGAGCCCATCATGTTGCCCGCGACCATCAGCGTGGCGGGGATGACGCCGATTTTCGGCGCGGCGGTCGCGGCTGGCGCGGCGGCGGAACGGGAGGAGGACGAGCTGGCATCGGACATGCGAGGCTCCTTGAATGGTCGTGATGCGGTTGAGGTGGCGCGGCCCGGCGCCGGTCGACGATTCCGGAATGGATCGTCGTTTTATTGAACGACAGCATCTTATCGCCTAATGAAGTTTAATAAGGGTAAGTGATGCCATTTAATATCTTGAATATTGATGTCGATCATTGAAAAGGGTGAAACGCTTTGGTGCGGCTGACGGTGGCTGCACCGGGACGAATGACCTGTCTGGGCCCTCCGGACGGTGGTTCCGGGGTGAAGGCGAGATGCGGGGCAGGTTGAACGGATAATCGATTTTTGCCGAACTGGTTAATTCAATTTACGGGCTGAATGAGTCGGCAAACCCTGATTGAATCAGTCGGTTATTATCGAGCGCTCGAAATGCGCTCGCCGGCGCCATTGAATACTTCTACCGAACGGTGATTCCGATGACGATGCTGCCTTCCCGCCTGCCGCTGATCCAGGCTCCGATGGTCGGTTCCCTGAGCCCGCTGACGATTGCGGTCTGCGAGGCGGGCGGGCTCGGCTCGCTCGCATGCGCGGCGCTCGGCCCGCAGCAGTTGCGCGACGAGATCGCGGCGATCCACGCACGCACGCCGGCGCCGTTCAACGTCAACTTCTTCTGTCATGCGCCGCCCGCGCCCGACGCCGAGGTCGACGCGCGCTGGCGCGCGGCGCTGGCCGGCTACTACGCGGAAGCCGGGCTCGATCCGGCCGACGTGAAGGGCGGCCCCGGTCGCGCGCCGTTCGACGACGCGATGTGCGCGGTCGTCGAGGAACTGCGCCCGGCCGTCGTGAGCTTCCATTTCGGTTTGCCGGACGAAGCGCTGCTCGAACGGGTGCGGCGCACGGGCGCGTTGATCGTCTCGTCCGCGACGACCGTCGAGGAAGCGCGCTGGCTCGATGCGCGCGGCGTCGATGCGATCGTCGCGCAGGGCGCCGAGGCGGGCGGGCATCGCGGGATGTTCCTGACCGACGACATCCACGCGCAGCCGGGCCTGTTCGCGCTGCTGCCGCAGATCGTCGATGCGGTGCGCGCGCCGGTGATCGCCGCCGGTGCGATCGCCGATGGCCGCGGCATCGCGGCCGCGTTCGCGCTCGGCGCACGCGCGGTGCAGATCGGCACCGGCTACCTGCTGACGCCGCAGGCCGGCCGCTCGGCGCAGCATCGCGCGGCGCTGCGAGCCGCACGCGACGACGGCACGCGCGTGACCAACCTCTACACGGGCCGCCCCGGACGCGGCCTGCTGACGCGCTTCATGCGCGAGCAGGGGCCGATGAGCGCGCTTGCGCCCGCGTTCCCGCTCGCGACGGCGGCGGTCGATCCGCTGCGCGGCGCGTTCGAGCGGCAGGGGCGCGACGATTTCTCGCTGCTGTGGTCGGGCGAGGCCGCGGCGCTCGCGCGGGAAGAGGATGCCGGGGCGCTGACCCGGCGGCTGTGGGACGACGCGCTCGCGTGCGCGGCGGGGTTGCGCGACGCATTCCCGCAGGCCGTTTGAGCGGGTGCGCGACGCGCTGCGGGAAACGGGCCCGAACGGGCCCTGAATACGGCACGGAAAGCGCCCCGGGGCGGGGCCATCGGCGTATCATCCGGTTTTTCGTCAGCCCTATCCAGGCACGCCACCATGACCTCCGTCGACACTACCCCCGTCCTCGACCATGACAAGCTCGTTACCTTCGTCGAGCGCAAGTGGAACGATGAAATCCTCCACGCACTGACCGACTACATCGCGATCCCCGCGAAGAGCCCCGCCTTCGACCCCGACTGGGCGAAGCGCGGCTATCTCGAACGGGTCGTCACCGATGCCGCGCAGTGGGCCGAACGCCAGCCGGTGAAAGGCCTGAAGCTCGAGATCGTGCGCTTGCCCGGCCGTACGCCGGTGATCTTCTTCGAAACCCCCGCAACCCGCTCGGGCAGCACCGACACGATCCTGCTGTACGGCCACCTCGACAAGCAGCCCGAATTCGACGGCTGGCGCGCGGACCTCGGCCCGTGGACGCCGAAGTTCGAGAACGGCAAGCTGTACGGCCGCGGCGGCGCGGACGACGGCTACGCGATCTACGCGAGCCTCGCCGCGCTCGGCGCGCTCGACGAGCAGGGCGTCGAACGCCCGCGCTGCGTCGGCCTGATCGAGACCTGCGAGGAGTCGGGCAGCTACGACCTGCTGCCGTACGTCGATGCGCTGCGCGACCGGCTCGGCCAGGTATCGCTCGTCGTGTGCCTCGATTCGGGCGCCGGCAACTACGACCAGATGTGGCTCACGACGTCGCTGCGCGGGCTGGTGTCCGGCGACCTGCAGGTCGAGGTGCTCGAGGAAGGCGTGCACTCGGGCGTGTTCGGCGGCATCGCGCCGTCGAGCTTCCGCGTGATGCGCCAGCTGTTCGAGCGCCTGGAAGACGCGAAGAACGGCAACCTGCTGCCGGGCGTGTTCCATTGCGAGATTCCCGACAGCCGCGTGCGCGAAGCCGACGCGGCCGCCGCGATCCTCGGCGACGCCGTATGGAAGGGGCTGCCGTGGGCATGCGGCGCGGACGGCAAGCCGGTGCTGCCGACCACCACCGATCCGCGCGAGGCGCTGCTGAATTCGACGTGGCGTCCGTCGCTGTCGGTGACGGGCGCGGCCGGCCTGCCGGCGCTCGCCGACGCGGGCAACGTGCTGCGTCCGCGCACCGCGTTCAAGCTGTCGCTGCGCCTGCCGCCGCTCGTCGATGCCGCTCAGGCCGTGCAGCAGCTGAAGGCACTGCTCGAACTCGATCCGCCGTACAACGCGAAGGTCACGTTCAAGCCGGATGCGGGCGCCGCGACCGGCTGGAGCGCGCCGGATCTCGCGCCGTGGCTCGCGTCGTCGCTCGACGCCGCGTCGCGCCGCCACTTCGGCGCGGACTGCGCGTACATGGGCCTCGGCGGCACGATCCCGCTGATGAACGTGCTGCAGGCCGGCTTCCCGTCCGCGCAGTTCATGGTGTGCGGCGTGCTCGGGCCGAAGTCGAATGCGCACGGCCCGAACGAGTTCCTGCACGTGCCGTACGCGAAGAAGCTGACCGCGGCGGTGGCGGACGTGATCGCGTCCGCGCGCTGAGCGTTCGCGCCGTCCGTCCCGACCCGACCGGATCCAACCCGACCTGACGGAGCCTTGCCGATGACCGCGTTGCCGACCCCCGATACCGACCCGCTGCGCATGCGCGCCGAACCGCTGCACGCGTTCGTCGCGGCACTGTGGGAGCGGGCCGGCAGCAGCGAGCGCGAGGCGCGGCTCGTCGCCGATCATCTGGTCGGCGCGAATCTGGCCGGTCACGATTCGCACGGGATCGGGATGATCCCGAACTACGTCGCGTCGTGGCGGGAAGGGCAGTTGCAGTTGAACGGGCACGCGTCGATCGTCCGCGACGGCGGCGCGGTGCTCACCATCGACGGCGGGCGCGGCTTCGGCCAGGTGATCGCATTCGAGGCGATGGTCGAAGGCATCGAGCGCGCGCGACGCATGGGCATCTGCGCGATCGGGCTGCGCGACGTCCATCACCTCGGCCGCATCGGGCACTGGGCCGAGCAGTGCGCGCGCTCGGGGCTCGTGTCGTTCCATTTCGTCAACGTGCCGGGCGACTTGCTCGTCGCGCCGCTGCACGGCACCGATGCGCGCTTCGGCACGAATCCGTTCTGCGCCGCGTATCCGCGCGCGGGGCGGCCGCCGCTGCTGCTCGATTTCGCGACGAGCGCGATCGCGTACGGCAAGACGCGGGTCGCGTACAACCAGGGCAAGCGCGTGCCGGCCGGGTCGCTGATCGATCATCGCGGCCAGCCGACCGACGATCCGGCCGTCATGCACGAGCAGCCGTTCGGCGCGCTGCTGCCGTTCGGGCTGCACAAGGGGTATGCGCTGGCCGCGATGTGCGAGATCTTCGGCGGCGCGCTGGTCGGCGGGCATACGACCTACGGCGACACGCTGCAGAAGACGAGCGCGATCGTCAACGGGATGCTGTCGGTGCTGATCGATCCGGACGCGTTCGATGCGGCCGATGCGCAGCGCGAAGCCGATGCGTTCGTCGCATGGGCGAAGGCGTCGCCGCAGGCGGGCGATGCGCCGGTGCGGATGCCCGGCGAGCCGGAGGCGGCGAGCCGCGCCGCACGCGGCGTGGACGGCATTCCGGTCGATCGCGCGACGTGGCGGCAGATCCGCGAGAGCGCGGCGGCCGTCGGCTTCGACGACGCGGAACTCGACGTGTGGACACAGCGCTGCACGGAGCCCGCATGAGCTGGCAATCGGAGAAGGCGCACGGCGAGGAGATCGCGTACCGGCTCGCGCCGCTCGGCAAGGTAGAGGTCGTGCGGTTCTTCAGCGGCGCCGCGATGCGGCTCGACGGCGTGATGTTCGGCTTCATGTCGCGCGGGTCGCTGTTCCTGCGCGTCGACGACGTGAACCGTCCCGCGTTCGTGGCGGCAGGGATGGGGCCGTTCTCGTATGAGCGCCCTACGCGCACCGTTGCGCTCGAGGGTTATTACGAAACGCCGGCCGACGTGCTCGAGGATGCGGGCGCGCTGTTCGACTGGTGCCGCGGCGCGTATCGGGCGGCGTTGCTGGCGGGGGCGCCGAAGCGCAAGGCGAAGGTGAAGGCGGCGCCGAAGCCGCCTGCGGAGCCGAAGACGGCAGCCGCGTCGACGCCGGCTGCGAAACGGAGTGCGAAGCCGTCTGCGAAAGCATCTGTGAAACCATCCGCGAAAGCGGCGCCGAAACCCGTTTCGAAACCGGCCACGAAATCCGTGGCGAAGCGCAAGCAACCGTAGCGTCGGCTGCCCATCGTCGCTGCGCCACGATTTACGTTGTCCTGAGTTTGCGACTCACGACTCATGAAGCGCGGGTAGAGGCGCCTGATTCCTGCCAACCGCACGGGATGTACGAAAGCATCAACCTTGCCGAACCGTGCGTGCGTCATGCTTCACAACGGCGGCTACGGCGTTTATGATCGGCGCGGATCGCGTCCACGTCTGGCGCGACCCGCGCCGGCCGTGTCGCCGGCTTCGCGAACGGCGCATCGAAAGCCGCGCGAATGATTCCCCACTCATCGTTCCAGACGGAGACAACCGATGCTCGTCCTGATTCTCGGTTTAGCGATCTTCCTCGGTGTGCATTCGATTCGGATCGTCGCGGACGGCTGGCGATCCGCGACCATCGAGCGGATCGGCGAGAAACGCTGGAAGGGCCCCTATGCGATCGCGTCGATCGTCGGCTTCGTGCTGATCATCTGGGGTTACGGGATCGCGCGCCAGGGCGGGACGCTGCTGTGGGTGTCGCCCGTCGGCGTTCGCCATCTCACCGGCATGCTGACCGCGATCGCGTTCGTGCTGATCGCCGCGTCCTACGTGCCGCGCAACCGCATCAAGACGCTCGTCGGCCATCCGATGGTGGCCGGCGTGATGGTATGGGCGATCGCGCACCTGCTCGCGAACGGCACGCTGCACGCGGTCGTGCTGTTCGGCGCATTCTTCGTGTGGTCGCTGGTCGATTTCGTCGTGTGGCGCGCGCGCGATCGCCGCAACGGCGTCCGCTATCCGGCCGGCAGCCTGTCGGGCGATGCCGTGACGATCGTCACCGGACTCGTCGTATGGGCCGTCTTCGCTTGGTTCCTGCACGGCCCGCTGATCGGCGTGCGGCCGTTCGGCTGAACGCGCGCACTGCACGCATTGACGAGCGCGGCGCGCAGGCCGCCCGCCGCGCCCGCGAATCCGCCGCGACATCGAGGCGGGCGCATCGCCCGCCGTCGCTCGGCGCACGGGGCGCCTGCCCATCGATGGCGAGTTCGTCGCGACCGACGGCATGCGTGTCGTCCGCGCGATCGGCGCGCGTGCGTCAGATCGGCTTGACGAACAGCCCCACGGTCAGCGCGGCGCCGATGCAGACGATCGCGATCCGCAGCACGCGTTCGTTCACGCGGTGCAGCGCCCACGCGCCGAGCAGGCCGCCGACGATCGCGCCGCCGCCGAGCGCGATCGCCGCCTGCCAGTGGAGGTGCGGCGAGGTCAGGAACAGCACGACCGCCGACGCGTTCATCACGCCCGCGAGTGCGTTCTTGGTCGACATCGCGTGACGCGGCGACAGGCCGGCCATCGTCAGCGCGGCCATCATCAGGAAGCCGATGCCGCCGCCGAAGTAGCCGCCGTAGATCGCGATCAGGAACTGCGAGATCGCGGCCGTGACGGGACCGACATGCTGCGTGCCGGCCCCGGTCTTGCGGAAGAAGCTGCCCCATGCGAACACGACCGTCGCGAACAGCACGAGCCACGGCACGAGGTGCGAGAAGATCGACGACGGGGTTTTCAGCAGCAGCAGCCCGCCGAGCGCGCCGCCGACCACGCTGATCGCGAACAGCGCGCGAAACGACAGCTTGCCCGCGCCGCGCACCATGTTCCGGCTGGCCCAGCCCGTCGTGACCTGGCCGGGAAACAGCGCGACCGTCGACGTGATGTTCGCCGCGAGCGGCGACATTCCCGACACGATCAGCGCGGGCAGCGTGACGAACGAGCCGCCGCCCGCGAGGGCGTTTTGCAGGCCGGCCCACAGGCCGGCGACGATGATGAGGGCGAGCATTGGTGCGGAAGCGGAAAAGTGGCGGGGCGCGCGGGTACGCGCGGCGGACGCCCGATGGTAATGCAGGATCGCGGCGGCGCAAAGCGGGCCGGCGCGCGGCGTTGCAGGTGCGCGCGGGCGCGGGCGATCGACATGGGGCGTTGCGTCGGGCATGACGCTCTCGCACCGTTTCGCCGTCACGCACCCGACCGGTGTCGCGTCACGCGTTCGGCTGCGTGTCGGCGTTTCCGCTGGCGCATCGCCTTCGACGTCCGGATAGAATTGCTCGAACTCGGCAAAAGCGGGATCTACGCCGCCGAGTATCTCACCGTGCTGCCGCCACGCGAGACGCTGCAGGCGAAGCTGCATCAATCAATCGCGCGGCACGATCACCTGTTCAAACTCGGGTTTCGCACAACGCGGGGCTTGAACGCCGGCACCGCAGAGGGGTTGACACCGGTCTTCGTGACACCACGGTCGGTGACGATTTTATTTCGTAGAGCGAAGAGATGCGATTTCGCGACAGTTTTTCGATTCCACGTCAGTGTCGACCGGCGAAGTGACATCGTTACTTCGCAAATGGTGACAACTTTGCCTTGTTCTACGGCTGCGCCCACCCGCTTCGCGCGCTTCAATCCCTGCATCACCGATGTGACAAGTGCGTGTCATGGTTGAATTTGTTTTTTTCCGCTTGATTGAATCCCTATCACACTGGCTAGAATGCTACCTGTTTCTGACAATTACGGAATGGTTAGTACATTTTTGTTCGACTATAGCTAAAAACAGCGGATCTAGACATGCGAGACAAGGGAGCACCGACGATGCTGTCTGAGGAAATCGTCCCACTCGGTGACATCGAGAATATTGCACGACGCCATTTCGTGATGGGGCTCGGTGCAACGCTGCTGGCCGGATGCGGCGGTGACGGAGGTAACGCGGTTACGGACGGTGAGCGTACAGCGGCAAACAACGGCGGCCAAGCGTCCGGAGTTGCCCCAACTTCGGACGGTATCGACGCAGGTGCGACGTCGGCAGGCACTGCCCAGACCCGCACCTTCACGCATCCTGGCTTGCTGCATACCGAGGCGGATTTCGAACGCATGCGCACTAAAGTCGGCGCGCACGCTTCCCCGTGGATCGATAGCTGGAACGTGCTCGTCGCCAACGGTCACACGCGCCTGACGAACACGCCGAACCCGCAGGTCGGCATCTATCGCGGCAATGATCCCACGCATGGTCAGAACTACGGTGTCCTCTACAACGACATCGCCGCCGCCTATGGCGACGCGCTGCGCTGGAAGGTGTCGGACGACAAACGCTATGCCGACAAAGCCGTGGAGTATCTGGACCAATGGGCCTCGACGCTGACGACGCTTGGCGGCAGCGACGTGGCGCTCGCCGCCGGCATCTACGGCTACGAGTTCGCCAACGCGGCCGAAATCATGCGCAGCTACAGCGGCTGGAGTCCGGCCGGACTCGCCGCGTTTCAGGCAATGATGCGCAATGTCTTCTACCCGGTCAGCCATGCTTTCCTGACCCGTATCGACACCGCGATGGACACGCACTACTGGGCCAACTGGGGCCTGGCCAACATCGCGTGCGTCCTGGCCATTGGCGTGCTGTGCGACGATGCCGAACTCGTCGACGAAGCCATCACTCATTTCAAGTCCGGTGGGAGTAACGGCTGTATCCGGCAAGCCGTGTACTACATGCACCCCGGCAATCTCGGGCAATGGCAGGAAGCCGGGCGGGACCAGGGCCACAGCACGCTCGGCATTGCATTGACGGGCGCCATTTGCGAGATGGCGTGGAATCAGGGCATCGACCTGTACGGCCATGACAACAATCGCTTTCTGGCGGGCGCCGAATACGTGGCCAAGGCCAACCTGAAGCAGGCAGACGGCGCGTTCTACACGGTGCCTTTCGTCACGTACCAGAACAGCGCCGGCGTCATCCAGACGCAGTTCGCCGCCGGCGGGCAAGGCGGCGCCCTGGAGCGCCCCTGCTGGGCGCTGGTGGCCAACCACTACATCAACCGCAAAGGTCTGGCGGCGCCTTACACCAGGCGCGCTGCCGAGCTTGTGGCACCGGAAGGCGGCGGCGGCAACTATGGCCCGAACAGTGGCGGCTTCGACCAGCTTGGCTACGGCACGCTCACCTGCACGCTCGACCCCGGCACCCCTGCCGCAACGCCGACCGGCCTGACCGGCTACGCCAGCGCGGGCAAGGTGGTGCTGTCGTGGTGGGGCAGCAGCAACGCCACCAGCTACAACGTCAAGCGCGCCACCATTGCCGGCGGACCGTACAGCACCATCCGGAGCGGCATCACCGATCTGCTGACCTATACCGATACGCCAGCCGGTGCCGGAACGTATTTTTATGTCGTGACCGCGCAAACGATTGCGGGCGAATCGGCGCTCTCCAACGAAGTGAAAGTGATCACGGCGCAGCAGCTGCTCGCGCACTTCGCGTTTGATGAAGGCAGCGGCATCACGGCTGCCGATAGCTCGGGCAACGGGCGCAATGGCACGCTCAACGGCGCAACGTGGGCAGCGGGGCGCAGCGGCAACGCGGTCTCGCTCAACGGCTCGGGCGCGTATGTGGCCTTGCCCGACGATCTGCTGGCCGATGTGTCGGACTTCACCATCGCCAGCTGGGTGTTCTGGAACGGCTCGCAAACGTGGGCACGCCTGTTCGACTTCGGCACGGGCTTCCACCGCTACATGATGTTCACGCCGCGCGGACAGTCGCGCAACGGCTGGGCCGGCATGCGTTTCGCCATGACGGCCAACGGCCCCGGTGACGGACCTCCGGAACAGATCATCGATGCCCCCACCGAGCTGCCGAGCAAGCGATGGGTGCATGTGGCCGTCACGCTATCGGGTTCGACCGGCACGATGTACGTGGACGGCACGCCCGTCAGTACCAACACGGCGATGTTCCAGGCGCCGTTCCGCCTTGGCAGTACCACGCAGAACTGGCTGGGAAAATCGCAGTACAACGACGCCACGTTCAACGGCCTGATCGACGATTTCCGCATCTATCGCGGTGCGCTCGGCGCTGCGCAGATCGCATCGCTCATGGCGAATTGATTGCGCAGGGCCCGATGGCGGGTCCGGCGATGGACCTTTTCCTTTAAGGACTTTTCGGATGACTATGTTTTCTCGACGATGGATTGCCGCTGCGGCGATGGCGTGTACGCTATGGGGCTGTGGTGACGGATCCGATAGCGCGACAGGCGTGACCAATGCGGGTGCCAATGTAGCCGCCAGTCGTGGCCAGATCGGCGGAGCCGGCAGCGGCATCACCTCCGGTGGCAACCTTCCGGCGGCCAGCTGGACCAGCGTCAAGTGGGGCGGCGGTGGCTACGTCACCGGCCTGGTCTACCATCCAGCCAACGCGAGCCTGCTGTACGCACGCACCGACGTTGGTGGCGCGTACCGCTGGAACGCGACCAACTCGACGTGGATGCCCATCACCGACGGCGTCGGTTTCGGCGCAGGCGAGGGCGATTTCCACGGCGTCGAAAGCCTCGCGCTCGACCCGAACAACGACCAGCTCGTCTACATGATGACCGGCATTACCGTGACGCAGGGTCACAACGGTCGCATCTACATCTCCAGCGATCGTGGCAACACCTGGACGCACTACGACCTGCCGTTCCCGGTAGGCGGCAACGACAACGGCCGTGCCACCGGCGAGCGCCTGCAGGTGGACCCCAATAATCCCTCGACGCTGTTCTACGGATCGCGCACGGCCGGCTTGTGGAAGAGTGCCGATTCGGGCCGCACCTGGGCGCAGGTCGCGGGGCTGTCCTCTACCACGATCAGCGGCGGCGGCTCCCCGCTGGGCGTCGAGCAGGTCATCTTCGATTCCTCGGGCAAAGGAAGCGGCCAGCCGACCTGGATCATGTGGGCCACCGTCGCCCCGGACTACGCCAACGCGGCGGGCCTGACGTCGACCCTGTACAAGTCCACCAACGGCGGCTTTTCGTGGACGCCGGTGCCCGTCCCGCCGGCGGTGTCCGGCTACTACATCCCGCACGTCGTGCGTACGTCCGACGGCGCCTTTTACGTGGTGTTCAACGCGGGCGTCGGCCAGGGCATCGGCGGACCGAGCTATCTCTACAAGTTCGGCGGCAGCAACAACAGCAACTGGACGCTGCTCAACAGCTCCAGCAGCAACGGCTTTGGCGGCCTGTCCGTCTCCGGTCTGGGCTCGTCCGCGCGCATCGCACTGGGCATGACTGGCTGGAGCGACACCAGCAAGACCATCCAGCTATCCGACGACGGCGGCAGTACGTGGCGCGAAATCGAGGCCGGCATGCCGCATACCGGCATTGCCGCGGGTGGCTGCGCCGGCTGGGTCGAGGGCGTCACCATCGACCCGGCCAACCGCGACCACATCATGCACGTCCACGGCGGCGGCATCTGTGAAACCATGAACGCCTCGTCGCCCACGCCAACCTGGAGCGCGAAGGTCGACAACCTCGAGGAAACCGTGACGCTGGCGCTCGTCACGGCGCCGCCCGGTGCGTCGTACAACTTCATCAACAGCGCCGGCGACATCGGCACGTGGGTCAATACGAACCTCTCGACGAGGCCGACGAAAGGCCCCTTGAACACGTGGAGCAGCGGCAATTCGGCCGATATGTCGTGGTCCGATCCGACGTACATCGCCGCCGCGGGCGTCGACAACGCCAACGGCCATGCCACCAAGGGCTTCTGGTCGGGAGACAGCGGCAATAGCTGGGCGACGTTCGCGTCGCTGCCCAACGGCGCCGCGGCAAGCCAGAGCAACGTGGGCAATCTGGTCGTCCCGTCCCGCAACAAGGTGACCTGGGCACCGCCGGACTCGGTGCCGTCGTACACGACAAACAATGGCGCCAGCTGGACGGCGACCAACCTGCCGGCGTTCAGTGCCACCTGGAACGGCTTCCCGCGTGCCTACCGCCTGGCCGCAGACCGCAAGAACCCGAACAAGGTCTATGCCTACGACTCCGGCGGCGCATCGTGGAGCTGGCAGCGCGGCAAGATCTACGTCTCGAACGACGGCGGCCACACGTTCACGCTGAGCCAGGGCTCGGTGAACGCGAACCTGGCCTGGAATGCGTGGCGGGATACGTCGATGGCGGTCAATCCGAACGTCGAGGGCGACCTCTGGCTGGCCGACGGCACGGCCGTGTACCACTCGGTGGACTCGGGGGCGACCTGGACGAAGCTCAGCGTCTTTGCGTCGACCAACGACGCACCGGGCGCTACCGTGATCGCCTTGGGCAAAGCAAAGACCGGTTCGCCGTACTCGGCCGCGGTCTACGTGGAAGGCACGTTGAACGGCGTCTGGGGCATTTACCATTCCGACGACGGTGGTGCAACGTGGGCGCGCTTCAACGATGACACGCACCAGTTCGGCGACTCCGGCGTGATGGCTGGCGACTGGAACACATATGGCCGGATTTACGTCAATGGCGCCGCTCGCGGTCTGATCTTCAGCAATTGAGGTTGATCGACCTGCCGACCGTCCGGTTGCGGTTTGCAACCGGACGGCGCGCTTGGGTGAATGGCGCGCTACGGCGTTGATCGGGCGCTTGCGATCGCCGTGGCAGCCATTGCAGCCTGCGACGCTGGATTGTCAGCGCCCGGCCTGCACGTCGTTCACACCTCGAACGGAAAGGTCGACACCTTGTTCCGGCCGGTCGTCTTCGCGTAGTACAGCGCCTCGTCGGCCGCCTTGATGACCGTACCGGGATCGCCTTCCTGGCCGGCCTTCCAGCTTGCCAAACCAATGCTGGTCGTGAGGCGCCCGTATTCGCTGCCGACGTGCTCCAGCGCCAGATCGTCAATTGACGCGCGAATCCGTTCGGCAATCGCCATGCCACCTTCGGGCGGCGTATCGGGGAGCAACACCACGAATTCCTCTCCACCGTAGCGGGCCGCGGTATCGCCCGGCCGGCGGATGTTCTCGCCAATGCAGCGCGCGACGGCCGCCAGCGCATCGTCGCCGGCCTGGTGCCCGTAGGTGTCGTTGTAGGCCTTGAAGCGGTCGACGTCAACGAACAGCAGCGAGAACACCGAGCGCGCGCGTTGTGCGCGGCGCCATTCCCGTTCGAGTACCTCACCGAAACTGCGACGATTGCTCAGGCCGGTCAGCCCGTCCGTGCGGGCGAGCAGCACCAGTTCCGACTCGGCGCGCATGCGGCGGCGCAGTTGTCCGCCGAGCATGATCGACAGAGCGATGAAAGAGGCGCCGAAGGTTGCCACCAGCGCGCCGATCGTCACGGCGCGGTGCCGCCACGCGGCATAGATATCCTGCTCGGCCTCCGCGACCATGATGATCAGAGGCAGAGTCGGCAGGTTCTTGAAGTAGTAGAGCCGGCGTACGCCGTCAATCGACGCTGTTTCCGAGAACACGCCTTCGGGCGCGCTCCGAAATCGTCGAAACGTCGCGGCTTTGCTGATGTCGCGGCCGACGATGCTGACGTTATACGGCTGGCGCATCACCATAATGCCGTCCTTGCCGATCAGCGACATCGAACCGTGTTGCCCCAGCGACAGGCCTGCAAACAGCCGGTGGAAGTACTCGAGGTTGACCGCAATCAGCGCAATGCCGGCGAACGACCCGTCCGGGTTCGATATACGCCGCGACAGCACAAGGATGAGCATGCCGGCACGCAGACGCGACGCGAACGGATCGCTGACGTAAAGACCAACATTCGGGTTGTCGCGATGGACGGTGAAGTACTTGCGATCGGCGAAATTTCCCTTGCGCGGCACGTCGTTGGCCGAATCCAGGATGATGTTGCCCTCGGCATCGAGCACCAGCATCGAACCGATGAAGTTGGCACTCATTGCGTGGTCGAACAGCACGCCGCGTCGCACCGCGGGTGCCGCCGCCATCACGTCGGGCCGCTGCAGGCCATGGATCACCGCCTGCAGGGACAGGTCGTACAGTTCGAAGTTGCGCTCGATATCGCGCTCGGCAATGAGGCCGAGATTGCGCGAGGTTTCGCTGGCGCGGTCGAGTGCGTCGTGGCGGCTCTGGAACAACTGCAGCACGCACAGGCCCATCAGCGCGCAGGCGATCACGACACCGATCGCCACAATCAGGTAGGGGGCTGCCGTCCGCCGGTGCATCGGTCGCCTCGCTGCATTTTGGGTGCGCCGGGCCCGGCGCACGCATTCGGCATACTAAAAAGGCAAGCTCGTATTGGCAAGGACCAGTGGGGGCCGCGCAAACAGCGCGACGCGACGGCGGCATGACTGGCGCACGGAACCCGTTCGGCATTCGGAACTGCCATTACAAAATGACCAATCGAAATTCCTCTGCTGCCACATCCCAAACCGACCAGCCGGACTACTTCACGCGCGTCAATTCGCATGTCCAGGTCGCGGTTGACCGGCCTTCAGGCGCAAATCGCCCATCCTCCCGCTTGCCTCCGTGAAATTGACATGATAATTTTTCATGAAATTAGCCGACTGAAATTTCACGGGAGCCCGCATGTTCGTGCAGTCCGACCGTCACGTCGCAAGCTACTACGCCGGCACCTACCCGGCGCCGATCCCGCAGCGTCCCGAACTGGACGAACGCATCGACGCCGACGTGCTGGTCGTCGGCGCGGGCTTCAGCGGGCTGCACACGGCGTTGCGCCTGGCGCTCGCGGGCAAGCGCGTGGTGGTGCTCGAAGCGAGCCGCGTCGCGTGGGCCGCATCGGGCCGCAACGGCGGACAGGCGCTGCTCGGCTGGTCGTGCGACATGCAGCCGCTCGAGGATTCGCTCGGCCGCGACGGCGCGCGCATGCTGTGGGACAGCATGCGCTGGGCCGCGGCCGAAGTGCGCGAACTGCCTGCGCGGCACGGCTTCGACATCGACTATCGGCCCGGCAGCCTGTGGGCCGCGGTGCGGCCGCGTCGCGTTGCGCTGCTCGCACAGGCCCGCGACGAAGCCGCGCAGCGCTGGGGCTACGACCGGCTGCGCGTGATCGGGCAGGACGAGATGCCCGAATGGATCGGCAGCGCGCGCTATCTCGCCGCGCTCTACGATCCCGAGGCCGGCCATCTCAATCCGCTGAAGCTCGCGCTCGGTCTCGCGCAGACGATCGAACGGGCCGGCGGCCGCATCTTCGAGCAAAGCCGCGTGCTCGACTGTCGCGAGACGGCCGGCGGTCACGTCGCACGCACCGCGCACGGCGAAGTGCGCGCGGACGTGCTGGTGCTCGCGTGCAACGCGTACGTCGACCGGCTCGATCCCGAGCTGTCGCGCCGGTTGCTGCCGGTCGGCACCTACCAGGTCGCGACCGCGCCGCTTTCGGCGGACGTCGCCCGCTCGCTGCTGCCGCGGAACAGCTGTGTGATCGACAACCAGTTCGTGCCCGACTACTTCCGCCTGAGCCCCGACAACCGCCTGCTGTTCGGCGGCGGCTGCACGTATCTCGGCGGGATTCCGGCCGACATCGCGGCCGCGACGCGCCCGCATCTCGAACGCGTGTTCCCGCAACTGGCCGGCGTGCCGCTCGGCTACGTATGGGGCGGTCACATCGACATCAGCATGCGCCGCACGCCCGACATCGGCCGTCGCGGCCAGCGTTTCTGGCTGCAGGGCTTCTCGGGGCACGGCGTGCTGCCGACGCTCGCGGGTGCGCGCGCGGTCGCCGATGCCGTGCTCGGCGACGATCGCCTGCTCGCGCAGTACCAGCGCATCCGCAACCCGCGCTTTCCCGGCGGCGACCGCCTCGCCGCGCCGCTGGAAGCGATCGGCAAGGCCTGGTACCGTTTGCGCGATACCGTCTGACGTACCGGAACTCATCATGAACGAACAGGAAGAGATAGAAAGTCTGGCGATCCTGATCCGCGACCTGCGCAAGCATCGCAAGGTCACGCTCAACGATCTCGCGGAACGGATCGGCCGCTCGGTCGGCTTTCTGTCGCAGGTCGAACGCGGGCTGTCGCGCCCGACGGTCGCGGATCTCACCGCGATCGGCGAGGCGCTCGGCGTGCCGACCACGTATTTCTACAGCCTGAGCAAGCCGCGCAGCGTGCCGTGGGTCACGCGGCCCGACGAGCGGCGCACCGTCTATTACGCGGCCGGCATCACGGACATCCTCGTGTCGCCGAACATGCGCTCGCGCTTCTCGATCCTCGAGAGCCATCTCGCGCCCGGCGCGAGCAGCGGCGAGCGCTCCGTCGACGACAGCGACGAGCAGGGCGGCTTCGTGCTCGAAGGCGAGCTGACGATCTGGATCGACGGCGACGACACGCCTGTCACGCTCGGCCCGAACGACGCATTCCAGCTTCCCGCGCACAAGCGGTTTCGTTACGCGAACCTGGGCGACGCGCCGACACGCGTGATCTGGGTGTTCACCTGAGTTCGCCGGCGGGCGGTCCCACGGATCGTCGCGCCGTGCTGCTGGTTTGCAGTACTGATCGATATCGGGCATGTGGCGTGCCGCATGCCGATGAGTCCGGTTCGCCGCGCTGCGGCACCGTCATACAAGACATGGAAAGGATGAGACATGGCTGACGTCGTTCCCGTGCTGGTCGATGAAGTCCGCGCATTCCGGCAGGCGCATCCCGAGACCCGTTATGTCGACCTGATCTGTCTCGACCTGCCGGGCCATTTCTACGGCAAGCGTTATCCGATCGATGCGCTCGAGAAGGTCGCGTCGGGCTCGTTGCTGAAGCTGCCGCAGAACTGCGTGCTGCTCGGCACGCAGGGCGGCCTCTACAAGATCGGCGATTACTGCTTCAACGACGGCGACCCCGACGCGCCGCGCCGCCTGATTCCCGGCACGCTGAAGCCGGTGCGCTGGGAGCGGCAGCCGCTCGCGCAGATGCTGATCAGCTCCGACGGCACGGACGCGCCGATCGAGTTCGAGCCGCGCGAGGTGCTGGCGCGCGTGCTGCGGCGGTTCGCGGCGCGCGGCATCCGGCCGGTCGTCGCGTTCGAGCTCGAGTTCTACCTGTTCGCCGCGCAACTCGCGGACGGGCTGCCGCAGTATCCGCGCGACCGCTTGAGCGACGACCGCGACGACCAGCCGAACATGCACATCGAACGCCTGTCGCGGTTTTCCGATGTGCTGCACGAGATGGTCGAGGCCGCGCGCGAGCAGGGCGTCGACGCGACGGTGATCACGGCCGAGCTCGGCCCCGGCCAGTTCGAGATCAACTTCGGCCATACCGACGACGCGCTGCGCGCGGCCGACTGGTCGGCGCTGTTCTGCCGCAGCACGCGCGGCGTCGCGCTGCAGCACGGCTACCGTGCGAGCTTCATGGGCAAGCCGTACCTGCATGCGCCGGGCAGCGGGATGCACGTGCACGTGAGCCTGTATGACGACGTGGGCCGCAACCTGCTCGCCGCGGACGCGCAGCGGCCGCTGCGGCATGCGGTGGCCGGCTGCCTCGCGCTGCTGCCGCACTGCATGCCGGTATTCGCGCCGAACCACAATGCGTTCCGCCGCTACGGCTCGATGGTGAATGCGGCGAGCCGCGCAAGCTGGGGCTTCGAGGATCGCGACGCGTGCATCCGGATTCCGGAATCGGATGCGCGCAATCTGCGCATCGAGCATCGGCTCGCGAGCGCGGACGCGAATCCGTACCTGGTGCTCGCGGCGATCCTGTCCGGGATGGAGCATGGGCTCGACGCACGGATCGAGCCGATCGCGCCGCTCAACGACGATCGCGGCAGCGGGATCGATTTCCCGAAGGAGATGCTGTCGGCCGTCGCAGCGATGCAGGATCACGCGGCCGTGCGCGACGGGCTCGGCAGTGAATTCGTGATGGTGTATTGCGAGAACAAGCGGCAGGAGGAGCTGGATTTTCGCAACGAGATCGGGGCGCGCGAGTATCGATGGTTTCTTTGACGTGCTGCGCCGACCGGCGCGGACTATGGAAGTGCGCGCCAGTAGCGCACTTCGTCGATCGACGTCCCGTCGATGTCGAACGTCTTGATGTCGCTTTCGGCGACGAAGCCTTCACGTTCGTAGAACGCGCGCGCGCGGCGGTTCTCGACGATTGCCCAGAGCGACACCCATGCATGCCCCCCGTCGTGCAGCGACCGGCAAGCATGCTGGACCAGCGCCGTGCCGATTCCTTTGCCGCAATGCAGCGGATGCAGATAGATCGCGTGGATTTCACCCCACGCGCGATCCTTGTCGGCGTCGCGCGTCGTGCCGTACGCGACCTAGCCCGTCACGCCGTCCGCGTCGATTGCGACCGTGACGCGCGCTTCGCCTGCGGCGAGCGCGCGGTGCCAGAAGGCGGTATGTTGTTCGACCGACAAAGCCGCAAGGAACGACGCCGGCATGATGCCGTCGTAGGTTGCCCGCCACGATGCGACGTGAATGGCGGCGATGGCTGCGGCATCGGCCGGCGTGGCTGCGCGGATGGCGATCGTGGTCGTGTTCGATGGCATGCGTGCGTGGTTTGAACGGTTGCCGGATACAACGATGCAGCGGCCCCGTTCAACGCCGTGAATCGGGCGTGCATGCAGGTGCGGTGTCGCGCCGCACCTGCACCGTCCTTACTCGCCGAGCTTCGCCGTCACGCACCCCGTGCTCGAGCATTCGCGCTCGCGTTCGCGCAGGAACGACAGGCGTGATTGCGTGAAGTCGATCGCGCATTGCAGGTTCACGAGATAGCCGTCGTCGCGCGTTTCGCTGCAGCGGTCGTCGCGCCGCTTCATCCACGCGAGCTGGCCGGTCTTCAGCTTCGCCTGCTGGTCGCCGCTCAGTTGCTTGCGCACGCGGCCGTACTCGTCGTTCAGTTCGCGGTCGACCTGCGAGAACTCGTTGCTGCTGCAGTACACCTGGTCGAACGCACTGCGCGGTTTGCCGCAGCCGGCCGCCTGCGCGGCGAACGGCACGGCAAGCGCGAGCAGCGCGCAGGATACGAGCAGATTCTTCATCATCATTGTGGTGCTCCTCACTGGGTGAAAACCGTTGAAACCAACTGGCGGCGCCTTTACCTGGCCGCCGAACACGCGTCGATCCCGCCCGCGATCGCGGTGGCGAGGCGCTGGATCGTCTCTCGCTGCGCGAGTCGCTTTTCCTCGTCGGGATTGACGATCACGCCCGCCTCGACCAGTACGGCCGGGATCGGCGCGGTACGCAGCACGACGAGATCGTCGAAGCGGTGGATGCCGAGTTGCGGATCGATCAGCGGGCGGTTCTCGCCCTTGATCGGCTGCGCGTGATACAGCGACGGCCGTTCGCCGGCCGCGACCAGGCGCTCGGCGATCGCCTTCGCGCAACGCAGGCTTTCCGCGTAGTGCGGATTGCGCTCGGACACGAACACGGCGAAACCGCGGAATTCGCGCTGCCGGCCCGCGTCGATGAACTGCTGCTGCATCGAATCGTGATGGATCGACACGAACAGATTTGCGTCCGGCGCCTGCGTCGAGCGCTGGTCGAGCGCGATCTCGCGGCCGTCGGCCGACGTGCGCAGCACGCGATCGCCGTGCGCGGCGAGCGTCTGCGCGACGGCGGTGGACAGGTCGAGGTTGTACCGGTATTCGACGCGGCCGCTTGCGCCGGTGGCACCCGGGTGGGCCGGCGTATGGCCGGTGTCGACGACGACGTAGCGGCCGGAGGCCGGCTGTGCGTCCGGACCTGCTGCATCGGCCGCATGCAGCGCGAGCGGCGCGCCGAGCAGCGGGACGCATGCGAGCAGGCGCGCGGCGGCGCGCACGAACGGACGAAGGCGTCGAAGGGTTCGGTTTGTCATTGTTGTTGTCGAGGAGGGCATGCGGCGCGTCGTATGACGCGCACCGTCGGCCTGCTCAATGCAGTCGGAATGTCGCGCGATTATAGCGGTTGCCGGCGGCGCCGCAATGACGGAATGCGCGGCGTCGCGCGCGGCGGAAACCGGCGCTCAGGCGAGCACGCGTCGGGCCGCCAGCATGCCCCAGTACGATGCTTCCTCGAACAGCGACAGCCCTGACAGGTCCGCATGCGCGAACACGACGGGGCCATCGGCCTCGCGCAGCGCGAGCAGCCCCGGCCGGCTCAGGAAGCCGACATCGGGTGTCGCCATCGCGTGGCCGCGCACGGTGATCTCGAGCGCGGTCGCGTGCTTCCACAGTTCGCGTCCGTAGACGGCCTGCAGGTCGATCGCCGCCTGTTCGCGCAACGCATCGGGCTTTGCCTGGGCAAGCCAGCGGCGCGTGTCGTCCGGCGTTTGCGTACTCAACGCCTGATAGGCGGAGAACACGGAGCGGGTCGGCGGCGACATCCGGATCAGCTGGTGCGTCGACACGACATAGCCGAGCCCCGCGCCGTCGTAGACGACGTTGTCCCACGCGAGCGGCACGCCGGCTGCCTCGGCCGGCATCCCGTCGAGCAGGAAATTGGACACGAGCCACGGCGCGCGCGGCGGCAGGTCGCGCGCAGGATCGAAGCCGTACGCGCGCAACTGCGGAAACACGCGAGCCGCGACGAACAGCGGCATGGCGCTGACGACGCGCCGCGCCTTCAGCGTGAACGTCGACAGCGTGCCGTCGTCGGCGATGCGCGCACACAGCACGTCGACGCCGCCCGCGCGCTCGGTCGCGCGAACGGCGAAGCCGCGCCGCGACCACGCGTTCGAGCCGGTGCGCGCGGTGATCGAGTCGCTCAGCTTCGTCACCATCGTATGCAGCCCGTCGGGCCAGGTCAGCACGGCGCCGTCGCTCGCATCGCTCGCGTGGCCGCCGCGCGACGAGAAATAGTGCAGGCCGGCCCACGCGGACACGTGCTCGTAACCCGCACCGTAGTCGTCGCGGCAGCAGTAGTTCAGGTACCAGTGCAGCGCGGTCGCGGTGTAGCCCTCGTCGAGCAGCCACTGCCTGAACGAGCGCCGGTCGAGCGCGCGCCAGCGCGGGTCGCGCGACGATTCCGCGAGCGGGATGCAGAACACCTTGCGGCCGTCCGCGCCGCGCGCGGAGCGCAGGCTGTCGGTGTAGGCGAAGAAGCGCGTTTGCTGCGCGAGCGCGTCGGCGTCGAGGCCGGCCGTCGGCACGATGCCGTCCTGCCACTGGCCTCCGATGAACAGCCGTTCGTCGGGTGCGTGCACGAGCGCGCGTTCGTCGTACGCGGGTTGCGCGGAGAACGGCGCCGCTTCGATCACGCCGAGATCGGCGAGCATGTCGCGCAGATGTGCGGATTCGAGCGACGGCAGCGGCAGGTAGTGCGCGCCCTTCGGATAGCCGAGTTCGCCGAAGCGGCCGCCGGCCGCATTGCCGCCGAATTCAGGGCCGGCGAGCACGACGAAGCGTGTGTGCCCCGCGCGCGCGAGCTGCCACGCGCACGACAACCCGGCCGCGCCCGCGCCGAGGACCGCGACCTCGGTCTCGATCGTGCCGGACGGCGGCGGCAGCGCCGCGTGGTCGCGCAGCGCATGGCCTTCGCGCATGCCGGGGTAGCCGACGCGCGGCGTCGTCTCGATCCAGCCGGTGCGGCCGCACGCGGCGAGCGACGCCGCCGCGGACGCGACGAGGAACGTGCGGCGATCCATCAGCGCAGCACGTGCTTCCAGTCGTCGTCGAAGCGGCGCACGAGCGGCTGGTCGTTGAGTTCGTTCGGCGACATCGGCAGCGCCGGCATGTCGGCCGGGAAGTGGAACATCTCGGCGGCCGTCTGCGCGTCGAGCCAGCGCGTCGGCACCGAATAGCGTGTCGGCACGGTGAAGTCGCGGCGCTTGCCGGCGATCACGAAGCCCCAGTCGCCGAACGACGGCACGTAGCAGTGGTACGGCCAGGTGTTGAGGCCGGCTTCGTGCAGCGTCGCGATGATCGTCCAGTACGCGTGCGGCGCGAAGTACGGCGACGTCGACTGGATCACCGCATAGCCGTTCTCGGACAGGTGGCGCGCGAGCAGCCGGAACACCGGCACCGAATACAGCCGGCCGAGCCCGAAGTTGGTCGGATCGGGGAAGTCGACGACGATCGCGTCGTACACGTCGGCGTTCGATTCGAGCCAGCGCACCGCATCGTCGTTGATCACCTGCACGCGCGAGTCCTTCAGCGAACCCTGGTTCAGCTTCACGAGCGGCGCCGAAGTCGAGAACAGCTTCGTCATCGCGGGGTCGAGATCGACGAGCGTGATCCGTTCGAGATTGCGGTGCTTGAGCAGTTCGCGCACCGCGAGGCCGTCGCCGCCGCCGAGCACGAGCACACGCTTCGCCCACGGCAGCGCCTCGATCGTCGGATGGATCAGCGCCTCGTGATAGCGATGCTCGTCGCGCGACGAGAACTGCAGGTTGCCGTTCAGGTACAGCCGCATGTCGTCGTGCCACTGCGTGAGCACGATGCGCTGGTACGGCGTCGTTTCCGAATAGATGGTCTCGTCGCCGTACACGCCGTGCTCGGCCCAGTGCGTGATGCGGTCCGACAGCGCGAAGCCGGCGACGAGCAGCCCGATCACGAGCGACGCGCGCATCAGCTTGCCGCGCACGTTGCGGATCTCGGCGCGGAACAGGTGCGTGGTCCACAGTGCGACGAACGCGTTCAGCAGCCCGAACAGGAAGCTCGTGCGCAACAGGCCGAGACGCGGCGCGAGCACGAGCGGGAAGATCAGCGACACGGCGAGCGAGCCGAGATAGTCGAAGGTCAGCACTTCGCTGACGGTATGGCGGAACGCCTGGCGGCGCTGCTGGAACGCGCGCATCACGAGCGGAATCTCCATCCCGATCAGCAGGCCGAGCGCGAGCACGAGCGCGTAGAGCGCCGCGCGGAAGGGCGCAGCCAGCCACGCGAACACCGCGAACAGCAGCGCTGCCGACACGCCGCCGAGCAGGCCGACGAGCAGCTCGATGTCGACGAAGCGGTCGAGCACGTCGTCGTCCTCGACGAACTTCGCGAGCCACGAGCCGATCCCCATCGCGAACAGGTAGCTGCCGATCACCGACGAGAACTGCAGGATCGAATCGCCGAGCAGGTAGCTCGACAGCGCGCTGCTGATCAGTTCGTAGCCGAGCCCGCACGACGCGAGCACGAGGATCGACAGGACGAGCGCGCGCTTATGCAGCATGGCGCGTCCGTTGTGCAGTGCTCGTCAATGTGGATATACTGGCGCGGATTTTCGTGGGGTGGCCCGCCATGGGCCAGCCTGCGACGGGGCGGCGAACCGAGCACAAAATCCGAGGAAAAGAATGAATAGTGCCTATCTTTATGCGGTTCATTTGCTGTCGGCGTTCGTGCTGCTTTTCGTGTTCGCGGCAGTGTACCTGAAGGTCACCCCGTTCGACGAACTGGCCTTGATCCGCGACGGCAACGCGGCCGCGACGCTGTCGTTCGGCGGCGCGCTGGTCGGCTTCTGCCTGACGCTCGCGTCCAGCATCGCGCACAACTCGACGCTCGGCGAAGTCGTGCTGTGGGCCGTCGGCGCGATGGCCGTGCAGCTCGTCACCTATGCGGTGCTGACCCGCCTGATTCCCGGCATGAACCATGCGATCGAGGATCGCAACGTCGCGATGGGTGGCCTGATGGGCACCGCGTCGCTCGTCGTCGGCATCATCAATGCCGCCTGCCTGACCTGACACGCCACGCGTCCTGGGAGACCGACATGAGTCTGGGTTCGTTTATCCGCAAGCAGTTCATCGACGTCCTGCAATGGACGGAAGACACCGACGGCGTGCTGGCCTGGCGCTATCCGATGGAAGACCAGGAGATTCAGTACGGCGGCCAGCTGACCGTGCGCGAAACGCAGGTCGCGATCTTCGTCAACGAAGGCAAGGTCGCCGACGTGTTCCAGCCCGGGCTGTACAAGCTGGAAACGCGCACGCTGCCGGTGCTCACGTACCTGAAGAACTGGGACAAGTTCTTTCAGTCGCCTTTCAAGTCGGATGTCTACTTCTTCAGCACGCGGCTGCAGCTCGGCCGGCGCTGGGGCACCGCCCAGCCGGTGACGATCCGCGATCGCGAATTCGGCTTCGTGCAGCTGCGCGCGTTCGGCATCTACTCGTACCGGATCGTCGATGCGGCCGCGTTCCACCGCGAGGTGAGCGGCACGCGCGCGCAGTACACGGTCGACGATCTCGAGCAGCAGCTGCGCAACCTGGTCGTCACCGCGATGAGCACGACGTTCGGTTCCGCCGACGTGCCGTTCGTCGACATGGCCGCGAACCAGACGCTGCTGTCGCAACGCGTCGCCGAGGCGCTGGTGCCGGTGTTCACGCGCTACGGCCTCGCGCTCGATGCATTCGCGGTCGAAAGCGTGTCGCTGCCGGCCGAGCTGCAGAAGGCGCTCGACCTGCGGATCGGCGCGGGGATGGCCGGCGATCTCGCCCGCGCGACGCAATATCAGACGGCGCAGGCGATTCCGCTGGCCGCGCAGAACCCGGGCGGCATCGCGGGTGTCGGCGCGGGGCTCGCGGCCGGCGCGGCGATCGGGCAGGCGATGGCCGGCCAGATCGCGGGCGCCGCGCAACCGGCGCCGGCCGCACCGCCCGCGCCCGTCGCGGCACCGGTTGCCGCCACGCAGCCGGCCGCACTGGCCGAAGGGACCGATTACGTGCAACGCCTCGAACAGCTGAAGGCGCTGCTCGACAAGGGCCTCGTCACCGAAGAGGACTATGCGCGCGCGAAGGCGGACATCCTCGCGAAGCTCACCCGGTAAGCGTCGCGCATGTTCAGTACTTCGTGCCCCCAGTGCGGCGCGCCGGTCGAGTTTCGCTCGGCGGCGGCGGTGATGGCCGTCTGCGCGTTCTGTCGCAGCACGCTGCTCAAGCGCGGCGCCGACGTCGAGCGCATCGGCGAGCTGGCCACGGTGCTCGACGACGCGTCGCCGATCCAGATCGGCACGGCCGGGCGCTACGGCAAGCGCACGTTCACGGTGCTCGGCCGCATCCAGATGACCTACGACGCCGGCACGTGGAGCGAGTGGTACGTCGTGTTCGACGACGGCGCGTTCGGCTGGCTGTCGGATGCGTCGGGCCAGTATGCGGTCACGGTGCGCGAGCCCGACGATGCGTCGGGCGGCGCGTGGCCCGCGTTCGGCACGCTCGAACCGGGCATGCGGATCGACCACGGCGGCCGCGCGTATCTCGTGTCCGACGTGCGTACCGCGCGCTGCACGGGCGGCGACGGCGAGTTGCCGTTCCGCATCGATGCGGGCTGGGAAGCGCGCGTCGTCGACCTGCGCACCGGCAATGCATTCGCGACTTACGACTATTCCGACGCCGACGCGAACGGCGGGAGCCCGGCCGTCTACAGCGGCGAAGCGATGGAATTCGACGCGCTCGCATTCACGGGGCTGCGCGATACCGACAACGACACGCGGGAGAAACGGGGCGCGCAGATGGTGCCGTTCGCGTGCCCGAGCTGCGGCGCGCCGCTGTCGTATGCACCGAACCTCGCCGACTACGTCGTGTGCGGCAGCTGCCACGCGGGCGTGCAGTGCACGGCCGAGCAGCAGACCGTGTTCGCCGCGCAGCGCAAGCTCGATGCGGTGAAGGGCGCGCTTGAGCTCGGTGCGACCGGCACGTTCGACGGCGTGAAGTACACGGTGATCGGCATGATGCGTTGCCGCGTGCCGGGCGACGACGAGACGTGGGACGAATACCTGCTGCTGAACCCGAAGCGCGGCTTCCTGTGGCTCGTGCAGAGCGAAGGGCGCTGGGAACGCGTGCAGGTGCTCGATCACTGGCCGACGATCGGCGGCGAGTCCGACGTCACCGACGAAGGCAAGACCTATCGACTGCGCGAGACGTACGAGTCGGAAGTCGTGTACGTGGTCGGCGCGTTCAACTGGCGCGTGCAGGTCGGCGACCGCACGTCGATCGCCGACTACGGCTGGCAGAAGGACAAGCTCACGCGTGAGCGCAGCGCCGCGGAAATCGTCTGGTCGCGTGCGCGGCCGTTGTCGGCCGGCGCACTGGCCGAACGCTTCGCGACGCCGGCGCTCGCGACGGCAGCGGTTGCGTCCGCAACGGGTTCCGCCGGGACGTCGACGGGCCTGTTCGGCGCGAAGCAGCCGCACAGCTTCGCGCCGCTGCCGATCGTGTTCAGCGCGATGCTCGTGATCTTCAACCTGGGTTCGCTGTTCTCGTTCAGCGGCCGCTCCGTCTACGTGCTGATCGGCCTGCTCGTGCTGTGGCTGCCGGAATGGCTGTGGAAGGGCTTCGCGTCCGACGGGGGCAACTCGTAATGCGTTACATCCTCTACGGACTTTACGGGCTGATCGTCGTCACGCTGTTCAGCTGCGCGTCGCTCGGCGGCAGCGGTTCGGGCGGCAGCGGGTGGGGCAGTTCGTCGGCGCGCAGCGGCTATTCGTCGTACGGGTCGCACAAATGACGGCGCGCGACGGTATCGCCGCGCCGCGAGCGGCGCTCGGCTCGCACGTGCTGGCCGATCTCGCCGGCATCGACGCGGCACTGCTGCGCGACGCCGCGCGGCTCGAGACGATACTCACCGACGCCGCGCAGCAGGCCGGCGCACGCGTGATCGGCGCGCATTTCCATCACTTCGGCGGTGAGCATGGGGTGACGGGTGTCGTGCTGCTCGCGGAGTCGCACATCACGATTCATACGTGGCCGGAGCACGGCTTCGCGGCCGTCGATGCGTTCATGTGCGGCGCCGCGCGCGCCGCCGAGGCGGTCGATGCGATCGCCGCCGCGCTCGGCACGCACGCGCGGGTCCGGCAGCAGGTGGCGCGCGGCGTCGCATGAGCGACCGGGGCGACAGCGGTGGTCGCGCATGCGACGACGCGCTGCACCGATTTCGCGAACCGCTTATGATCGTGCGGTACGACGTCCCCACGCAGAGGTCCCCATGCACATCGCCATCCTGACCTTCGACGGTTTCAACGAACTCGATTCGCTGATCGCGCTCGGGATTCTCAACCGGGTCAGGCAGCCGGGCTGGCGGGTGTCGATCGCGAGCCCGACCGGCCGCGTGCGCTCGATGAACGGCGTGACGATCGACGCGCAAGCGTCGCTGCAGGACGCCCGCGACGCGGACGCCGTGCTGGTGGGCAGCGGCGTGCGGACCCGCGACGTCGTCGCTGATGCCGCGTTGATGGCGCAATTGCAGTTCGACCCCGCGCGGCAGTTGCTCGGCGCGCAGTGCTCGGGCACGCTCGTGCTGGCGAAGCTGGGCTGGCTCGGCGATGTCCCCGCGTGTACCGACCTGACCACGAAGCCGTGGGTGCAGGAAGCCGGCGTGGCTGTGCTCGACCAGCCGTTCGTGGCCAGCGGGAACGTCGCGACCGCCGGCGGGTGCCTGTCGTCGCAGTATCTGGCCGCGTGGTTCATCGCGCGTCTGGCCGGCATCGAGGCCGCGCGCAGTGCGATTCACTATGTCGCGCCGGTGGGCGAGAAGGACGATTACGTCGCGCGCGCGATCGCGAACATTTCGCCGTTCCTCTGATGCGTGCGGCGTCGCGCGTCAGCGCGGCAGCGCTTCGGCTTCGGCCCAACGCTTGAACGAGTCGAGACGCCGGCGCGTGTGCACGAGATAGAACGCGCCGATCAGCGGTTCGAGCAGCCAGCGCAGCCAGTACGGCTGCGCACGGAAGTGATACGTGAACTTCACTTCGGTCGTGCCCGGTGTGTGCTCGGTGAAATTCCAGCTGCCGCTGAAGCGTTCGAGCACCTTCGGCCCGTCGACCATTTCGACGGCCGCGACCTGCGGCGGACGGTACGAGATGTAGCGCGACACCATCGTCGCGCCCGACTGGCTGCGGCAGAACGCATCGACGCCGACGTCGGCCGTCATCCCGTCGGGCAGATACGCGTCGGCAAGGAAGCTGTCCCACACGAGCCGCCGCGCGTAGTCCTGCGACCACGTGAAGAGGCGTCTGCGATCGACGCCGACGATCCGGCTGACTGAGATCCTCATGATGGGTAGCAAGCGCAACGCTGTAATCGGGATGAAATCGAGTGTAACCCGCCAAAGCCGCGCAATTCTTCAGACTTCGTCAAGTCGAGCGCGCGCTCGATTGACCTTCTCCGGGAATTCCCCTACGATCGATTCCATGCCTTCGGGAAAGACCCGAAGCGTTTCAATCTCTTGAGGGAGCCTCATGAGTACGCAACAGAACCGGCGCTTCGACGCGCTCGTTTTCATTGGTCGTTTCCAGCCTCCGCATCGTGGTCACCTGAACGTGCTGAAGTCCGCACTGAGCCGGGCCGAGCGCGTATGCGTGCTGATCGGATCGACCGACAAGCCCCGCACCATCAAGGATCCGTTCTCGTTCGACGAGCGCCGCCAGATGCTGGCTTCGCTGCTCGAGCCGTCCGAGCGCGAGCGCGTGACGGTCGCGCCCGTGCAGGATACGACGTACAACGACGGCGACTGGGTGCGCTGGGTGCAGGATGCCGTGGCCGCCTCGCTCGGCGACGTTGCGCAGCGCAGGGTCGGGCTGATCGGCCACGAGAAGGACGCCACGTCGTATTACCTGCGGATGTTCCCGCAATGGGAGCTCGTCGACGTCGATGCGACCGAAGACATCTCCGCCACCGAAATCCGCGATCAGTATTTCGCCGAACGCACCAACAGCTTCGTGCAATGGGCCGTGCCGGAACCGGTGTTCGGCTGGCTCGAACGCTTTCGCACGCAGCCGGCATTCGCGCAGCTGAAGGCCGAGGCCGAATTCATCGCCGGCTATCGCAAGGCGTGGTCGGCCGCACCGTATCCGGTCACGTTCGTGACGGTCGACGCGGTGGTCGTGCACTCGGGCCATCTCCTGCTCGTGCGCCGGCGCAGCGAACCGGGCCGCGGCCTGTGGGCGTTGCCGGGCGGGTTCGTGAACCAGGACGAACGGCTCGACGCGGCCTGCATCCGCGAACTGCGCGAGGAGACCGGCCTGAAGCTGCCGGAGCCCGTGCTGCGCGGCTCGATCAAGGATCGCCAGGTATTCGATCATCCGACCCGCTCGCTGCGCGGCCGCACGATCACGCACGCATGCCTGTTCAACTTCCCGACCGGCGAGTTACCGCGCGTGAAGGGCAGCGACGACGCCGACAAGGCGCGCTGGGTGCCGCTCAACGAATTCGCGCAGATGCGCAACGTGATGTTCGAGGATCACTTCGAGATCGCGTATCACTTCCTGGGGAAGCTGTGACACGCTGATTCCCCGGATTCCGGTCCGCCGCGACAGACGCGGTGGCACTTCAACGGCCTAGAGGAGCTCTAGCCATGCAAAACGATCCCGGCGGCTTTGCCGCGGTTCTCGCCAATCCGATCCTCAACACGGATTCGTACAAGGCTTCCCACTTCCTGCAATACCCGCCCGACGCGCAGGCGATGTTCTCGTACGTCGAGTCGCGCGGCGGCCGCTATGACCGCACGCTGTTCTTCGGCCTGCAGATGTTGCTGAAGGACTATCTGTGCCGGCCGGTCACGCACGCGATGATCGACGACGCGCGCGATTTCTTCGCGGTGCACGGCGAGCCGTTCAACGAGGACGGCTGGCGTCATGTCGTCGAGCACTACGACGGCTACCTGCCCGTCAGGATCCGCGCGGTGCCCGAAGGTTCGATCGTGCCCGTGCACAACGTGCTGATGACCGTCGAATGCGACGACCCGAAGGTGTTCTGGCTCGCGTCGTATCTGGAGACGATGCTGCTGCGCGTGTGGTACCCGGTGACGGTCGCGACGCGCAGCTGGCATCTGCGGCAGACGATCCGCCGCTTTCTCGAGAAGACCGACGACGATCTCGCGCAGCTGCCGTTCAAGCTGCACGACTTCGGCGCGCGCGGCGTATCGAGCGCGGAGTCGGCCGCGATCGGCGGCGCGGCGCACCTCGTGAGCTTCATGGGTTCGGACACGGTGCTCGGCGTGCTGGCCGCGAACCGCTTCTATCGCGAGCCGATGGCCGCGTACTCGGTGCCCGCGGCCGAGCACAGCACGATCACGTCGTGGGGGCGCGAGCACGAAGCCGATGCATACCGGAACATGATCGCTCGCTTCGGTTTGCCCGGCGCGATCGTGTCGGTCGTGTCGGACTCCTATGATCTGTTCGCCGCGCTTGAACTGTGGGGCGGCCCGCTGCGCCAGGCGGTGATCGATTCGGGCGCGACGCTCGTCGTGCGTCCCGATTCGGGCGACCCGGTGAAGATCGTGCTGCAGACCGTGCGCGCGCTCGACGCTTCGTTCGGCTCGTCCGTGAACGGCAAGGGACGGCGCGTGCTGAATCGCGTGCGCGTGATCCAGGGCGACGGCGTCGACGAGCTGTCGATCGACGCGATCCTGTCCGCACTCGACGACGCGGGTTATGCGGCCGGCAACGTCGTGTTCGGGATGGGCGGCGCGCTGCTGCAGCAGGTGAATCGCGATACGCAGCGCTTCGCGATGAAGTGCTCGGCGATCCGGCGCGGCGACGTGTGGCATGGCGTGAGCAAGGATCCGGTTACCGATCCGGGCAAGCGCTCGAAGCAGGGCCGGCTAACGCTGCTGCGCAATCGGCGCACGGGAGAATACCGGACGGTGACGCTGCCGGTTGCGTGGGACGATCGCGCGCTGGAAGGCGAGTGGGATGACGCGCTCGAAACGGTGTTCGATACCGGGCGGATGCTGGTCGATACGACGTTCGCCGAGGTGCGGGCGAGGGCGCACGCGGGCGAGCAGTGACACACGCGCCGGGGTGAGGTGGCAACGCGCGTCACCCCGGCGACGTCAGGGCGTGTCGTGCAGCCGGCCTCGCACGGGTAGTCCGCTGTTTCAAGGCCCGGTTCGTGTGCGCATCGCATCGGCGATTGCGTCGCGCACGCAACCCGCGGCGATTTCCGACGCGCGCGTGCGTGCCGCCCGCGCCAGACGCGCGATCACCAGCGGCTGGATCACGGTGGATTCCCGAATCGCACATTCGACGACGAGCGGCGAGCGCGAGACCACCGGGCTTTGCGTGATCAGCAGCGACACGCCGAGCCCGCTCGCGACCATTGCCCGAACCAGTTCGATCGAGACCGCGCGATAGCGCACGTTCGGCGACAAGCCGCATTGCCAGAACGGCGCCATCAGGAAGTCGCGGCTGTGCGGCAGGTCGATCAGGATGAACGGATACGCGGCGAGATCGCGCAACGAAATCGCGCGCTTGCGTTTCGCCAGCGCGGACCCTGCAGGTACGAGCGCATAGGGCCGCAATTCGGCGAGGCACTCGCGCTCGATGTCTTCGGGCAGGCCGACGTCGTACATCAACGCGAAATCGATCTGCTGCTTGTGCAGGGCAATGTCGAGCTGTGCCAGATCGCCTTCCACGAAACGGATTTCGAGGCGCGGATGGCGCTGCTGCGCGAGTTCCAGCACGCGCGGCAAATAGACCGGCGCGATCGTGCTGAATACGCCGATATGGACGATGCCGCCCGGCTCGTCACCGATGTCGTCGGTCGCGAATGCGGACGCCGACGCCAGCAACTGGCGCGCCTCGGCGAGCTTGCGTTCGCCGAAATGCGTCAGCGTCATCCGCGTGCCCGCGCCGCGCGTGAACAGCCGGTCGTCGAACAGCGCTTCGAGCTCGCGGATCGCGACCGAGATCGACGGTTGCGACACGTTGAGCTGGACCGCAGCTGCGGTTGTGCTGCCCGATTCGGCGGCAGCGACGAAATAGCGAAGCAGTCTCAGCGACAGAGCCATGGCGAACCCATATGAAAATCCTATAGGCGTTAATTTATTCCGATATTTTATCTGATTGCCCCGCTCGAACAGAATCACTGCATCGGCCGATTCGGCCCGACCTTCAGGAGAAAGATGCCGTGACTGTATCCAGGCTGCCGCTCGACGGCATACGCGTGATCGATTTTTCCCGGGTGCTGGCGGGGCCGCTGTGTTCGGCGTTGCTCGGCGATCTCGGCGCCGACGTGATCAAGATCGAGCCGCCCGCCGGTGACGACTATCGGGCGATCGGCCCGTTTGCGAATGGCGAGAGCGGGCTGTTCGGCGCGATGAATCGCAACAAGCGTAGTGTCGTGATCGACCTGAAGACCTCCGACGGCCAGGCGCTTGCGCAGTCGTTGTGCACCGGCGCGGATGTCGTCGTCGAGAATTTTCGCCCCGGCGTGGCCGATCGGCTCGGGATCGGTTATGCGACGCTGTCTGCCCGAAAGCCGGCGCTGGTGTACGCGAGCGTGTCCGGATTCGGGCAGACTGGCCCGGAATCGCGCCGGCCGGCGTACGACATCATCCTGCAGGCGATGTGCGGGCTGATGGATGCGACCGGTGCACCCGACGGCGAGCCGACACTCGTCGGCGATTCGGTGTCCGATGTGGTCAGCGGGATTTTTGCGTCATGGGGCGTGCTCGCGGCGCTGATCGCGCGCGATCGCACCGGACAGGGCACGCACGTCGACGTGTCGATGTTCGATGCGACGATGAGCCTGACCGCCGCACTGGTCGCGCGTTATGCGACAACCGGCATTGCGCCGCGGCGCGTTGGCAATCGCCATCCGACGTCCGCGCCGTTCGGCGCATATCGTGCCGCGGATGGCCATTTCGTCGTCGCGGTGCTCAACAACAAGCTGTTCGGATTGCTTGCCGACACGATCGGCCAGCCGGTGCTGGTCGACGATGCACGTTTCGCGTCCGACACGTTGCGCTGTGAACACGAAGCGGCGTTGCGCGCGTACATCGAGCGGTGGGCCGCGACGCGCTCGGTCGACGAGGTCAACGCGACGCTGGCCGCGGCGGGCATTCCGGTCGCACCGATCCGGAACATACGGCAAGCGCTCGAAAGCGAGCAGGCACGTACACGGCGACTGCTCGTCGATACCACCGCGGCCGACGGCTCGCCGATCCGGTTGCCCGCGCAACCTCTGAAGTTTTCCGCGTATCCCGACACCCGCACCACCCGCGCACCGCAGCTCGGCGAACACACGCACGCCGTGCTTGGGCAGGTGCTCGGCCTCGACGAAGCAGCGATCGCCGCATTGGCGAAGACCGGCGTGATTCGCGCGGCGCCCGACCCGACCGACGGCGGCGCTGCCGAGCCGTCACGACAGACCGAAACCCATCAGGAGATGAACGATGCTTAAACGACTGGGCGTCGGCGATGCCGACCTCGAAATTGCCGACGCGATCCGCCGTTTCGCACAAGCCGAACTCGCACCGCACGCGGCGCAGGTCGATCGCGACGAGACGTCGACCACGCGTTACGTGCCCGCGCTGGCCGAACTCGGCGTGATGGGGATGAACCTGCCGGAGCGCTGGGGCGGAATCGGCGCGTCGCCGGCCGCGATCATCCTGTCGCTGGCCGAAATCGCGAACGCCTGCGCGGCGACGTCGTCGATGATCGGCGCGCACTATCTGGCGACCGATTCGATGCTGATCGGCGGCGACGACGCGTTGCGCGCGCGCTACCTGCCGGACGCCGCAAGCGGCGCGAAGCTGGGTGCGTTTGCGCTGACCGAGCCGCAGGCCGGCTCCAATCCGGCCGGCATGACGACCCAGGCCGTGCGCGACGGCGACACCTACCGGATACGCGGCGTCAAGCACTTCATCTCGAACGCCGATGCTGCGCAGTTCATCGTCGTCTATGCGAAAACCTCGCCCGAACTCGGGACGCGAGGCATCAGCGCGTTCGTCGTCGATCGCGATACGCCCGGCGTGTCGGTGTCGTCGCCGGAGAAACTGATGGGCATTCACGGCGCGCCCGCGCACGAAGTCGCATTCGATTGCATGGTGCCGGCATCGAACCGGCTCGGCGATGAAGGGAGCGGCTTTCGCACTGCGATGAAGGTGCTCGACAACAGCCGGCTCGACGTCGCGGCGACGAGCCTGGGCATTGCGGAGGCCGCTCTGGGCGACGCGATCGACTGGGCGAAGCAGCGTCACGTCGGCGGCGAGGCGCTCGCGAACAAGCAGGGGCTGCAATGGCGATTCGCCGACATGAAGACGCAGCTCGAAGCCGCATGGCTGCTGACGCTGCAGGCCGCGGCGCGGCGCGCTGCCGGCGAACCGTTTACCGACCTGGCATCGATGGCGAAACTGTATGCATCGGAGATGGTCGCGTTCGTGACCGATGCGGCACTGCAGATTCACGGCGGCTATGGGTTCACGCGCGAAATGCGGATCGAACGACTCGTTCGGGACGCGCGCATTCTGCGGATCTACGAAGGATCGTCGGAGATCCAGCGCACGGTGATTGCACGCACGATGCTGGCATGACGGCACGTGAAATCGAACAAGGAGACGCGTGGTGAAAGTACTGGTGACTGTGAAAAGGGTCGTCGACGCGAATGTGAAGGTCGGCGTGAAATCCGATCAATCCGGCGTCGACATCGCGAACGTGAAGATGTCGATGAACCCGTTCGACGAAATCGCGGTGGAAGAAGCGGTGCGGCTGAAGGAAGCGGGTGTCGCGACCGAAGTGATCGCGGTGTCGGTGGGCGTCACGCAAGCGCAGGAAACGCTGCGCACGGCGCTGGCGATCGGCGCGGATCGCGCGATCCTCGTCGAAGCTGGCGACGCGGTCGAGCCGCTCGGTGTCGCGAAGATCCTGAAGGCGCTGGTCGACAAGGAACAGCCGCAACTGGTGATCCTCGGCAAGCAGGCGATCGACGACGATTCGAACCAGACCGGTCAGATGCTCGCTGCGCTGGCTAGCCTGCCGCAGGCGACGTTCGCGTCGAAGGTGGCGATCGCCGACGGCCGTGCGACGGTCGCACGTGAAGTCGACGGCGGCGCGGAAACGCTGTCGCTGACGCTGCCGGCGGTGGTGACGACCGACCTGCGCCTGAACGAGCCGCGCTACGTGACGCTGCCGAACATCATGAAGGCGAAGAAGAAGCCGCTGGAAACCGTGAAGCCGGAAGACCTGGGCGTGGACGTCGCGCCGCGTCTGAAGACGCTGAAGGTGGCCGAGCCGCCGAAGCGCGCGGCCGGCGTGAAGGTGCCGGACGTGAAGACGCTGGTCGAGAAGCTGAAGACCGAAGCCAAGGTGCTGTAAGAGGGAGCGGAAAGAAATGACGATTCTGGTGATTGCAGAGTGCGACGCCCCGAAGGAAGCCCCCTTGGGGGGCAACGTGTCGATCAAGGCCGCGACGCTGAATACGGTGGCAGCGGCAGCCGAGGTTGGCAAATTCGTCGGTGGTGACATCCACGTGCTGGTCGCGGGCCACAACGCGCAAGGCGCGGCCGATGCAGCAGCAAAGATTGCAGGTGTTTCGAAAGTGCTGCTGGCCGATGCGCCGCAACTCGAAGCGGGCCTCGCGGAAAACGTCGAAGCGACCGCGCTGAACATCGCGAAGGACTACTCGCACATCCTCGCGCCGGCAACGGCTTACGGCAAGAACATCGCGCCGCGGATCGCCGCGAAGCTGGACGTCGCGCAGATTTCGGACATCACGGCGGTCGACAGTGCCGACACGTTCGAGCGCCCGATCTACGCGGGAAACGCGATCGCGACGGTGCAGTCGAGCGACCCGATCAAGGTCATCACGGTGCGCGCGACGGGCTTCGATCCGGTGGCAGCGGAAGGCGGCAGCGCAGCGGTCGAGAAGATCGAAGCGGCGGCGGACGCAGGCAAGTCGCAGTTCGTGAGCCGTGAAGTGACGAAGCTGGACCGTCCGGAACTGACGTCGGCGAGCATCATCGTGTCGGGTGGCCGCGGCCTGGGCAGCGGCGAGAACTATACGAAGGTTCTCGAGCCGCTGGCCGACAAGCTGAGCGCTGCACTCGGCGCATCGCGCGCGGCAGTCGATGCCGGCTACGTGCCGAACGACTATCAAGTCGGCCAGACCGGCAAGATCGTCGCACCGCAGCTGTACATCGCGGTCGGCATCTCGGGTGCGATCCAGCACTTGGCCGGCATGAAGGATTCGAAGGTGATCGTCGCGATCAACAAGGATCCGGAAGCGCCGATCTTCAGCGTGGCCGACTACGGCCTCGTCGGCGATCTGCACGAACTCGTCCCGCAGCTGACCGCGTCGCTCTGATTCGTGTACCCCGTCAGGGTCCATCGATCCTGCCAGCACGCCGTGTCATCGCGACCGGCGCGCGATCCACGCGAAGGACCGTAGCCTGATGCCGCGGTCCGAGCGAACCCCCAAGCGCAGTTTTCCACCGGTCAGGAGCCGAGCATGGAACGTATCGCTTCATCTGTCGCCAATCCGTCACTGATCGAGCGTCGCTCGATCGACCATATTCCCGATGCCGAGCGCCACGGCAACCTGTTCAGTCAATTCACCCTGTGGTTCGGCGCGAACCTGCAGGTCACGGCAGTCGTCGTCGGCGCGCTGGCGGTGGTGCTCGGCGGTGACGTGTTCTGGTCGCTGGTCGGTTTGCTGGCAGGCCAGGTCCTCGGCGGCGCGGTGATGGCGCTGCACGGGGCGCAAGGGCCGCAGCTCGGGCTGCCGCAGATGGTGTCGAGCCGCGTGCAGTTCGGCGTGTACGGCGCGATCGTGCCGCTCGCGCTCGTCTGCGTGATGTATGTCGGATTCTCGGCGGGCGGAACGGTCCTCGCCGGGCAGGCGATCGCGGAATTGCTGCACGTCGGCCATACCGCCGCGATCCTGATCTTCTCCGCGCTCGTCGTTCTGCTCACCGGTCTCGGCTACCGGACGATTCATGTCATGGGGCGCGTATCGAGCATCGTCGGCACGCTCGCCTTCCTGTATCTGTTTGCGAGCTTGCTGCACGGGCACGCGTTCGGCACGTTGCTCGCGAATCGCCACTTCACGCCGGCCTCGTTCCTGCTCGCGGTGTCGTTGTCCGCGTCGTGGCAGATCGCGTACGGACCGTACGTCGCCGACTATTCCCGCTACCTGCCCAGAGCGACGTCGCCCTTCAAGACCTTTGCCGCGGTGTTCTGCGGCACCGTGATCGGCGCGCAGGTGTCGATGACCTTCGGCGTGCTTGCCGCCGCGCTCGCCGGCGATCGCTTCTCCGGGCACGAGGTCGCGTTCATCGTCGGTCTCGGTGCGACCGGCGCGATCGCTGCCGTGCTTTATTTTACGATCGCGCTGGGCAAGCTGACGATCACGACGCTCAACGCGTATGGCAGCGTGATGTCGGTCGCGGCGATCCTGACCGGCTTCGGCGGGCGGCGCGAGATCTCTCCGCGCACGCGCATCGCATTCGTGCTGTTGACCGTCGCCGCATCGAGCGGGATCGCCCTGGCCGGGCAGCACGATTTCCTGAAGGCGTTCTCGTCGTTCCTGCTGTTTCTGCTGGTGTTCTTCACGCCGTGGAGCGCGATCAACCTCGTCGACTATTACTGCGTCACGCGGGAACGTTACGACGTGCCGGCATTGTTCGAACCGGCCGGCCGGTACGGCCGCTGGAACGTCGTCGGCATCGCGGTCTATGCGGTCGGCGTGCTCGTGCAGATGCCGTTCGTCGCGACGGGCTTTTACACCGGGCCGTGGGTCGATGCGCTGGGCGGCGTCGACGTGTCGTGGATCGTCGGCATCGTCGTGCCGGGCCTGCTGTACTTCGTCGCTTCGCGCGGCGCGCTGGCAAGGGTGCCGGATCGCATGATCCTTTCCGACCCGGCCCGCGACGCCGACTAGGGCGCGGTCCGCGCGCGCCGGCGCGCACCGGGAGGTGGCGTTTCGAGGGCATGCGACACGGTACGCGCCGCCTCCATCGCCCGCCCGAGCGCATCGAACACCGCCGGCCCCTTGCAGCGCGACACGTTGAAGCGCATGAACGACGTCGCGCCGTGCGACGCACTGAACACGTTGCCCGGCGCGAGCACCACATCGTGGTCGAGCGCATGGCGCGCGACGCGCGCGGCATCGAGCCCGTCGGGCAGCTCGGCCCACACGAACAACCCGCCGCGCGGTTCCGTCCAGATCCCGAGCCCGGCACGCGCGAGCCGCCGGATCGTTTCGCCCATCGCATCGGCCAACTGCATACGCAGGCCGTCGAGATGGCGCCGGTAGGTGCCGTCGACCAGCAGCCGGTGCACGACGTTCGCGCCGATCTGCGCATTGCCGAACGACGTCGCGAGCTTCAGGTCGACGAGCGCGTCGATCCATTCGGGGCGCGCGGCGATGTAGCCGCAGCGGATCGCGGCCGACAGCGTCTTCGAGAAGCTACCGATCGACACGACGCGCGACAACCCGTCGAATGCCGCGAGGCGCGGCGCGGGCGTGCTTTCGAAATCCGCGAAGATGTCGTCCTCGACGATCAGCAGGCCGTGCTCGGCCGCGAGCGTGAGCAACCGGTGCGCGACCGGCGGCGCGAGCGTCGCGCCGGTCGGGTTGTGCAGCGCCGCGTTCGTGATGTACAGGCGCGGGCGGTGTTCGGCGAGCACCTGCTCGAAGCGCGCGAGATCGGGGCCGTTCGGCGTGTACGGCACGCTGACGATCCGTGCGCGATGCGCGCGCAGCAGCGCCTGGAAGTTGAAGTAGCACGGATCGTCGAGCACGACGGTGTCGCCCGGCTCCAGCAGCAGCCGGCACACGAGATCGAGCGCGTGCGTGCCGCCGTCGGTCAGCATGATCTGCGCGGGCTCCGCATGAACGCCGTGCTGCGCGAGCCGCCATGCGAGTTGCTGGCGCAACGCGGGCAGCCCGAGCGGCGTCGCGTAGTCGGTCAGCGCGTCGGGTTCGTCGCGCGACACCGCGCGCAGCGCACGCCGCAGGCTCTCGTCCGGCAGCCACGACGACGGCAGCCAGCCGCAACCGGGCTTCACCGAGCCGGGCGCTGCCTCGAGCGACTGGCGCGACAGCCACAGCGGATCGAGTTCGCGATCGAGGCGCGGGCCGAGTTCGGCGAGCGCGAGCGGCGGCGCGTGGCCCGACACGTAGAAGCCGGAGCCGCGCCGCGCGACGAGCACGCCTTCGCTCGCGAGCCGCTCGTACGCGTCGACGACGGTCGATTTCGACACGTGCAGCGCGTCGGCCATCATCCGGATCGACGGCACGCGCGTGCCGGGCATCAGCGCGCGGCTCGCGATCCGCGCGCGCAGCGTGTCCATCACGGTTTCCACGCGCGTGCGCGACGGCGCGGGCGGAGCAGGGTCTTGCACGGAACGGCTCATGGCGGCAGGGAACTGTACGGCCGGTTGTCCAGTACAGTTTGTCCGAATTGTATTGGGGTGTAGCTTACGCGCTTTTCGCGGGCGGCGGATCATCGGTCATCCACCTTGTTCCGACCAGGATTTCCCGTGCAAAAGACGACCGACGGATGGCTCAGCGGCCTGCTGGGCGTGATCATCTTCAGTGGCTCGCTGCCCGCGACGCGCGTCGCGGTGCAGGGGCTCGACCCGCTGTTCCTCACGTTCGCGCGCGCGACGATCGCCGGCGTGCTCGGCCTGATCCTGCTCGTCGCGCTGAAGCAGAAGCGGCCGACGCGTGTCGAGACCGCGTCGCTCATCGTCGTCGCGCTCGGGGTCGTGGTCGGTTTTCCGCTGCTGACCGCGCTCGCGCTCAAGCACGTGACGTCCGCGCATGCGATCGTGTTCGTCGGGCTGCTGCCGCTCGCGACCGCGCTGTTCGGCGTCTGGCGCGGCGGCGAACGGCCGCGGCTGCCGTTCTGGGTCTTCTCGCTGGTCGGCAGCGGCGCGGTGGCCGCGTTCGCGCTGCGCAACGGCGGTCGAGCGTCGGTGGCGGGCGATGCGTTGATGCTGGCCGCGATCGTCGCGTGCGGGCTCGGCTATGCGGAGGGCGCGCGGCTGTCGCGCCAGCTCGGCGGCTGGCAGGTGATCTCGTGGGCGCTCGTGCTGTCGCTGCCGGTGATGCTGCCGCTCGCGTGGTTCACGTGGCCCGCGACGTTCGACGGCGTCGATGCCGCCGCGCTGTGGGGGCTCGCATACGTGTCGCTGTTCAGCATGCTGATCGGCTTCGTGTTCTGGTATCGCGGCCTCGCGCTCGGCGGGATCGCGGGCGTCGGCCAGTTGCAGCTGCTGCAGCCGTTCTTCGGTTTCCTGCTCGCGGCCGGGCTGCTGCATGAGACGGTGCCGCCGTCGATGCTCGTCGTGACGATCGTGGTCGTCGGCTGCGTGGCCGGTGCGAAGTATTTCTCGAAGATGGCGCCGGTGCGGCGCGCGGGCTGATTCACGCACGGAGCGGTCGCGCGACGACGTGACGGGTGCCGCCCGTGCGCCGTTTACCCCATCACCACGTTCGCGAGCCGGAACTGGTACGCGGTCGCGGTCGTGCCGCCACCGCCGCCCGTCATCACGATGTCGGCGCTCTTGATGCCGAGCAGCGACAGTTCGGTGTTGATGTCGGACAGCACGGCCGAATTCATCACCGCGCCCTGTTCGATCTGCGACGCGGTGCCGATCCACAGCGTCGGCTTGAACTCGAACACGGCCTTCTGGCCCGGCACGATCCCCGTCTTGTGCGCGAGCAGCCGGTTGTCCTTGAAGACCGACGCGGTGATCGCTCCCTGGCTCAGGTCGTTGCGCAGCTGGATCTCGCGCGAGGTTGGCGCGGGGCCGGCGAGCGCGAGCACGTTGCCCGACGTCGAGCGCGACACGTTGAAGACCTGTCCGTTGTCCGCGCGCTTTTGCGGCATGTAGTTGCCGTCGGCATCGCTCGCGGAGACGGTCGTCAACAACGGGAACACGAACGGATGGTTGTCGCCGCGTCCGCAGTTGGTGATGACCTTCCACGCGATCGCGAGCTCGTCGAAGTCCGTCGACACGTTCTTCTGGAAGATCACGATCTGGCTGTTGTTGACGTCGTTCGACAGGTTGACGAAGTTGAGATTGATGTCCATGAGTCACCTTGATTCGATTCGGATAACTGATTGAACGGGCGCCGGCCGTGCATCGCCGGCGCACGGACCGTTACGCCATCACCACGTTTTCCAGCCGGAACGTGAACGGCGTCGAGCGCGGGCCGGGGCCGCCGCCGGTCATCACGATGTCGGCGCTCGCGATGCCGAGCAGCGACAGTTCCGTGTTGATGTCGGAGATCACCGCGGAATTCATCAGCGCGCCCTGTTCGATCTGCGACGCGACGCCGATCCAGATCGTCGGCTTGAACTGGAACACCGCCTTCTGGCCCGGCGCGACGGAGGTCTTGCGCGCGAGCGCGTTGCCGTCCTTGTAGATCGTCGCGTTGATCGCACCGGCCGGCAGGTCGTTGCGCACCTGCACCTCGGAGCTCGCGCCCGGGTCGCCGCCGAGCTGCAGCACGTCGCCCGAGCTGGAGCGCACGACCTGGAACACCTGGCCGTTCGCCGCGACCTGCTGCGGCATGTAGTTGCCCCAGCTGTCGCTCGCGCTCACGCTCATCGTCATCGGGAACTTGAACGGATGGTTGTCGCCCTGGCCGCAATTGCGGATCACCTTCCACGCGATCGCGAGTTCGTCGAAGTCGGTCGCCACGTTCTTCTGGAAGATCACGACGCTCGAGTTGTTGGCGTCGTTCGAGCGGTTGATCAGGTTCAGTTGGATATCCACGTCGTTGCTCCTTGAGTTTGAAAAAACGGCAGTCGGTCTGCCGCACACCTTTCCCGCCGGCCCGGCCGAGAAGCCGTGCCGTCAAGCCGGTTCAAGCCGTGTCGGGCGGCACTACGCGCGCACGATGTGTTCGAGCGCGAACGCGAACGGCTGCGCGTCGGTGCCGGTGCCGCCGCCCGTCATCACGATGTCGGCCGCGGCGACGCCCGCCAGCGGCAGCATCGTGTTCGCGCTCGACATCACCGCCGCGTGCAGTGCGCGGCTTTCCTGTACCTGCGACGCCACGCCGATCCACAGCGTCGGCGTGAAGCGGAATACCGCCTTCTGCCCGGGTGCGACCGCTTCCTTCACCGCGATCAGCCGGCCCGCGCTGAACGCGTTGACGTTCACGGCGCCGCGCCGCAGCCGATTGACGATTTCGATGTCGCCGCCCGGTGCGTCGGCCGGGTCGGGCACGAGCCGGCCGCGTCCGGTCGGCTGCGCGTCGATCACGAAGCGCACGCCGGCGGGCGCCGTGACGCGCGGCGAGAAGTTGCCGTGCTCGTCGCCGAGCGCGACGTCGATGTCGGTCGAGTAGTCGAACGGATGGAAGCAGTCGCGTCCGCAATAACGGATCACCTTCCACGCGATCGCGAACGTATCCAGATCGGGGATCACGTCGCGCTGGAACAGCACGACCTCGCTGTTGCCGCAGTCGTTCGAGCGGTTCACGAAGCGGAGCTTGATGTTCATGATGCTTGCTCCTCATCCGGCGTGCCGCGTTCGTCGCGCAGCGTGCGGTCGGCCCACTGCGCGAGCGCGGGCGCGACGCCGTTCGCGAGCGACGCGACGTGCAGCGCATGCGCACGCGCCTGCGCCTGCAGGTCGCCGGCGAAGCGCCCGAGCGCCATCGCGGCATCGGCCGGGCCGCGCGTGCGGCCGAGATCGTCGAGGTATTGCGCGGCCGCGTCGGCCATCGCGCCCGCGTGCTGGAGGTGACTCTGCGTGAAGCGCGTCGCGAGATCCGCGTTCAGGGCCGCCAGCTCCTTGACCGCGGCGGCCGAACTGCCGAGCCCGAACCGTTCGAGCTGGCCGCGCCACAATGCGTCGGTCGCGGCCTGGCATGCATCCGTGTAGCGATGGCCGGCGAGCAGCGCGGTGTGCGCGAACGCGCGCCACGCGGGGCTGGCGGACGGGCCGCCGGTGCCGGTCGTCTGCGCGGCGAGCTTGCCGAACAGCTGGAGCGCGTCGGCGTGCGCGCGTTCCCATTGGGCGATGAACGTGGAGAACATGGCGATTCCTCGTGAAGAAGGAGCGATGACGGCGCGACGGCAGCCGCTACGCGGATTACCGACGCGCGGCGCCGAGGCGCTGCACCATCTGCATCACGGCGGCCATCTGCGGCGCGTCGCGGCGGTAGAAGCCGGGTTGGAGCGGATCGGTGCTCGTATAACCCCAGAAATCCCAGCAGCCGAGCGGATTGACGGCCGATTTCTCGACCTGCGGATACAGCACGATCAGCCGGTTCGTGTCGGCGATCTCGTTGTAGCCGACGCCGCGAATCATCCGCTCGCCGACGGTCGCGACGTTCTGCACGCAGCCGTGGAAGACGACGTGCACCGCGCAGGTCGCGCGTTCGCAATCGGCCGGCACGTACGCGTAGCCCGTATCGCCGAGCGACGCGCGGCGCTGCGGATCGAACGCGCGCTGGTCGAACGCCAGCAGCTTGCCGCCAGCCTGCGCGGCGGGCGCGTTGAGCGGCTTGTCGGGCGTGCCGTAGATCCAGCGCACGATGTCGTGCGCCTGTTGAAAGCCGCAGTTGTCGATATACGGGCTCGCGTTCGCACTGCACGTGTTGTCCTCGGGGCGGTTCGTGATGAACGCATGCCCGGCGTCCGGCGATTGGCGATACTGAAGGTTCGCGGCCGGAACCTGCGCGAGCGTGTAGAAGCGCGCGGTCTGGTCGACGACGCGCGTGAACACCACCGTATCCTTCGCCCCGCTGAACACGTAGATGCGTTGGCCGCGCAGGTTGGCCGGATCGTCGATCTCGTCGCGCTGCGCGAACGTGCGCGCGGCGCGCCATGCGTCGGTCGCGGATGGCGCGGGGCCGATCGGCTGCATGCACAGCGTGGTCGCGGCCACCGCCGGCGGGATCAGCGCGTTCACGCCCGCGCAGTAGAACGGCCCGCCCGCGACGATGCCCGCGCCGATCAGCCGGCTCGAGAACGCGACGTCGAACTGCGCGGCCATGAAGCCGCCGGACGACAGCCCCGACACCGACGTGCGCTGCAGGTCGGCGCCGTATGCGGGAAGCGGATCGGCGGGGGCGGCGAGCGCGGCGTGCGGCGCGAGCGCAGCCAGGGCGGCGACGGCAACGGTTACGGTGGCGGTGACGGCGGCGCAAGCGGCGCCCAGCGCGCGGCGCACTACGTGCGAGGCGGCGGTGCGGGGCAGCGTCGTGCGGCCGGGCGAGCGGGTGACGTTCATGCGGGGCTCCTGTCGTGACGAGTGGTGAATGACAAGGGTTGTAACGGTACGGATGCAGCAAGACTTCAGCGACGGTTTCAGCTTACGGGCAGCCGACGCGCTGCGAAATGGCGCGAACGACACGCACGACGACCCGTGACGTTCGGCCGGTGCGGCGTCACGGCGCTCACGACAGAAACAGCGCGCGCTCGGCCCGGCGGCGCTTCGTGAGGCCCGCGAGCGGCTTGCCGCCGGCCTTGTTCCAGACGAGGAACTGGTCGGCCGCCCGCGCGCTCGCGCCGGCGTTCAGGTAGCGCAGCAACGTCGACGAGCGCAGCCGTCCGGCGCCGAGGTTGAAGACGAACGACATCAGCGCATCGAACTGCTGCTGCGTGACCGGCACGCGCAACAGCTTGCGCAGGTTCAGCTCGGCGCCGCGCAGGTCATGCCGCAGCAGCGCCTCCGCTTCGGCCGGCGTCAGCGGGCGCGTGAAGCGCTCGTTCGGCAGGATCAGGTGCCCGTAGCCGATCGTCGGCTTGCCGACCGCGTCGAGATAGCGCGCGAGCCGCAGCCCCTCGAACTGCTTGATCAGCGCGATGCCTTGCTCGCCGGTGCGTTCAGGCTGGTTCGCCATCGTCGTTCTCCTCGCCGCCCGGCCGTGCGCGCGGCACCAGGCGATGCGTGTATTCGTCGATCACGCGCATGATCGCTTCGGGCGGCGGCAGCGCCGCGAACTGCATTTCGATGTCGATGTGCTCGGTGTCGCGCTGCCGCGCACTGCCCGGCGCGGCGTCCTTCTTCTCCGAGCGCGGCGCGAACGTCACGTAGAAGCGGCCGCGCTGGTCGTCGTTGCCCGAGATGCCGCCGGCCGGCAGCGCCTCGGTGAAGTCGCCGCGCACGGTCAGGTGCACGACCATCCGGTCGAGCGCGAGCCCGCGCGGCGTGGCGAGCGCGACGAGCGGCACCGGCATCGTGTGCTCCGCGTCGAGTGCGACCGTGACCTCGCGCGGCGCGAGCAGGCCGTCGTCGCGCAGATCGAAGAACTGGTCGAGCACGGCGGTGTACTGGTGCGCGAGCAACTGGTTCGCGGCGGCGGCCGCGTGCTGCATCCCGCGTGCGATCTCGTCGAGCGCGATGCCGCGCGGCGGCGGGCGTTCGTCGTCTGCCGGGGCGCCGGGCGGCGGGGCGGGCGGCGCGGGTGGCGCGGGTGGCGTAGGCGGCGTAGGCGGCGTCGGCGTAGCGGGTGGTGTCGGCGCAGCCGGCGACACAGGCGCAGCGGGCGGCAAGCCGCCGGTCGATGCGCCGGCCGCGGCGGTGGGGGCATCATTCACCCCCGACGCGGCGCCGGCCGGCCAGCCGGCGGCATCGGTCGGCGCGTGGCGCGCCGGATCGACGCCTGCCGCCGCCGGCACCGCGCCGCCCGTGCCGGCGACCGCGTCCGGGCCCGCGCCGGCGACCGCGCCGCTACGGCCCGCCACCGCCCCGTCCGGCGGCGGGACCGGCCCGTCCGGTTCCTGCCGGGCTGTGCCGCCACCCGGACGCGCATCCGCGTCGTCGTGCCCGCCGCCGCCCGCGCGGCGCGACCGTCTGAAGAGCCTGAACATGGCCGGTCCGCGCGCTTACGCGTGCGCCGGCTGCTGGGCGCCCGCATCGGCTCCGGCCGGCGCGGCCGCCTTGCCGCCGGCACCCGACGCGTCGCCGACCAGCTTGCCGTCGGTCGGCGTCGCCGGCAGCGGCTTCACGTCCTTCGCGTTGCCTTCGGTGACGACCGGCTTGGTCGCGGCCTCGGTCAGGAAGTCGATCACGCGCATCAGCGCTTCGGGCGGCGACTGGCGCTTCACCTGCGTATGGATCGAGTATTTCGCGCGCGTGTCGGTGCTGCGCGTCTGCTCCGCCTTGTGCGACACGCGCCCGGACACGCTGACGCTGATCGGCCCCCAGCCGAACTTCGCCTGGAATTCGCCGCCGGCTTCGGTCGACGACGACGACTTCTCCGACTGCGTGATCTCCATCTCGAAGTCGATCGTGCCTTCCTCGATCGCGATGATCGGATGGACGATCGCCGCGAGCAGCGGGATGCGCATCGTCTTCTGCACGACGCCTTTCGACACGCCGCTTTCGTCCACCAGCGTCTCGTCGTAGTCGAACTGGACGGCCACGGCCTTGCCGCCCTGGATGCAGACCTGCATCAGGAAATCCGCGTAGCTCTTCGCGGCCTGCGTCTGCGCGCTGATCATCGCCTTTAACGGGCCGGCGATCATTTGATCCATGGGTAAAGCGTTAATCACCGAGCCAATGAAATTCGCGTCCATGAATAAACTCCTCTTCGTGTTGAAGACAACGGAAATTCGCTGTCGTTATTCACATTAGGGAATTGAAGACGTTTACCAAATATGACGTCCGTCACGTCCGGCGGCCCGGGCCGGCCCGCGGCGGGCGTCGGTGCGCGCGGCGGGGCGCGGCGTGGACGAATTAGGCCATTCGTCACGGAGCGACGGGCCTAGTGCGCGGTGCGTAAAACAGCGGTAAAAAAAACGCCGGGTAGGGAAGCAAAAAATCCTAAACCGAGCATCCCGATTTCGAGGAAACCGCGCAATGAACGTTCTGATGATCGATAGCCCGCCGTTATTCGTCGCGGGCGTGGCGGACGTACTGTGTAAACGCGATGTCGACTGGCATGTGTGGTCGGCCCGCCGTCCCGAGGACGTCTTGCGCTTGCGCGACGCGTTGCTGCCCGGGACGGTCGAGGCGATCACGATCGAATGCGGCGAGCACGCCGCGCGGCCGAGCTGGCCGAGCGTGCTGAACGAGGCATTCGCCGGCGCGCCGTGGCTGTGCGTGGTGGCCGCCGTGTGCCGCCGGACGATTGCCGATGCGCTGCTGGCGGGGGCGGCCGGCATCATCGACCGGCATGCGAGCGCCGACGAGTTCGCGGATGCGCTCGGGCGCGTCGCGGCCGGCGCGATCTACGTGCCGCCGAACGACGGCGGCGCGACGCAGGCGCCCCCGGGCGGCGTGCCGGCCGGCGACGATCGCGCATTCGAGCGCCTCACGCCGCGCCAGCGCGAGGTGCTGCGGCTGCTGGCCGAAGGCAAGTCGAACAAGCAGATCTGCCGTGTACTGAATGTCGCGGAGGGCACGATCAAGAACCATCTGTACGCGTTGTTCCGCCAGATCGGCGTGAGCAACCGGACGGAGGCCGCATTGTGGCTCGCGCGCCACGTGCCGGCCGAGCCGGCCGGTTTCACGTTCGCGCCGGCGTGCCATTCGCCCGGCTGATGCGTGCGACGGGCGCACCGATCGGGCCGGCACGCGAGCGTGCCGCGAGCGAAGGCGGGCTTCGCGCGGCGGCGGCAATGGCGCGCCCGCGCCGCGTCGCGCTACTGCCGGGGCGCGTCGGGCGGAAGCGGATCGTCCGCGGCCGACGGCGCGGGGTGGGCCGCGAGCATCGCGCGCGTGAATTCGGCGAGGCGCGCGCGGACGGCCTCGGCGGATGCCGCGCCGTCGAGCGACTGCTGCAGATCGAGCAGGTTGGCCGCCAGTTCGCCCTGCCACTGCGCGCGTTCGCTGGCGGCGCGCGCGCGATTCGCGGCGAGCGCCGCGCCGACGTCGGTCGAGCGGTCGCCCTGCACCAGCGTCTCGAGCGTCTCGACGAGCCTTTGCAGCACACGATGCACGGCCGTCGCCGAGAAGCCGCCGAGCATCGCGAGCGCCGGCCGCCCGAAGTTGTGCATGCTGCCCTGTGCGAACAACTGGGCCGGCAGCATCTGGACGATGATCAGGCCGGCGATCACGCCGAGAATCAGCCGCGCGCCATACGATGCGTCGTATTTCGGATCGTAGGTCGACGCGGCGACGTAGTGGTGCGCCTGGAACAGCGTCGCGAACGATGCGCCGAGCCCCGCGCAGCACAGCAGGAAGGTGGTGTTCCACAGCAGCTGCACGCCGTTGGATTGCAGGAAGCCGCGCTCGATGTTCTCGCCCGACACATGCGGCGACAGGCTCGTCAGCACGACCGCGAGCAGGAAACCGAGCGCCGACCCGGTCAGCAGCCGGATCAGCGGCACCGGGCCGAGCCACGCGAACGGGTGCGCCTGGCGCCGGTGCATGTCGAGCAGCGTGACGGCCTGCGGCGTCGCGGGCGCGACGAGCGTCGCGAGCTTGCGGTGGATCGCCGCGAGCGCGTGCTGCTGCGCGGGCGCCAGCGGCGTGGTGGTCGACGCGCCCGGCGCCGGGTTGGCCGCCGGGTTGGACGAAGCGGCGGCCGCGATCAGCGCCGCGAGCCGCGCGACGAGTTCGGGCTCGATCGGCAGCCCGTGATGGAGCGCGTAGCGCGCCATCGCCTCGCATTCGTCGCACAGTTGCGCGGCGAGATCGTCCGGCGCGCGTGGCGGCTCCGGCAGCGCCGGCCGCGCGCGCCAGCGCCCGAAGCGCGGGGCGCCCATGTCACGGTGCGCCGTCCGCATCCGGCACGTCCACGTCGAACGCGTGGATTGCGACGCGTTCGCGTTCCGCGCTCGACAGGTGGCGCACGCACGGCGCTTCGGCGACCCGCTGCCAGTGCGTCTGCGTGCGGTCGACCGCGAACACGACGACTTCCTTGTGGCGGCGGCCGTCGTTGTGCGCGATGTATTGCAGCGAGTCGGGCACGTCGAACGCGTCATCGGTCGGATTCACGCCGTACGACAGCACGAAGTCGAGCACGAGCGCGCCGTCGTCGAGATGCGGCGGCTTGACGTCGTTGCCGGGATACTCGCGCCATTCGAGGAAGTCGAGGCAGATGTCGATGCCGAACGGCGGCGCTTCGCCCAGCCGATTGTCGAAGCTGTCCGAAAGGCGCGGGCCCTGATACGGCGACGACGGCGGCGCGTCGGCCGTCGCGCTTTGCGGCGACACGTCGCTCGTCTTCAGCACCTCGACCAGCGTGCCGTCGCCGAGCTGGAACGTGTGGGCGAGCGGCGTATCGAGCTCGTCGACCGAGTCGCCGTAGTCGATCCACGACGTATGCCGCTTCGGCCAGATCGCCGCGCGGCGCGTTCCGTCGTCGTCGCCGTCACCATCGCCGCCTTCGCCGCGCGCCAGCGGCGGCAGGAAATTGGTCGTCGCGAACGTAAAATTCAGCGACACGTACGGCCCGACGAACGCGCCGTCATCGGGCACGTCGGCCGCCGTCTCGTGCTTGACGAGCATCGCGATGGTACCGGGCAGGAACACGATCGGCCCGTACTGATCCACCGGAAAGCGATCGGCGATCGCGCCGATCGCGCGCCGCACCGGATCGAGCTGCAAGTCGACGATCGCATGGAGTTCGTCGACGTCGTGCAGCGCGTCCCACGGCACGTTCCAGTAGAACTCGGGTGCAGTGACGAACGTGACGCGGCGCGCATCGTCGTCTTTCGCGTCGCGCCGCACGGCTTCGAACGCGCTCGACAGCGCACCGTTCAGGTGATTGAACACGACCCCCTGCACGCGCGCTGCATACGCATCGAGCGCTTCGTCGGGCGCACGCAGGGGTTTGCAGTCGCATGAATAGCGCACGGAAACGATTCGGACTGGCTGTTTCATGATGGTTTCCTCTTCCTTGATGATGGCGGCGCGGCGCTTCAGGCCGCACCGCCGCGGCGTCAGACGGACGTGATGTCGGTGATCCAGAACCACGGGTTCGCGTATGGCCCGTCGATGACCTTGGCGACGGTCTGTCCGGGCCCCGGATCGAGCGTGCCGGGCACCCAGGCTTCGTAATGGATCGGCGAGAAGTACAGGCGGCCGAACACGTAGTCGAACGCGATGCGCGCGCGATTGCCGCCGCGGAACAGCGCATTCGTGCCGGCCGTGTATTCGACGTAGCCGGTCGTTTGCGCGCCGCCGCCGCGACCGTTCGAATTCGCCTTGAACGTGGCCGCATAGCGTTCGTACAGCTTCGCGCGCTCGGTGAGCCCGTCGAACGGGTCCGTCGTCGTGCCGTAGGTGAAGCTCGGCAGGTAGCGCGGCACGTTCTGGTGGATCTGCCGCATCGCGCCGAGCACGTCGCCGCCGATGTGGCGCCCGGGCGTGCCGCGATCGACGACGCGCGCGGACGTGGCGATTTCGGACATCAGCGCCCGCAACTCGGGCGGCGCGTCGAGCCGCGCGAACGGAATCACGTACATCGGCAATGCGCAGCCGGTCTGCTGCTTGCCCGCGCGCGGCGTATCGCCGGCATTCGCGATCAGGCCGAGTACGAACGTTTCCCAGCGCAGCGACGCGTTGAAGTCGAGTCCAGACATGAGTGGCTCCTTCGCCGGCATCAGGCCGGCTCGCCGAGCGGGAAACCCTTCGCCGCCCAGTTGTTGAAGCAGGCCGTGCGATCGTCGTTCGGCGCGTAGGTCGCGAGCGTGCCGTCGAGCAGGCCGGCGATCGCATGCTCGGTGCGCGCGAAGCGCAGCGCCTCGGACAACGCGATCACGAGCCGTGTGAGATCGGGCTTGAACGGTGCGGGCTTCGACGCGTCCGCCGGCTTGAGTTTCGACAGCGTCCACACGGCCTGATGGAGGTTGCTCGGATTGATCGTCGGCAATGGGTCGGTCGCGTAGCCGAGCCAGCCGTACGAACCGTCGCCGCCGAGCGCTGCCGCACCTGCCGGCGTGCCGCCCGGAAACGGCCGGATGTCGAATACGAAGGTGCCGCCCTGGCTGACGAAGCCGAGCGTGTACAGCGACGCATCGACGGCGGGGCCGTTCTTCGCGGCTTGCCACGCGAGGTTCAACAACAGCGACACGCGCGGCGCGCCGGTGTCGTCGCCGATCACGACGTCGACGGCTTGCCGCGTCGCGCGCGTGCCGTTCTGGCGGATCGCGTCGCGGAGTGCCGTGAGGTCGTCCTGGTAGTCACGGCCGGTGGTGAGTCGAAGTTGCACGATGTTCGCTCCTGCAGATAACCCGGCGTTGCTCGGCCGTCGAGACGGCGCGCGGGTCGAAGCGAATGCGCTGCCGTGCGGCCACTGTGCGTGGTGCGCGGCGGGCGAACAATGCGGCAGAAGTCACTGTCCGGGCCGTGACCGAACACCCGGGAAGCGGGTGTCGGAATCGGTCGGCGCAGGTGGTGAAGGGGCGAAGGGGCGAGGCGACCGCGTGTGGAAGATCGGCAACTTCGGCGGCATGCTTCATGCGTTGCCGGGCGGCATGAGCGCCGCGCGCCGAAAAGCACAACGGCCAGGTTTACCGATAGCGGCAAACCTGGCCGTTGACGTGACTGCTGTCGAACGCGTGTGAACGCGTGTTACGCGAACGTTTCGAGCGCGAGCAGTTCGTCGATCGTCTGCCGGCGGCGGATCAGCCGCGGCGTGCCGCGATCGACGAGCACTTCCGGCGCGAGCGGCCGGCTGTTGTAGTTCGAGGACATCGACGCGCCGTAGGCGCCAGCATCGTGCAGGAACAGCAGGTCGCCGATCTGCGGCTGCGCGAGCTTGCGGTGCGTGACCACGCCGCCTGCGTCCTGCGTGAACACGTCGCCGGATTCGCACAGCGGCCCCGCGATCGCGATGTCGACGAGCGGCCGGCCGGCCGGCAGCGCGCCGTCCTGCGTGTGGACGGACACCGCGTGGTAGCTGCCGTACATCGACGGACGCATCAGGTCGTTGAAGCCCGCGTCGATCAGCACGAAGTCGTGCTTCGGACGGCGGTTCACGGCCTGCACTTCGGTGACGAGCGTGCCGGCCTCGGCGACGAGGAAGCGGCCCGGTTCGATCTCGATGCGCACCGCGTGGCCGAGATGCCGTTCGATCCGCTTGCGCGCGGCATCCCACTGGCTGAAGTAGTGACCGACGTCGACGCGCGGCTCGCCGTCGCGATACGGAATCGACAGCCCGCCGCCGGCGGAGATCGCTTCGATGTCGTGGCCGAGCGACGTGACGAGGTCGACCATCGCATCGCACACCTGCGACAGGTGGCCGTAGTCGACGCCCGAGCCGATATGCATGTGGATGCCGACCAGCTTCAGCCCGTACTGGCGCACGATCTCGATCGCGCGCGGCACGTCGTCGATCCAGATCCCGTGCTTGCTCTGCGGGCCGCCGGTGTTGGTCTTGTTGCTGTGGCCGTGGCCGAAGCCGGGATTCACGCGCAGCCACACGCGATGGCCGGGCGCATGCTCGCCGACGCGTGCGAGCATGTCGAGCGAGCCGGCGTTCACGGTCACGCCGTGCTTCAGCACGGCCGCGAGCGTCGGACGGTCGATCAGGTCGGCCGTGAACACGACGCCTTCCGGCTCGCCCGCCGGACTGAACCCGGCCGCGAGGCTGCGCTCGATCTCGCCGAGCGACACGGCGTCGACGCACGCGCCTTCCTCGCGTATCAGCTTCAGGATATGCAGGTTCGAGTTCGCCTTCTGCGCATAGCGGATCACGTCGAACTGGCGCAGTTGGGCGATGCGGTCGCGGATGACGTCGGCGTCGTACACCCACAGCGGGGTGCCATATTGCTGCGCGAGCGTCGCGAACTGGCGGGAATCGAGGGACATGGCGGATGAATCGGATCGAATGAACGGACAGCGTGAATGATGCGCCTGAATGGCTATACAGTAAAATGCCTGTTTGTCGACATTCGATTCATTCCTGATATAGATGGCCATGCTCACACACCGGCACATCGAGGTCTTCCGCGCGCTGATGGTCACCGGCAGCACGACGCGCGCGGCCGAGATGCTCTATACGTCGCAGCCCACGATCAGCCGCGAGCTCGCGCGGATGGAGCAGGTGGTCGGCTTCACGCTGTTCGAGCGCTCGCACGGCCGGCTGCGGCCGACGATGGCCGCGCTCACGCTGTTCGACGACGTGCGGCTCGCGTATGTGGGGCTCGAGCGCGTCGCGGCGACGGCCGCGCGGCTGCGCGAGTTTCGCGACGGCCAGTTGTCGGTGATCGCGCTGCCGGCGTTTTCTCATGCGATCCTGCCCGGCGCATGTCGGCGCTTTCACGACGCGCATGCGGGCGTCAGCGTGTCGGTCGCGACGCAGGAGTCGCCGGTGCTCGAGGAGTGGCTGACGGCGCAGCGCTACGATCTCGGGCTGACCGAGCACGACGTCGCGCCGGCCGGCACCGTGCTCACGCCGCTGCTCGAAGTCGACGAGGTGTGCGTGTTGCCGGACGGTCATCCGCTGCTCGCGCGGCGCGCGATCGATCTCGCGGATCTCGCCGATCGCCCGTTCGTGAGCCTGTCGCTGAACGACCCGTACCGGATCCTGATCGACGAGGCGTTCGCGCAGCTCGGTGTCGCGCCGCGTTCGGTGGTCGAGACGCCGTCGGCCGTGTCGGTGTGCGCGTTCGTGCGGCAGGGGCTCGGCGCCGCGATCGTCAATCCGCTGACCGCGCTCGATTTCGTCGGGCGCGACCTGCACGTGCGGCCGCTCACGCGCTCGTTTCCCTACCGCGTCAGCGTGATCGTGCCCGAGCACCGGCCGAAGAGCCTGCTCGTCGACGCATTCGCCGAAGCGCTGCGCGGCGAAGCGCAGGCGATTCGCGAGCGGCTCGCCGCGCTGCCCGGCTGACGACGGCCGTATGATGGGCGTTTCGCTGCGCGCAGCCTGCTCCTCTTCGTCATCTTCACGGAAACGGAACCCGTCATGACCGACGCTGCATCTTCCCCCGGACAACCGACGCTCACCGGCGAGCGCATCGCGCTGCGGCCGCTCGAAGCATCCGACCGGCAGGCTTTGCTCGATGCGGCGGCGGACGGCGAGCTGTGGAACCTGAAGGTCACGGTCGTGCCGGGCGAGGAGACGGTCGACGCCTATCTCGACACGGCGCTGCAAGGCCGCGCGGCCGGCACCGTGATGCCGTTCGTGATCGTCGAGCGTGCGTCGGGCCGCGTGATCGGCAGCACGCGTTTCTGGAAGATCGACCGCAAGAACCGCAAGCTCGAGATCGGTCATACGTGGCTGAGCGCATCGGCGCAGCGCACGCGCGCGAATACCGAAGCGAAATGGCTGCTGCTCGCGTATGCGTTCGATACGCTGCACTGTGTGCGCGTGCAGTTCACGACCGACGAGCTGAACGAGAAGTCACGCGCGGCGATTCTGCGGCTCGGTGCGAAGCAGGAAGGGATCGTGCGTCACGAGCGGATCATGCCCGATGGCCGCAAGCGCAATTCGGTGCGCTTCAGCATCATCGACGACGAATGGCCGGAGGTGAGCGAGCGGTTGCGGGCGAAGCTCGCGATCTGACGCGAGGGAGCCGCAGGCGTCGCGCCGCCGGAGAGGGGGGCGGCGACGCGACGAGGGGGGGAAGCGGCGTGCCGCGCGCGATGCGCGGCGGGGCAGCGCGTTACTGCGCCGATGCGAGGTGATGACGCTGCGCGAGCTTCTGCGCGGCCGCGTAGTGCGCCTGCAGGATCGGCAGCGCCTGGCGTGCGACTTCCTTCAGCTTCGTGTCGCGGCCCGACGCGATTTCGGCCTGGAATGCCGACATCGTCTTCTGCTGGCCGGCGAGCGCGACCTGCTCGATATACGCCTTGTCGAATTCCGCGCCGCGCAGGGTCTTGATGCTGTCCAGCACGGCCGTGTCGGGGTCGTTGGCCGGCACGTCGATGCCGCGCGGGCTGGCCGCGCGCATCGCCTGGATGATCTTCTCATCGTCGGTCGACACGCGTTGCGCGAACGCCTTCACCTGGCTGTCCGACGTGCGCGCATCGGCGATGCGTGCGGCGTCGTGCTGGGTCGACACGGTTTTCGTGCCGTCGTTGATGAAGGCCTGGTCGGCTTCGTGGATGCGCGTCTGCGTGGCGGCGGCCGGTGCGGCCGGCGCCGGCTGCGCGGTTTGCGCGGTCGCCGTCACGGCGACGAGAAGCAGGCCAGCGGCAGACAATGCAAGGCGCGAGACTTGGGGAAAGCGGTTCATGGGACCTCCTTTCTATCGGGGCTCTGATTAACGGACGGATCGCGTGATCCGCAGCTGTGCGAGAGACCGGGCGCGCCCGGGCCGGGCTCGATCGCCGCTCTGCCGCGGCGGCGTTCGAAGTGTTTCCCGGCCCGACTGATTCTAGGAGAGCGCTCAGGTAGCAGGTGCAACCGCGCTGTGGTTTGTGTAACGGTTGGTAAGACGAAGCGATGGGTGCGCGCGCGGCCAGGTAGTGCGTACCTGTTGCGTGCATCGTGGCGGCAATTTTTGCGTGCGCGGCGTGCATGCGATGGCGGCGATGCGCGCGCGTGTCATCGACGTTACATCGTCTCGTGGGCGGTTTTTTCGCGATTCGTCGAATCGAACGCGCGATTCGTACGGCGTCCTTAAACGCGATCGAGCAATGCGTCGAGACGCGGCAGCAACGGCGTCGCGCAATGCGCCTGCAGCGCGTCGGGCGCCGTGTAACCCCATGCGACGCCTTGGAATGCGATACGCGCGCGGCGCGCCGCTTCGGCATCGCGGATCTCGTCGCCGACATACAGCACGTCGTCGGGCTGCATGCCCGCTTCGCGCACGAGCGCGCGCAGCCGGCGCGCCTTGCCGAACAGCGGAATGCCGCACGCGAACGTGTCGACGCAGCGGCTCGCGTGCGGGCCGAGCCGGTCGCGCACGATGTCCTCGGTGTTCGACGTCGCGATCGCGATGCGGATGCCGCGTGTGGCGAGCGCGTCGAAGGTCGCGTCGACGCCGGGGAACAGCTTCACGTGCGCGATGCGCGGCCGCATCAGCCGGCGCATGTCGAGCGTCACACGCGGCACTTTCCACATCGGCACCTCGAGCGCGCGGATGATCTCGCGCGCCGACATGCCGCGCAGCGCGGGGCGCAGCTCGGGCGTCGCGTCGCGAAAGCCGTGCAGGCGCGATGCCTCCGTGAGCGCCGCGAGAAAGCAGTCGAGCGAATCGGCGAGGGTGCCGTCGAAGTCGAACGCGATGAGTCGATAAGGCATGAAGCGATGCCGCGAGTTGATCGAGCCGGTGACGATATCACCGAATCGAGCCGCGCGGCCCGCGCGAGCGGTTGGGTCCGTGGCGAAGCGGGATGGTCGGGCAGCTTCCATGCATCGACCGGAATGCCGCCCGCGAAACGCGGTGCATGACATGACGCGCATGAAAGCCCGGTATGCTGTCGACGCTATCGTTTCCCGCCGTTTCCTTCGTCCGGACTTCCCTGAAATGAAAATCGCCCGTGCCCGTTCCGCGATGTGGATGCTTGGTGTGTTCGTCGCGTTGACGTCCGCGACGCCCGCGGCCGCCGCCGCGGAAAAGCGCTGCGGATGGCTCGAGAATCCGACGCCGGCCAACTGGTGGCTCGTCGACAAGGACAACAGCTGGACGCTGTCGACCCAGGGCAGCCCGCCGGTGCCGGGCCTCGACGAGATGCCGGACATGTCGACGCGCGGCTGGGTCGTCACCAATGCGGGGATGCACGGTTACGGCTGCGCGTGCCTCGACCTGGAAATCGATCCGCGCACCCGCGCGGTCACGCGGATCGTGGCGGCCCGGCCGCTGCCGCTGAAGCGTTGCAAGGCCGATCGAGCGTTGCCGGCGCCTTGAAGAGGCGGGGACGGCGGCGGGATTGGTGCTACGCGTAGTGGTAGCGGCAGGACACGATGCTGATTTGAAGATCGTCCGCTTCGTAGACGAGGCGGTTCGTATCGTCGATGCGGCGGGACCAGAACCCGGACAGATTGGCCTTCAGCGGTTCGGGTTTGCCGATCCCTTCGAACGGCGTCCGTTGGGCTTCGCGAATGAGCTGGTTGATGCGCTTGAGCGTCTTGCGGTCTTGCCCTTGCCAATAAACGTAGTCGTCCCACGCGTCGGAAGTAAAGAGCACGCGGCGTACGCTCATTCATCGTCCCCCGCCAGCTTGTGCTCTTTCGTCTTGCCCTTGCGCAGTTGCGCGATCGAGCGTTCGAGGTGGGCGACGTTGGCCGGCGAGCGGAGCAGATGAACCGTCTCCATCAGGCTGTCATAGTATTCCTGCGACATGATGACCGCGTTCGGCGCATCGCGACGCGTGATGAGCGTCACGTCCGCGTCGTCGACGACCTGGTCGATGACCGTCTTCAGATTGCCGCGGGCATCCGAAAAGTGAATCGTGCGCATGATTCGCCTCACTTGTACTTTTAACCGTACAAGTATAGCATGGGCGTCCATTGTACGGAATGTTGTACATGTCGAGGCGGCATCGCTTGTCGCCCACCCCGCGCCGCGCTATCGTTGCTGCTCCCCCCAGCCGACCGGAGAGCCGACGTGCCCGCAGCCACCCCCGCCCCGCTGAGATTTTCCACCGACAAGCGCGAGCTCGACATCGACGCGATCTTCGATTTCCTGCATCGCGATGCGTACTGGTCGCAGGGCATTCCGCGCGACGTCGTCGAGCGCGCGATCGACGGCTCGCTGTGCTTCGGCGCGTATGTGGGCGACGGGCTCGTCGGGTTCGCGCGGCTCGTGACCGACCACGCGACGTTCGCCTACCTGTGCGACGTATTCGTCTTGCCGGCCGAGCGCGGCAACGGCTATGGCCGCGCGCTGATCGACCACGTATTCGCGCAGCCGATGGTGCAGAGCCTGCGCCGCATCATGCTCGTGACGACCGACGCGCACGAACTGTACCGGCCGGTCGGCTTCGGGCCGTCCGCGAATCCCGAGCGGCTGATGGAAATCCGCCGCCCCGATATCTACGCGAAACGCTGACGCGCGGCGAGCGCATACAATACGCGCTTTCGTTTTTGCCGAAGGGAAGCAGATCATGACCGAACAGGAAGCCGAACAGCTCGCCACGCATCGTCACTACAAGGGCGGGCTGTATCGCTACATCGGCGTCGCCCGTCATTCCGAAACCGAGGAGTCGGTGGTCGTGTACGAGCATCTGTGGCCGCATGCGCGCGGCTTGTGGGTGCGGCCGGAAGCGATGTTCAACGAGAACCTGCCGGACGGCACGCCGCGCTTTCGCAAGCTGCGCGACTGAACCGAGCGCGCTCGCCGACCGCACGACGAGCGGTGCCGGCGCCCGGCCTAGCCGGCGGCGCCCGGCGTGTCGCGCGGCGCGGACTCCCGGTGCATCGCCAGCGCGAAGAAGCGCCGGATTTCGTCCATCAACTCCGCACGCGCCGATGCGAAATCGAAGGCGCGCCGGTTGTCGTGCGCGAAGCGCCGGCGCCACTCGTCCGCCGCATGCCGTGCTTCGCGTGCGCGCAGGTCGTCGAGTTCGGGCGTGCGCAGCGCGTGGTCGGCAATCAGCGTCACGCCGTCGCGGCTGACTTCCAGCAGGCCGCCCGCGACGAGCAGCCGGCGGTGTTCGCCGCCCGGTGCAACAACGAGCGTCACGACGCCGGGCCGCAGCCGCGTGAGCAGCGGCGCGTGATGCGGGTAGATGCCCAGCTCGCCGCTTTCCCCGGGCACGACGACGAAATGTGCGTCGCCCGAATACAGCACGTCTTCCACGCTGAGGATGTCGAGCTTCATCGACGTCGGCATGCGTGCCTCCTTCAGACCGCCGCCGCGCCGGCGACGATCTCGCACAGCTCGGTGGTGATCTGCGCCTGGCGCGTCTTCTGATACAGGTGCCGCAGCTCGCGCAACACGCGATCGGCGTTCTCCGTCGCGGTCTGCATGCTGAACATCCGCGCGCACTGCTCGCACGCGTAATTCTCGACGACGGCCTGGTAGAGCGTCGCCTCGACGTAGCGCAGCAGCAAGGTATCCACGGCCGGTTTCGGCGCGGGCTCGTACAGATAGTCGGATGTCGCGGTGTCGCCGGGCGGCGTGCCGGTGTCGAGGCCGGTGAGCGGCAGCACCGCGTCGATGCGCGGCGAATACGCGAGCGGGCTCGTCAACCGGTTGTACGCGATGTGCAGTTCGTCCAGTTCGCCGTTGACGAATGCGGTGAGCGGCACGAGCAGCGCGCCGAGCAGCTGCTCGAAGTGCGGCGCGGCGGCGAGGCCGCTGGCGCGGGCGGTGATGGTCGCGCCGTGGCGCATCAGCGGGGCAATGCCACGTGCACCGATCACGCTGAGTTCGCACGCGACGCCGGCGCCGTCCCAGCGTTCGAGCGCATTCACGCATTCGACCAGCAGCCGTGTGTTGAGCGGGCCGCACAGCCCGCGATCGGTGCTGACGACGATCAGGCCGACGCGGCGCACGGGCGTGCGTCTCGCCATCAGCGCGGAGACGTGGCCGGACCGGTCGCGCAGCACGCGCTCGGCCATCTCCCGGATGCGCGCCGCATAGGGCCGGAAATCGCGCGCCCGCCGCTGCGCGCCCGCCATCTTGGTGCGAGCCATCATTTCCATCGCCTTCGTGATCTTGCGCGTGGACGAGGTACTGCTGATCTTCGAGCGGATTTCGCGGATGTGCATGTGAGGCGGGGAGGCAGGTCGCCCGGTGTCGCCGGTGCGCTGTGGCGACGCGATGTCGGCCGCGAGGCCGGCAGATACTGCGCCGCGGCCATCGAACTATCATCGCGCGATTTCATGCTATCGGGATTTCACCTGAAACGATTGACGGCGATCAAGCGATCGCTTCCGGTTACGGACCAGAATGGTTTCGCCGATCGTCGCACCGGGCGTTCGATGACCGATTGCCGCCCGCATCGGAAGATCGTTGCGGACGCATCGAAAGACGCAAACGTCACGCATACGTCACGGCCGCGCGCGTGACGTGCGATTCGCCGCGGGTGTAGCGCGGACGATCGTCGCGCAGCCCGCGTACGGCTTTTTCCCCTTCATGTTCCCAGTAGCCAGGAATTCGATGAATTCAATGAATTCGAGCGATACCGATACCATCCCGCTTTCCGCGACGTCCGCCAGCGCGCCGGCGTTGCCGATCTTCTGGCCGATGGCCGCCGCCGCCGCGATGGTCCGGCTCGGCTCGGCACTCACCGCGCGCAACCTGCGTTTCGTCGCGGAAGAGGAGAAGCTGCATTGCGAACCGCATCCGGCGCTGGCGTCGCCGAACCGCGCGCTGCTGGAACTGCGCACGATGACGTTCCGCGATTATTCGGTCGCGCCGGCGCACGGGCTGCCGACGATCGTCGAAGCGCCGTATGCGGGACACCGGGCGATGATCGCCGACTATCAGCCGGGGCAGAGTTTGATGCAGACGCTGCGCGAGCACGGCGTGACGCGCTTGTACCTGACCGACTGGCGTTCGGCGACCGAAGACATGCGGGACCTCGAGATCGACCAGTACCTGGCCGAGCTGAACGTCTGCGTCGACGAGCTCGGCGGGCGCGTGAATCTCGTCGGTCTGTGCCAGGGCGGGTGGATGTCCGCGATGTATGCGGCGCGCTTTCCGCACAAGGTCGCGAGCCTCGTGCTCGCGGGCGCGCCGATCGACACGGATGCGGGCGACGGTCCGATCAAGCGGATGGCGCACACCTATCCGACGTCGTTCTACGAGGAACTGGTGACGATGGGCGGCGGCCTGATGCGCGGGCGTTTCATGCTGCGCGGCTGGAAGAACATGCATCCCGACCAGCACTATCTCGCCGAGCACGTCGACCTGTACGAACACCTCGACGATGCAGACTACCTGCGCAAGCGCGAAGCATTCGCGAACTGGTACGAAAGTCCGATCGACCTGCCGGGGCGCTGGTATCTGCAGGCGATCGTGCAGATCTTCAAGGAGAACCGGCTCGCGAAGGGCACGTTCGTCGCGCTCGGGCGGATGCTCGACCTGAAGGCGATCACGTGCCCCGTTTATCTGCTTGCCGGCGCTGCCGACGACATCACGACGCAGGAGCAGGTGTTCGCCGCGCAGGAGCTGGTGGGAACGCCCGCCTCGCAGGTGACGCGCCAGCTCGTGCCGGGCGGACATATCGGGCTGTTCATGGGATCGCGCACGCTGAAGGACGTGTGGCCGGGCATTGCCCGCTGGATTGCCGCGAAGCGGTAGCGGTTGCAGCGGAGGCCCACCGCGCGGCGGGCATGCGCGGCGGCGTCTCGATGCGTCGGCGCCTCGATGCGTCGGCGCGTCGATGGGTCGATGGGTCGATGGGTCGATGCGGCAGTGCGTCGATACGGCAACGGTGCCGGCGCGCATGCATGCGGCGGGCGAGCGGTCGCGCCGCCGCGGCAGATCAGCCGCCGAGCAGTGCGTCCGCGAGCGCTGGCGGCGCGTGCCCGACCGTGACTTCCGGCGTGCCATGCCACGCCGCCAGCCGTTTCACGGCCTTCGCGACGTCGGCCGCGAGCCCCGTGCCGAACCGCACGCCCGGCTCGACATGCACCGTCTTCAACTCGAACGTGCCGAGCGAGCGATGCGCTTTCGCGTCGACGCGCCCGATCAGCCGGCCGCGATGCAGCACCGGCAGGCAGAAGTAGCCGTAGCGCCGCTTGTGCGCGGGCGTATAGCACTCGATCGTGTAGTCGAACCCGAACAGCGTCGAGGCGCGCCGCCGGTCCCACACCACCGGATCGAACGGCGACAGCAGCGTCGTGACCGTCGAGCGCAGCGTGTCTGCCGCGGCGGCCGGCAGCAGCGCGTCGAGCGAGCGATGCACGTAGGCCGGCTCCTTCCAGTCGGCGACCTGCACCGGGATCAGCTCGCCCGCGTCCGCGAGTCGCTCGAGTTCCGCGCGGTACGAACGGCGCGGCAGCCGGTAGTAATCGGCCACCCAGTCCGCGCGCACGATCCCGAGTGCGCGGCACGTGTAGTCGAGCAGCGCGGGCAGCACCGCGTCGCGCGGCGGCAGGTCGCGCGCATCGTCCCAGCCGGGCAGCACGCGCTCGCGCACGTCGTAGATGCGCTGGAAATTGCGGCGCTCGGACACCATGAGGTGGCCGGTCGTGAACAGCACTTCCAGGTGTTTTTTCTCGGGCTTGCGGTCCCACCAGCCGTTGCCTTTCACCCCGTTTTCGCGGATGAAATCGGCGGACCGCACGGGGCCTTCGTCGCGAATCCGCGCGAGCAGCCGCTCGATCTCGGCGCGGTTCTGCGCGTGCCAGTCGGCCGCGTATTTCCAGCCCATTCCCGACGGATCGAGCATCTTGTAGCGCATCAGCCCGAATTGCTCGACCGGCAGGAAGCACGCTTCGTGCGACCAGTATTCGAACAGGCGCGCCTCGGCGAGATGCTCGTCGAGCCACTGCGGGGCGAAGTCGCCGAGACGGCTGAACAGCACGAGATACGGACTGCGCGCGACGACATGAATCGTATCGATCTGTAACTGCGCCATCCGGCGGATCGTGTCGAGCACGTCGGCCTTGGTGGCCTTGCGGCGGGGCGGGGTCAGCAGGCCCTGCGCGGCGAGATGCAGCGCGCGGGCGGCGGCGGGCGAAAGCGTGAGCATCGGAGCGGCGGCTGAAGGTGGCGGTCGGGCACCACTTTAGCGCGAAAGCGGCGCACGTGTGCGACGCGTGCACGGGACACGTCTGACAATGCTTGACAGATGCGCGGCGCGACTTTCCCTATAGTGCAGTCATGGCGCGACGAAATGTGCGCGCAACGATTCGGCTTCCGACGCACATATGTCCATGGCACGCAGGAAGCAGATCCGGGATTCTCAACCCCCAACGAGAGACCCGGAGCCCTGAGCGGACATCCATGCGGCTGTGCACCGGCCCCGTGTGGATGTCCGCTGATTTTTTTTGTTGTTTCGCTTTTCCGCCGCCAGCCTTTTCCCGCCAGCCCGCCCGTTCATTGCCGCTTGCCGCGCGCGACTTCGTCGCCGGCGCCGGGCGGCAGCCGCCGCGTGATCGGAATCGATGCGAACGAACACAGCCCGACCACGACGAACGCGGGCCAGAAATCCGACCACACCATCGTCTGATGCCCCTGCAGCCAGTGCGACAGGTGCAGCACGAGGCCGGCAACCGTCACACCGAGCCCGAGCGACATCTGCTGCACGACACTGCCGAGGCTCGTCGCGCGGCCTGCATCGGCCTGCGAAATATCCGCGTAGATCATCGAATTCAGGCTCGTGAACTGCAGCGCGGGGAAGATCCCGCCGACCAGCACGATCATCCAGATCGCCCAGGTCGCCATGCCCGGATGGAACACGCCGTAGGCGGCGATCGCGAGCCCGGCGAACGCGGCGTTGTAGATCAGCACCGTGCGAAAGCCGAAGCGGCGCAGCGTATGGGTGGCCGTCGAGCGGCTCACCGCGCCGCCGAGAGCCGATGCGCAGGTGATCAGCCCGGAGTGGAACGCGCTCATGCCGAGGCCTTCCTGCAGCGCGAGCGGCAGCAGGAACGGCACGGCGCCGAGGCCGATGCGGAACAGCGACCCGCCGACCACGCTCGCGTGGTAAGTCGGGATCTTCAGGAAACTGAGGTCGAGCACGGGGCGCGCCTTGCGGCGCGCGTACGGCACGTAAAGCGCGAGCATCGCCGCGCCGGCCGCGCACATCAGGAGCGCGTTGCCGCGCGACGTGAGCGCGCCGTCGATCAGCGTGAGCCCCATCAGCAGCAGCGCGGCGCCGCTCGCCGACAGCAGGAAGCCGAACCAGTCGAGCGGGCCGGGATCGGCCTCGTGCGTGTTCGCGATGTGCTTGCTCGCGAGGTAGATCCCGTAGATGCCGATCGGCACGTTGATGAAGAAGATCATCCGCCAGTGCAGGTAGGTCGTGATGAAGCCGCCGACGAGCGGCCCGACCGTCGGCCCGAACAGCGCGGGAATCGCGAGGTAGTTCATCGCGCGCACGAGATCGGAGCGCGGCACCGCGCGGAAGATGATGATCCGGCCGACCGGCACCATCATCGCGCCGCCGACGCCCTGCACGAAGCGCGCGAACGTGAGCACGCCGAGGGAATTGGAGGCCGCGCACATCAGCGAGCCGGCAACGAAGATGCCGATCGCGGTGCGGAACACGGCGCGCGCGCTGAAGCGGTCGGCAAGCCATCCGCAGATCGGGATGAAGACGCCGAGGCCGACCACGTAGGCCGTGATCGCAATGTTCAGTGTGACGGGATTGTGCCCGAAGTCCCTCGCCATCGCGGGCAGGGCGGTGACGATGATGTTCGCGTCGACGCTTTCCATGAACAACGCACAGGCAACGATGAGCGGTGCTAGAAAGACGGGCGACATGGGCTGGGCGCGCGGTAAAGACGCCATTATGCCCACAATGTGGTCGTTGCGTCACGCGAGACAACGCTCGTTCCGCATGTTGCAACAGTCGTTCCTGTTAGCGCGTGTGGAAGAAGAGACGACCGCGCTGCCGGTGCGGTCCATGACATGAATATGACGCGCGCGCCGCGGGGGCGGCCGCGAAACTTGCGTGCGATGCGCGTTTCGTGCGACAGTCGGAACTCATCCGCGGATGACAACGACGCGCATCGATCGACGGCCATCGAGACGAGCGCACGCGCGAACGAGACCCCTGCCGAACCATTCATCATCGAAAGGAGGGGACACGTCATGACGTCACGTCGCGCCGCATCGACCGCATCGCATCCTGCCTCGCATCCATCCGTGCCCGCGCCGCGTCTGCGCTGGGCCGCCGTGCTCGCCGTCGCTTACCTCGCGGTCGCCGGCTGCGCCGCGCAGGCCGACAGTGCGAACCAGGCCGCGAACCAGGCCGCGATGCAGGCGGCCAGCCAGTCCGCCGCGCCCGCCACGGCGGCGGCTTCCGGCACGCTGCTGCCGCCGCCGAGCCAGCTCTACGGCGACCTGTTCGTCGCGGTGCAGACGGCGCAACTCTATCCCGACCAGAAGACCTTCGTCGACGCGACGCCCAACGCCGATCCGGCGACGATCGTACAGTTGTATCAGCAACAGAAGTCGCAGCCGGGCTTCTCGTTGAAGGCGTTCGTCGACCAGCACTTCACGCCGCCGCCGGAAGGCGGGGTCACGCCGCCCGCGAACCAGACGCTGCGCCAGCACATCGACTGGCTGTGGCCGCAGCTCACGCGCACCAGCACGACGGTGCCGCCGTACAGTTCGCTGATCGCGTTGCCGAAGCCGTATGTGGTGCCGGGCGGCCGCTTCCGCGAAGGCTACTACTGGGATACCTATTTCACGATGCTCGGGCTGCAGGTGTCGGGGCGCGAGGATCTCGTCGACGACATGCTCGACAACTTCGCATACCTGATCGACACGATCGGCCACATCCCGAACGGCAACCGCACGTACTACGCGAGCCGCTCGCAGCCGCCGTTCTTCGCGTACATGGTCACGCTCGCCGCGCAGGCCGAAGGCGACAAGGTCTACCAGAAATACCTGCCGGCGCTGCGCAAGGAGCATGCGTACTGGATGCAGGGCGAAACGACGACGCCGCGCGGGCAGGCCGCGCGCAACGTGGTCGCGATGCCGGACGGTGCGGTGCTGAACCGCTACTGGGACGCGAGCGACACGCCGCGCGACGAGTCGTATCTCGAGGACGTGACGACCGCGAAGGCCGTGCCGGATCGCCCCGCGAACGAGGTGTACCGCGACCTGCGCGCGGGTGCCGAAAGCGGCTGGGACTACAGCTCGCGCTGGTTCGGCGACGGCCGGACGCTCGCGACCATCCGCACGACGGCGATCGTGCCGGTCGACCTGAACAGCCTGATGTTCCATCTCGAGACGACGATCGTGAAGGGCTGCGCGGTCACGCGCGACTTCGCGTGTGTCGCGGATTTCTCCGGACGGGCGGCGCGGCGCGCGGCCGCGATCAACCACTATCTGTGGAACCGCCGCGGCTATTACGGCGACTACGACTGGCAGTTGCGCAAGCCGCGCGACGGCGTGACGGCGGCCGCGCTGTATCCGCTGTTCGCGGGTGTCGCGTGGCCCGAGCGTGCGAAGGCCACCGCGCGCGAGGTGCGCAAGACGCTGCTGCAGCCGGGCGGCCTCGCGACGACGACCGCGAACACGGGCCAGCAGTGGGATGCGCCGAACGGCTGGGCGCCGCTGCAGTGGATCGCGATCGACGGGCTGCGCCGCTACGGCGAGCCGGCGCTCGCGAAGGACATCGGAACGCGCTTTCTGGCCGACGTGAAGCATGTATATGCAACCGAAGGCAAGCTCGTCGAGAAGTACGTGGTCGAAGGGGCTGGCGCGGGCGGCGGCGGGGGTGGCGAATATCCACTGCAGGACGGCTTCGGCTGGACCAACGGCGTCACGCTGAAACTGCTCGGGCTGTATGGCGAGTGACGGGCCGCGTGCATTGCATGCACGCACCTGAACGAGCACGGGCCGGATCGCCGCGCGCGCGGCAGTCCGGCCCGTTTCGCATGCGCGGATGTCAGAACGTGATCGTCGTGCGCACGCCGACCACCGTTTCGTCGCCGATGCGCGCGCCGGCCGCGTTCGGGTCCGGAATGCCGCCGCCCGGCCGGAAGAAGTGCTGCAGGTCGGCCTGCACCTGCCACCACGGCGCGACCTGGTACTGGTAGGTCGCCTCGATCACCGTTTCCGCGCGCCGCACCGGATAGCCGGGCGTCGCAAGCCTGCCGGTGTCGCCGTCGAGCGCACGCGCATGCGAGCCTATCTTCGCGTAGCCGACCGCGATGCCGGCCGTATCGTCGTCGCGGCCCTTGAACGGCGCCTTGAGCGTCACGCCCGCATTCGCCGCGAAATCGACGACGTTGCGATCGCCCGGCGCGCCCATCACGCGCGCGAACACGCCGACCGAGCGCGGGCTGTCCGCCGACGGCCGCCATACCATCTGATCCGCGACCGCATAGAAACCGTAGTTACCGCGATGCGTGGCGGGGATCCCGTTGCTGGCCGGATCCGCGAGCGACAGCCCGTCGGTGCCGACGCGCGGATCGTTCGCGTGCTGCGACTGATACCAGAAGCCGAGCTTGTACGTGCCGGGCAGGCCGGCCGGTTGCGGTGCCTTCGGGTCGGCGGGCGGCGCGTTCAGCGCGTACTGGAGTTCGCCGATCACGAACGCGCCGCTGCGCAGGTTGAAGTTGGTGCCGTGCGCGTTCAGCACCTGCGCGTCGCCGTCGCTGCGGCCGGCCGGGTTGCCGTCGAACACGCCGACCATCGCGGTCCACGCGTCGGCCGGCTTCACGCGCAGCCGCACGCCGAGCGACGACAGCGGATAGGCAGCACCGCCGGCCGGCAGGTCGGTCGCCGGCAGCACGGGCCAGCCGAACGTCGCGTTCATGAACGTCGCCGCGTACTGGCTGACCATGAATTCCTGGTCGACGCTTTGCTGGCCGACCTTCACGTCGGCCTTGCCGGCGAGGAACGCCTGCTGGTACCAGAGCTCCCACAGCCGCGTGGTCGAATTCGCCTCGATGCCGGTCGCGGTCTGCAGCGTCTGCAAATAGCGCTGCGTGAGGTTGGTGCCGTGGATCTGCAACCCGGACACGTTGAACGTGCCGCCCGGCAGGCCGATCGCCTTCTCCGTATCGACGTTGAAGCCGAATTGCGTGAGGCCCTGGTAGGCACCGCCGCGCTGCGTGCCGCCCGCGGCGTTGTACAGGTATTCGCTGGTTTCCTGCAGGTTCAGCGTGACGCCGTGATCGCCGAGCACGTCGCGCAGGCCGCCCATGTTGCCGAGCAGGTTCGACCGTTCCCAGAAACCGGTGGGGGCGGGCGCAGCAGCATCGGCGGCCGGTGCGGGGGCGGCGGCAGTGTCGCTGGCTCCGGCGGCCGGTTCGGCCGCGCTGGCCGGTGACGACGATTGCGCGAACGCAGGCGCGGCCGCGAGCGACAGCAACAGCGCGGCGAGCGCGTCGAGGCGCGGTGTGCGCGGAGCGGATTCGAAGCGATTCTTCATGCGGGCTCCATTATTCGATTGATTAGTTAGGCTGAAGAAATGAAAACGTGGAGCGATGGCTCGGGTACGGGCGGCGGCGCGCAGGCATGCGGCGCGTTGCACGCGACCGGTCACGGCAGCCAGCCGCCGATCCGCCATACGTGCGCGAAGCCGAGGCGCGATGCGGTCGCACAGAGCAGCGCGACGAGCGCGACGGCGGCCGCCATCGCGCCGGCCAGCACGCATTCGAGCGGGCGCGGTGCCGCCGGCAGGTGCGCGAGCGCGCTGCCGCGCCAGTTGCCGAACGTGTGGGCGAGCGGTGCAAGGGCCGAAGCGAACGAGCGGTCGGACACGACACGCGCGAGTTGCCTGAGTCTGACCATGAGCGATTGAAACGACATGACGTGCCTCCGTCCGGTCCGGCGCCTGCCGGACGACGTGATCGAGCGCGGGAGCATGACGCGACCGGCGCTCGGCGGTTGGAACGTAACGGAGCGTGCGACACGGACGATCCGGCGATGCCGGCCCGGGAGGAAGCGCGCTAACCCGACGATGGCGAGCTAGCGGCGAAAGACATGCGCCTGGCTGCTATCTCGCGATGGCTTGGCCGGCCTCGACCGGCATCGAACTGCAACTGGAGCATGCGTCCACGAAGGGACTCCCTTGATGAATTGGGGCGGATTGTAGTCGCGAGTTTTGCTGCGGTGCAAGCAAAAAAGGCGGCGACGTTGCGCATTTCGCACCGCCTGCGGCGCCCCATCCGGGCCGGTCGATGCCCGCTGCGACTGCCTGCCGGCGGCGCGCGGCGACTGTTGCTCGCATGCATCGGCGGCGCGTGCGCTTCGAGGCGCTGAAAGGTTGCGGCGCGTCATTCCGGGCGCGAATCTTTCAGTCCGCATGAACCCGAAAAAATATTCCGTCAAGCCGGTTCCAAAGGGTTGACTTCCGTTTCGGCCGGTCCATAGAATCCGCCATCTTCACTCTTGGGGCCGCCGCCTTGGACGCCTGCAGTAGTCGATCTTCGAACGAAGTTTCCGCCTGAGCGACCGACGTCCGCGCCTCATCGAAGCCGCCGTTTGTCCCCCAGGCAAACGGTGCGCGCAGCAGTATTTCGCAGTAACCCCCTCGTGCACCCTGATTCGCGCCGGTCAGCGTGATGCGTTTGCGCATGCGCCATCCGGTTTCGCCGCCGCCCGGCGCGCGGCCGCGTTCGCGCATGCGTTTCGCATGCATCCGAACGGCGGCCCGCGCGCCGGGCGGCGGCCAACCGTGTTCTCCGGAACACCGCACAGGAGCCGCCATGAACGACAGTGACAGTTGTCCCTTATGCCCGTTGCACCAACACACCCTTTTGAACCCGGGTCGCAGGGACATGCCGGCCGACTAGCCTGACACGTCGTTCAGGCCCCGGACTGGCCCCGCACCCACCACGCGGCCGGCATGCATGCCGCTGCCGCCAGGAGCCAGACCATGAACTTCGGCCTTCTGCTGTCGAATCTTCCGCAAGTCACGCGATCGCATCCGCACTACGACGCGATGCCGATGCTCGACGCCCGTCCGCGGGTGTTTTCCCGCTTGTTCAACCGGTTCATATCGCTGCTTTGCTGAACTGAAACGCCGAGCGCGTCTCGGCATGCGCGCGCGGGCTTCGGGCCTGTTATGCGCGCGTATTCCAAGACCACACGCTTGACCGAAAAAAACAGCCGTACGGAATTCATCATGTCCACGCCATCAAACGTCTCTCCACCGATCGCCGTCGAACGCGCCGCCGTGCTCGACGAAGCCCACCTGGGCGACATCCGCGGCGCGCTCGGCACCATCGCGCATCACGACACCGCCGCGCGCGGCACGTGGTGGGCGCGCCTGCGCACGCTGCTCGCGATCATCGGGCCCGGCCTCATCGTGATGGTCGGCGACAACGACGCGGGCGCGTTCGGCACCTATACGCAGGCCGGCCAGAACTACGGGACGACGCTGCTGTGGACGCTGCTGCTGCTCGTGCCGGTGCTGTACGTGAACCAGGAAATGGTGCTGCGCCTCGGCGCGGTCACGGGCGTCGGCCATGCGCGCCTGATCTTCGAGCGCTTCGGCAAGTTCTGGGGCGCGTTCAGCGTGATCGACCTGTTCCTGCTCAACGCGCTGACGATCGTCACCGAGTTCATCGGCATCACGTTCGTGCTGGCTTTCTTCGGGCTCCCGAAGGTCGCGGGCGTATGCGTGGCGGCCGCGCTGACGATGGCGGCCGTGAGTACCGGCGACTTCAGGCGCTTCGAGCGGTTCGCGATCGTGCTGTGCGTGCTGAGCCTGCTGCTCGTGCCGGTGCTCGTGTCGATCCACCCGCCGGCGGCGCAGATGTCGCGCGACTTCTTCGTGCCGAACTGGCCCGCGCACGCGAAGCTGTCCGACGTGATGCTGCTCGTGATCGGCATCGTCGGCACGACGGTCGCGCCGTGGCAACTGTTCTTCCAGCAGAGCTACGTGATCGACAAGCGCATCACGCCGCGCTTCATGAAGTACGAGAAGGTCGATCTGTGGATCGGCATCGCGTTCGTGCTGATCGGCGCGGTCGCGATGATCGGCTTCAGCGCCGCGCTGTTCGGCGGCCATCCGGAAGCGGGCAACTTCAGCGACGCGGGCGGCGTGATCGCGGGCCTCGAGAAGTATGCGGGCCGCACCAGCGCGACGCTGTTCGCGGTCGCGCTGCTCGACGCGTGCATCATCGGCGCGGCGGCGGTGTCGCTGTCGACCGCGTACGCGATCGGCGACGTGTTCAAGATCCGTCATTCGCTGCATCGCGGCGTGTCCGACGCGAAGGGCTTCTATCTCGTCTACTTCGGGATCGTCGCGGCCGCCGCCGCGCTCGTGCTGATCCCGGGCAGCCCGCTCGGCCTGCTGACCGAAGCGGTGCAGACGCTCGCGGGCGTGCTGCTGCCGAGCGCGACGGTGTTCCTGCTCGTGTTGTGCAACGATCGCCAGGTGCTCGGCCCGTGGGTCAACTCGACGAAGCTCAACATCTTCACGGGCGCGGTGATCTGGGTGCTCGTGCTGCTGTCGATCATCCTCACCGCCTCGGTGATGTATCCGGACATCAGCGGCGAAGCGATCGTCGACGTGCTGGTCGGCGGCACGGTGCTCGCGATCGTCGGTTATCTCGCGACGGTGCTGATCCGCCGCAACAAGCGCGTCGTCGAGCCGGGCATCGATCGCGCGCTGCGCGCCACCTGGCGCATGCCGCCGCTCGACACGCTCGAACCGCAGAACATGACGGTCGCGACGCGCGTCTGGATGGCCGTGCTGCGCGGCTATCTGGTGATCGCGGTCGGTCTCGTGATCGTCAAGGTCGTGCAGATGACGCTGCTGAAGTAACGCCGTTCGGCGTCATCTCCTGGTGTTGCGCACATGCCGGCCCGCGAGGCCGGCATGTGCGTTTACGCGGGCAGAGCGCGTGCGCGTCAGATCAGCTCGAGCTTCGACGTCAGGTACGTGAGCTGGATCCGGTTCGCGACGCCGAAGCGCTTGCGCAGCTTGCGCAGGTGATAGTCGACGTTGTGCGCGCTGGTGTCGAGGCGCCGGCCGATCTCCTTGTCCGACGCGCCTTCCGCGATGCCCAGCAGCAGTTCCTGCTCGAACGGCGTGAGCCCGTTCACGGCGCGTTCGCGCGACGTCGCGATCAGTTGCGGCGACGCGAACTTGTGCACCGACAGCCCGATCGACAGCGCCTGCTCGATCGTCGCCGGCGTGATCCACTCGCGCGTGCGGCGCGGCGCGGTGAAGCTCATGAACGCATGCAGCCGCGTGCCGGGCACGGCCATCGAATACATGATGCCGCTGCACATGCCGTCGTCCTGCATCGTCTGCAGGAAACCGTCGAGCGCGGCCGGGCTCACGCACGGGCCGCCGTCGCGCGCGCGGTGTTCGCGGCGCAGCTGCTGCAGGTCCCACACGATCGGCATGTTGCACACGCGCGCGTCGAGCGTGCGCGGATCGATGTCGTGATGGTTGTGCCGGACGTAGTCGCCGCGATAGGTGGGCGGCGTGAACGCCTCGTGCAGGTAGAGACTTTCGACACGCTCCCGCGAGAATTCGAGCGCGAAATACGCGAACGTCGAGAAGCCCGTCAGGTGCAGCAGGCTGGTGACGATCCGGTTGCGTTCGGCAGTGCTTTGCGCGTGCGCGAGCGTATCGGCGACACCGAGCTTCGGCGCGTGCGGCTGCGCGATGTCGTCGCGCTTGACGTCGTCGCACCAGACGACCTGCACCGGGCGCTCTCTCGACGCACCGGCGCAGGCGACCGTCCGCCGCGGCGGACGGGACAAGGTTGGGGCGACCGCTTCTTCTTGCAATGCAATATCGGACATGAATCATCCCTCGGAATCGACGCGCATCGCGCAGCGGCCGCCGTGTCGTGCACGGTGCCCGCGACGATGCGATCGAGCATCTTTATGATATGCGCCGATCGTCATCCAGACGAAACGCGGGGGCATTGTACAAAAATGCCTGTCTGCGCGTAATATGCCGTAATACTAATTCGGGCGAAAGGTTCATATTCGCGCCGGTATAGAGTCGACCAGAAAATCATAAAGAAAAGACCAAATCGTGACGGGGCAGGTTCACATATTGGGAAAGGGTGGGCTCCTCATGACATATGCTGACGACGCGCCACGCGTCGAGTGGTTCTCGCAAGCCGATATCGCGGCCGCTGCCGCTTATTCGAAAGAAATTCATGCAATCGAGCGCGACGTTTTTACCGGCATTCAAATCGCGCCCGGTAAATCCGACCTCGCTTCCGTCGATTTCTCCCAATGCCATGCGCGATTGCGGCAAATCGGTTTCAGCACGCTCGGCTACGGCGCCTACGAGATGATCGGGCGGCGCATCCTGTGCGCGCATCTGCTGCGTGACCTCGCGCCCGCGACGTTCATGCAGCCGTATATCGAGGGCATGCTCTACGAGAGCGACCCGCGTTTCGCGCAAGTGCGCAGCAGCGGCTTCCCCGTCGCGTGGCGGCTCGACGAGATCGAGTCGGCCGCGCAGGGCAGCGGCGACCGCAAGGTGCTCGCGCTGGCCGGCCATCTGCGTGCGCACGCAATGAACAGCGGCGTGATCTTCAGCCTGTCGGCGCCGCGGCTCGACCTGCGCGTTGCCGTGAACGTGACGTCGGAAGCCCACGGCACCGAATGGATCGACGATCGCGTGATCGGCGGTGCGCTGTCGGTGAGCCTCGCCGTGCATCGCGTCGCGCTGCCGTTTCTCGAGGCGCGCATCGCGCGCATGCGCGGCTTCGCGCTCGGCGACGAGCAGCAGCAGGTGCTCGACCGGCTCGTGCACGGGCTGTCCGACCAGGAGATCGCGAGCGCGCTGCGCACGTCGCTGCACAAGGTCGGTCACCATATCCGCTCGCTCGAAAAACTCTTCAACGTGCAGAACCGCGCGCAGCTCGCGTATCTCGCCGCGCGCCGTCTGGAGTCCTGACCCTGTCTTCCCGCGCGGCGCCCGCCGCGCGATGGAAGCGGTTCCGGCGATGCGCGCGCGCAGGCGCCGCCGGGTTTCGTAGTCCGATCCGATCGTCACCGGAAAACGGCCGCGACGCTACGAGGCGCTTCCCTTTTTGCGCGGTTGCGCGTCGCTACACTCGTCCCATTCAACGGTCCGCGCGACGCGGGGCATGACGGCCCGCGTCCGCTGGCGACAACGACAGGACGACGGCACGATGGCAGAACCGAAGGCGCTCCCTCGCGACTGGCAGCGGATCTTTTCCGCTGGCCGCAGCGTGTCCGGGCGCCGTCTCGGGGCATCGCCGCGCGCCGACCTGTTTCTCGCCGCGTTCATCGTGTCGGTGGTCGCGCTGTTCATCCTGCCGCTGCCGCAAGCCGCGCTCGACGGGATGATCTCGCTGAACCTCGCCGCGAGCGTCGTGCTGCTGACGGTGTCGACCTACGTGCCGTCGGCGGTCAGCTTCTCGTCGTTTCCCGCGCTGCTGCTGTTCACCACGCTGTTCCGGCTCGCGCTGAACATCGCGTCGTGCAAGCTGATCCTGCTGCACGCGAACGCGGGCCACGTGATCGACGCGTTCGGCCGGCTCGTGGTCGGCAACAACGTCGTGGTAGGCGGCGTGGTGTTCCTGGTGATCGCCGTCGTGCAGTTCATCGTGATCGCGAAGGGTTCGGAGCGGGTCGCCGAAGTCGGCGCGCGCTTCTCGCTCGACGCGATGCCGGGCAAGCAGATGAGCATCGACGCGGACCTGCGCGCGGGCATCATCAGCGCCGACGAAGCGCGCGAGCGCCGCGAGAAGCTCGAACAGGAATCGCAGATGCACGGCGCGATGGACGGCGCGATGAAGTTCGTGAAGGGCGATGCGATCGCGGGCCTCGTGATCGCGTTCATCAACATCGTCGCGGGCATCGCGGTCGGCACGCTGATGCACGGGATGGATATCGGCGAGGCGCTGCAGCGCTACGCGATCCTGACGGTCGGCGACGGGATGGCGTCGCAGATCCCGTCGCTGCTGGTGTCGATCGCGGCGGGCATCGTGACGACGCGCGTCGCAACGCGCGACACGCGGCAGCGCCAGCTCGGCGAACAGCTGGGCGAGCAGCTCGGCGCGCATCCGCGCGCGCTGCTGATCGCGGCGCTGGTGCTGGCCGGGTTCCTCGTCGTGCCCGGTTTTCCGAAATGGTCGTTCGCGCTGATCGCGCTCGGCCTCGGCGCGTTCGCCTTCATGCAGCTCAAGCGCAAGACGACCGCGCCGAGCTTCAACCTGATTCATATCGCGGGCCGCATCGGCGCGACCGACGACGGCCAGCCGGCGAAGGTGTCGCACGCGGCAGGCGTCACGTCGCTGATCGCGGTGTCGCTGTCGGACGACCTGCGCACGACGCTGAACCTCGCGCAGTTGCAGGCCGCGCTGTCGAGCGCGAAGGCGCGCGTCGACGCGGACATCGGCACGGTTTTTCCGCGCATCACGCTGAACGACGACGAAGGGGCGGCGCCCGGCACGTACCGGATCTATCTGCAGGACGTGCTCGCCGCGCATGGCGCGCTGAAGCCGGGCTGGCTGCTGTGGGACGGCGTCGCGCCGCTGCCGGAGCGCGCGGAGCGCCAGCCGGCCGAGGCGTTCGGCCCGTTCGCGACCGCGCTGTGGATCAAGCCCGACGGCGCGGCGCCGGACGGCAAGTGGCTGACGAGCGAAGGCGCGCTCGCCGCGCACGTCGAGCAGATCGTGCGCCAGCATGCGGACGAGCTGCTCGGCATCCAGGAAACGCAGGCGCTCGTGCACCTGGTGCGCCGCGAGCATCCGGAACTCGTCGGCGAACTGACGCGGCTCGTGCCGCTGCAACGCGTGACCGAGGTGCTGCGCCGGCTGCTGGCCGAACAGGTGCCGATCCGCAACCTGCGCGTGATTTTCGAAAGCCTGATCACGTGGGCGCCGAACGAGCCGGACGACGTGATCGCGCTGGTCGAGCTGGTGCGCGTCGACTTGCGCCGGATGATCACCGATCGCCATGCGGGCGCGACGCGGCAGCTGCGCGTCGTGCTGTTCGAGCAGAACCTGCAGGAGCGGATCGAGAACGCGGTGATGCGCACGAAGCAGGGCAATTTCCTCGCGCTGTCGAGCGCGATCAAGCAGGACATCGGCGAACAGGTGCGCGCGATCGTGCAGGCCGCGACGGCGGCGCAGCCGGCAGGCGCGGGCGGCCACGGCAACCCGCCGGGCGCCGCGCGGGTCGCGGTGATGGTCGCGCTCGGCGCGCGCCGCTACGTGAAGACGATTTTGCAGCCGGTGCTGCCGGAACTCGCGGTGCTGTCGTACCAGGAGGTCGAGGAGGACGTGCAGCTGCATACGGTCGGCTGGGTGAAGAACCCGCCCGACGACGGCACGCTCGGCGCGGGTGCCGGCGTGCGTGCGCCGGGAGTCGTGCAATGACGAGCTCGACCATCCTCGACCTGACCCGGCAGGCGCTGATGCTGGTGCTGCTGCTGTCGTTGCCGATCGTGCTGATTGCCACCGTCACCGGCCTCGTCGTCGCGATCCTGCAGGCCGTCACGCAGGTGCAGGACGCCAACCTCGGCATCGCGGTGCGGCTGATCGCCGTGATGGTCGCGCTCGTGCTGCTGTCAGGCTGGCTCGGCAGCGAGGTGCTGCGCTTCGCGCAGCAGGCGCTGGAACGCATGTTCGTTTCTTCCACAGGAGTGTATTGATGCGTCAACGCGTCGCCCCGATCCGGTTTCAACCGCGCCGCCTGCAACGGGCCGCGCTCGCCATGTGCGCGACCGCGCTGCTCGCGGCGTCGCTGTGCGTGACGGTCGCGCAGCCGGCGCGCGCGGCGGACCTGCGCTGGCGCAACAAGCCGTTCACGATCGTCGCGAACGGCAAGAAGATCGGCGACTTCATTCGCGAGCTCGCGTCGTCGCAGGGCGTGACGGCCGTGGTCGACCCGAAGGTCGACGGCGTGATCAGCGGCCGCTTCTCGGGCACGCCGCAGCAGACGCTCGACACGATCTGCTCGACCTACGGGCTCACGTGGTACTACGACGGCTCGTTCCTGTACGTCGACCCGGCCGACCAGTCGCAGACGCAGATGATCCCGATCCCGCCGAACGCGGCCGGCGAGATCGGCCGCGCGCTGCAGGCGATGCAGATTCCCGACAAGCGCTACACGCTCGTGATCAACGATCGCGCGAACAGCGTGTACGTGGCCGGCCCGCGTCGTTACGTGGAGCTCGTGCGGCAGGCGGTCGGCTCGGTCGGCGATCCGTCGGCGAACGGCGCGCATGCGGACATCCGCGCGTTCCGGCTCCGGTACGGCTGGGCGTCCGACTTCACGATCAACCGCTCGGGCAAGGAAGTGACGGTGCCGGGCGTCGCGACGATCCTGCGCCGGCTGTTCGGCAAGGGCGGCGGCACGAGCGAGCTGCCGTCGAGCACGCCGCTCGGGCAGGCCGCACGCCAGGTGAAGCTCGGCTCGGGGCTGACGATCGCGGTGCCGCGGCTCGACTTCCCGGACATTGCCGGCGGCCCGCGCCAGGCCGGCTATGGCGGTGCCGACGGCGCTGCCGGCGGTGTCTCGCCGTTCTCGAGCGGCGGCGGTGGCGACACGCTGCCGCAGATCGTTGCCGATCCGGCGATCAACGCGGTGATCGTGCGCGACCTGCCGGAGAACATGTACCGCTACCAGTCGCTGATCAACCAGCTCGACGAGCGGCCGCGCATCGTCGAGATCAACGTGACGATCATCGACATCAACGAGGATTCGCTCGACAGCCTCGGGATCGACTGGCGCCTGCACACGACGCACGGCGACGTGCAGATCGGCAACGGCGCGAATCCGCTGAACGGCAACACGCAGTACAACGGCGCCGGCAATCCGCCGCTGACGTTCGGCGTCGGCGCGTCGGAAACCGGGCAGACCGGCACCTTCATGCCGACCGGCATCGCGCTGACCGCGTCGATCGGCGGCTCGCTGCGCAACTACCTGCTCACGCGCGTGAACGCGCTCGCGCAGAAGGGGCAGGCGCAACTGCGCTCGAAGCCGAAGGTTCTCGCGCTCGACAACACCGAGGCCATTCTCGAGAACCTCACGCAGTTCTACGTGCAGGTGCAGGGCTACCAGGATTCGTCGCTGTACAGCGTGACGACCGGCACCAGCATCAAGGTGACGCCGATGATCGTCGACGAGGCGATCCGCAACGCGGCCGCCGTGTCCGGCAACCCGCAGAGCGTGATGATGTCGATCGACATCCAGGACGGCAACATCGTGCCGGGCCAGGCCGTGTCGAACGTGCCGGTGATCCAGCAGCGCAACATCGTCACCAAGACGATGATCGACGAAGGCAAGAGCCTCCTGATCGCGGGCTTCAACGACGACGATGTGCGGCTGAACAAGAGCGGCGTGCCGTGGCTGTCGGACATCCCGCTGATCGGCAACCTGTTCAAGTACACCGACAAGTCGGGCAACCACATGGAGCGGTTCTACCTGCTGACGCCGCGCGTGGTGACGACCGCGTCGATGTACGCGCCGGACGGCTCGCCGGTGAACCCGGGCGCGGACGGGCCGGCCGGTTCGAACGGCACGTCGATGTATCGCCCGCCGGACAACGACATCGCGGTGCCGCTCACGCCCGCGCCGCTGCCCGGCACCAAGTTCGGCCCGCCCGCGCTGCCGCCGCCGAAGGATTCGGCGGCGCAGCCGGTGGCGACGACCGCAGGAGCGTCCACCCATGTCGACGACCATCATTGACCCGCACGGCGACGGCGCATTGTCCGGCGGCGCGGCGGGCGCCGCGGCCGGGGCGCCCGCGCTCGCGTCGCCGTGGAACCTGTGTTTCCTCAGCGGGCCGATGTACGGCCGCACGATGTCGCTCGCGCGCGGCGCGAACTGGGTCGGCACCGCGGCCGACTGCGAAGTGATCCTGCCCGATCGCGAGATCGGCGCGAAACAGGTGTGCCTGCAGGTCGGCGCGCTCGCGGTGACGGTGCAGAACCACGGCGGCGACGGCGGCGCGCCGGTGCTGTTCAACGACGCGCCGCTCGGCGCGGGCCGCCGCTCGATGACGCCGCAGGACGTCGTGACGGTCGGCTCGATCAAGCTCGGCATCGCGCGTCACGCGCAGGCGAGCGTCGCGGTGCCCGACGAGGCCGACGCGCCGGACGCCGCGCGCGAGGCCGCGTGGCTCGGCTGGCTCACCGGCGGGCTGCGCCGTCTCGGCAGCCGGCGGCTCGTGATCGCGGTCGTCGCACTGTGGATCGGCGTGCTGCTCGGCGCGCTCGGTTACGGCTTCGTCGCATGGTCGGGGCGCCTGCCGTGGCAGCACGAGTCGGTGCTCGCGCGCACGCACCGGCTGCAGCAGCTGCTGCACGCGTATCCGGAGCTCGCCGTCGCGCCGCGCGACGACGGCGTGATCGTGTCGGGTTACGTGAGCGACCCGGCCGCGCGGGAACGCGTCGCGCAGATCGTCGCGGGCGTCGACAACGCGGCGCTCGGCAATCTCTACGTGGTCAGCGATCTCGTCGCGACCGCGCAGACGTATTTCAGCGACACGGCGCTGACGGTCACCTATCTCGGCCGCGGCCGGATCGAATTGACGGGGGCGGCCGAGCGAGCGCAGATCGAGCCGCGTATCCGCAACTACATGAAGGACGCGCGCCCGGCGCTCGAGGTGGTCGACCACGTGCGCGACGCCGATGCGGCCGCGCCGCGCACCGCGACGACGCTCGGCGGCGTCGCGGGGATTCCGGAGATCACGACGGTGTTCGCGGGCGATGGCGACCAGCGCTACATCGAGACCGCCGACGGCAGCCGCTATTTCGAAGGCGCGCGGCTGAAGGAAGGGCCGACCGTGGTGTCGATCGGCCCGGACGAAGTGGTGTTCGAACGCAACGGCCAGCGCATCACGATGCCGCTCGGCGGCCCGTCCGCGAGCGCGCCCGAGCGGGCGCCGGCGCCGCCCGTGCCGCCGCTCGCGAGCGGCGCGGCGGCCGGCGTCGCGCAGCCGGTGCCCGGGCCGGCGTTGTTGCCGGATGCGCCGGCGGTACCGGCCGCACCAGCAGTTGCCGCGGCCGGCGCATCGAAGGCGGCGGCGCACTAGCGCCGCGACAGGACTTGCGCATCGCGTGTCGCGCGGTGCGCGCATTACGCGACACGCCGCGTGCATGCGGCGCGTCACGTCGCCGGCGGGGCATGGGGCCGCCGCCGGAACAGGCAAGCAGTTCAATGACGTACATGCAAAGGAGCGAAACATGAGTACCCCCCCGACTGGTGCCAACAACACGCAACAGGTCCAGCAGCAGGCGGACGACCTGACCAAGACGCAGCTCGAACTGACGAAGATCAACTTCCAGGTCCAGCAGTCGACCGCGACGTTCGAAACCAGCAACGCAGTGACCGCGCAGGAAGGGACGGCGAACGCCCAGGTTGCGCAACACCTGAGTTCCGCCGGCCGCGCATGACGCCGGTCGCCGGCCGTGCCGCGCGACGCCGGATGCCGGATGCCGGGGCCGCCCGTGACGGGCGCCCGGCGGGGCGTATGCGCGTGGCGGCCGGCCCGTTCCCGGCGCTGCCGGTCAAGGAGGACACGATCATGTCGGTAACAGGCGTAGGCGCGGCACCACCGGGCGCAGCCGCGCTCGCGGGTGCCGTGCAGCAGGCGGGCACGGCGTCCGATCCGGCGCAGGTGCGCCAGTTCGATGCGTTGATGCAGCCGGGTGCCGCGCCGGCCGCGGCGTCGCCGTCGGCGTCGGGCGTCGCGATGTCGCGTGCGCCGGCCGATGCGGCGCCGGCCGTGCAGATGACGCCCGCGACACCCGCGCAGGCGAACCATTCGTCGCTCGTCGAGCGGTTGCGCACCTACGGCAACGATCTCGACACGCGGTACGCGAACATCGACAAGCATCGCACCGAGATGCTGACGTCGATGGCGGACAACCGCAGCGATCCGCTGATGACGATGGTGAAGGCGATGGATTTCCAGTGGACGGCGACCACCACGATTTCGGAATACCAGTTGAGCCTGTCGGTCGCGCAGGCGGCGAACGGCTTCACGCACACGGTGCTGAAGACCCAGGAGTAGCGAAAGCCGGTGCGTGCGCCTGAACCGGCCGCGCGCCCTGAAGCGGACAAACGATGACGACGATCGATTCGACGCCGCGCCTGCATGCGTGGCGCAGCCGGGCGGCGCGTGCGCTGCTCGCGGGGCTGCTCGCGCTGCTGGCGGGCTGCCAGAAGGAGCTTTACTCCGGCCTGTCGGAGCGCGATGCGAACCAGATGGTTGCCGTGCTCGGCGATGCAGGGATCAGCGCGGCGAAGGACAACGACGCGCGCGACACGTCGGATCGCAACGCATGGCAGGTGAGCGTCGCGGACGGCGACATGCAGTCGGCGCTCACCGTGCTGCAGGCGAACGGGCTGCCGAAGCCGAGCTACGCGAGCCTCGGCGAGCTGTTCCAGAAGCAGGGGCTCGTGTCGACGCCGGCCGAGGAGCGCGTGCGCTACCTGTACGGCGTGTCGCAGGACCTGTCGCGCACGCTGCAGGACATCGAGGGCGTGGTGGTCGCGCGCGTGCAGGTCGTGATCCCGGAGAACGATCCGCTTGCGGACAAGATCAGGCCGTCGTCGGCGGCCGTGTACATCCGCTACCGGCCCGGCGTGGACCTGCGCGCGATGGCGCCGATGGTGAAGGATCTCGTCGCGCACAGCATCGAAGGGCTGCAGTACGACAACGTGTCGCTGTTCCTGCAGCCGGCCGCCGCGCGCACGGCGCGCGTGGACGGGATCGGCAGCGCGGTGTCGGACATCCTGCGGCTGCGCTCGCCGCTCGGCTGGCTGGTGTTCGCGCTGATCCTGCTGACCTGCGCGGTGATCGCGCTGTCGGCCGCGCGGCGCGGGATGTTCGGCGCGCGGCTGGCCGGGCTGGTCGGCGGCGCACCGCGCGGCGCGAACGGTGCAGGCGGCGCGTCCGCGCAGTCGGGCGGCAGCCTGCGCACGCCGGACGGCGCGCGCGACGGCGCATGAGCGAGCCGCATGTGCTGCCGCTGCCGCCGGGCGTTGCGCCCGACGCCGTGTCGCTGCCGTGGCTGCAATCTCTCGCGCCGCCGCCCGCCGCGCGGCGCGCGGCGTTTCATGCGCTCGTCTGCGAATTCAACCTGCGGCCCGACCGTTATCTGCACGTGACGCGCGTGCCGGCCGACTGGCCCGCGCGTTACCGCTCGCCCGACGCGTTCGGCCCGGCCGGTCGCAAGCTGCTTGCGCGCCATCTGCTCGATGCGAACGGCGTGGCCGAACATCACGACTTCGACCTCGCGAATCCGTGCGCGCGGCTCGCGCTGCTGCCCGGCGCGGCGCTCGAACAGCTCGCGTCGTATGCGGGCTTGCTGCTGCATCGCGGCTGGCTGCGCGACGCGCTGGCCGTGCGCCGCATTCGCGCGGAAGTCGCGGCGAAGCTCGGCGGCGATGCATTGGAGCTCGCGCTCGAGCGCGCGCCGGAGTTCGGTGCGCTCGCGGACACGCTCGAACCGTGGCGCGCCGATCCGGCCGCGCTGCCGGTGGTGATCCGTGCACGCGGCGGGCGGCTGCTCGCGGATTTCATCGGCGTGGCGGGCGACGCGGTCGCGCGGCGCGCGCGCCTGAAATTCAACCGCGCGATCGACGACGAAGCGCCGTACTGGCTGAACCGCGCGCAGCGCGACCAGTTCGGCGAATTGCTGTTCCTGTTTCTGATTCCCGAGAGGCTTGCGTCATGGGACTGGCTTTTCTGATCACGAGCGACAACCTGCAGCTGCTGTCGGAGCGCAAGGTACTCAAGGAGCGCGAATACGCGGCGCTGCTCGACGCGTCCGCGGTGATCGCGACCGCGCGCGACGAGGCCGCGCGCATCGTCGCCGATGCGCAGCGCGAATTCGACAAGCGCCAGGCGGCCGGCTACGACGAAGGGATGCGCCGCGCGCAGCGCGAGCATGCGGCGCAGGCCTATACGCAGGCGCTGGCCGCCGCGCGCACGATGGAGTCGATGAAGGATTCGATGGCCGACATCGTCGTGAAGGCCGTGCGCGCGATCGTCGGCGAGATGCCCACGCAGAAGCTGTACGAGGCCGCGCTCGCGCGGATCGCGCCGCTCGTGCGCGACGAGGCGTTCCTGATCGTGCGGGTCGCGCCGGGCCGCGAGGACGAGATGCGCGACGCGCTCGAGCGCGCGTTCGTCGGCCAGTCGAACCGGCAACGGATTCGCATCGTCGAGGATGCGCAGCTCGAACGCCACGCGTGCACGGTCGAGACGCCGTCCGGGCGCATCGATGCGAGCCTCGACCTGCAGATCGACGCGCTGCGCCAGGCGATCCGCCGCGATGCATTGAAGGGCGCGACACGATGAACGCGCCGCTCGACGATCCGCAACCGAACGGCCGCGAGAGCGACGACGATGCCGCGCCGTTCGATCGCGGCCGCCTCGTCGGCGATCTCGACGCGGGGCTCGCGTTCTTCTCGCCGGTGTCGGTGCAGGGCCGCGTCAATCACGCGGTCGGGCAGATCCTCAATGCAACGGGCATCCGCGCGCGGCTCGGCGAGATCTGCGAGCTGCGCACGCCGAACCAGCCGACGCTGCTCGCCGAAGTGGTCGGCTTCTCGCGGCAGACCACGCTGCTTACGCCGCTCGGCGACGTGGCCGGGCTGTCGCCGGAGACGAGCGTCGTGGCGTCCGGGCGCGAGCATGTGTTTCCGGTCGGCGAAGCGCTGTTCGGCCGCGTGCTCGACGGGCTCGGCCGGCCGCTCGACGATCGCGGGCCGGTGACGGGCGCCGCGTGGGTGTCGACGCAGCAGGACCCGCCGAACCCGCTCGCGCGCAAGCTGATCGACACGCCGTTTCCGACCGGCGTGCGCGTGATCGACGGCCTGATGACGCTCGGCATCGGCCAGCGCGTCGGCATCTTCGCGCCGTCCGGCGTCGGCAAGAGCACGCTGCTCGGGATGATCGCGCGTGGCGCGCAGGCCGACGTGAACGTGATCGCGCTGGTCGGCGAACGCGGCCGCGAAGTGCGCGAGTTCATCGAGCACAGCCTGTCGCCCGAGGTGCGCGCGCGCTCGATCGTCGTCGTGTCGACGTCCGATCGTCCCGCGATGGAGCGCGTGAAATCCGCGCTGGTCGCGACCGCGATCGCCGAGCACTTCCGCGATGCGGGCAAGCGCGTGCTGCTGCTGGTCGATTCGCTGACGCGTTTCGCGCGCGCGCAGCGCGAGGTCGGCCTCGCGAGCGGCGAGCCGCCGACGCGGCGCAGCTTCCCGCCGTCGACGTTCGCGGTGCTGCCGCGCCTGCTCGAACGCGCGGGGCAGGGCGCGACCGGCTCGATCACCGCGCTGTACACGGTGCTCGTCGAAGGCGATGAGGAATCCGATCCGATCGCCGAGGAAGTGCGCTCGATCCTCGACGGTCACATCGTGCTGTCGCGCAAGATCGCGCTCGCGAACCGCTATCCGGCGATCGACGTGCTCGCGAGCCTGTCGCGCGTGATGCCGCTCGTCGCGGGCCGCGCGCATCAGCAAGCGGCCGCGCGCGTGCGCGAGCTGATCGCGAAGTACCAGGAAATCGAGCTGCTCGTGCAGATCGGCGAGTACCGCGAAGGCAGCGACCGGCTCGGCGATCTCGCGCTGCGTGCGCGCGATGCGATCGGTGCGTTCTGCGCGCAGGCGTCGCACGAGGACGTGCGTTTCGACGCGCTGCTCGCGAAGCTGACGAAACTCGCGAACGACCATGTCTGAAGCCGACGACCGTCTCGTGCTCGCGACGCTCGCCCGCCTGAAGCGCGTGCGCGAGATGCGCAGCCAGATCGCGCGCGTGGCGGCCGCGCGCCAGCAGGGCATCGCCGCGCAGAGCCGGCGCGCGCTCGATGCCGCGCACGCGCAGCTTGCGCAGCAGGTCGCGGCGAAGGCCGCGATCCAGACGCGCCTCGCCGACGACGTGCGCGAGGCGCGCGCGTTGCAGAACGCGGCGGCCGATACGCGCACGTTCGATCGCCATATCGGTGTCGCGCACGCGTCGGTCAGCGAGGCCGCGCACCTTCACCGCGGTCACGAGGCCACGCTCGCCGACCTGCAGCGCGCCGCGCGCAAGGCGAAAGCCGCCGAGGACAAGCTCGACAAGGCCGGCGAGAAGGCCCTGCACGCGCGCGCCGCGCGGGTCGAGCGCGACGCCGACGAAGTCGCGGATGCGCATGCGGTGCGGCGCTTCGCGACGGCCGGCGTGTGGGCGGGCGACGCGCAGGGGCATGCATCGGGGCAGCGTGACATGGCCGCCGCGTTCGATGCGGAAATGGTGTCGCGACCGGCGGGGGCAGACGCGACGGACGCGACGGACACGGCAAACACGGCAAACACGCGCGCAGCGGCCGGCAACGCCGATCCGGGCGGCGCAACTGTCCCGGCCGCCACCATCGACGATCCGGCGCCGCCCGCCGCCGCGGAGCGCCGATGCTAGACCACGCCGCGAACTTCAACGACATCGCCGGCACGCTGCGTCCGCTGCTCTACGTGATGCCGCGCCTGCTGCCGATCATGTTCGTCGTGCCGGTGTTCAACGAGCAGATCGTCACGGGCCTCGTGCGCAACGGCATCGCGGTCGTGATCGCCGCGTTCGTCGCGCCGGTGATCGACCCGGCACAGGTCGCCGCGCTGCCGTTCCTGATGTGGTGCCTGCTCGTCGCGAAGGAGGCGGTGATCGGCATGCTGCTCGCGGGCGCGTTCAGCGCGGTGCTGTTCGCGATCCAGGGCGTCGGCTACCTGATCGATTTCCAGACCGGCAGCGGCAGCGCCGCGTTCTTCGATCCGATGGGCGGGCACGAGGGCGGCCCGACGTCAGGGTTCCTGAATTTCGTCGCGATCGCGCTGTTCGTCACCGCGGGCGGGCTGCAGGTGCTCGTGCAACTGTTCGCGCAGTCGTACGCGTGGTGGCCGATCGGCTCGCTCGGCCCCGATTTCTCGTCGATGCTGCAGACCTTCGTCGTGCGGCAGACCGACACGATCTTCGAATGGATGGTGAAGCTCGCCGCGCCGGTGATCATCGTGCTGGTGCTGGTCGAGCTCGGCATCGGCCTCGTCGGGCGCGCGGTGCCGCAGCTGAACATCTTCGTGTTCGCGCAGCCGCTGAAGAGCGCGCTCGCGGTGCTGATGATGGTGCTGTTCCTGCCGGTGGTATACGCGTCGCTGCACGCGCTGCTGAGCCCCGACAGCGGGCTGATGGCGCTGCTGCGCGCGCTGTTCGCCGCGCACGGCGGCGCGTGACGGCCCACCGGAACCGGAGCGACGATGGCCGAAAAGAACCAGCAGCCGACCGCGAAGCGCCTGCGCGAGGCCCGCCGGAAAGGCGACGTGCCGAAGAGCGCGGAGACGATCTCGTCCGCGTTCTTCGTCGGCGTGTGCGTCGCGCTCGCGGTCGGGCTCGGCACGCTGTTCGCGCGGCTGCAGGCGCTGTTCCGGCTCGTGTTCGATGCGGCCGGCGCCAGCGATCCTTCCGCGCGGCTCGCGGTGCTGATCGACGGCGCCGCGCGCGACTGGGCGCTGCTGTCCGCGCAGATCGTCGCGGCCGGGCTGCTGGCCGGCCTGCTCGCGGGCTTCGTGCAGGTGGGCGGCGTGATGGCGTGGAGCCGGCTCGTGCCGCAGCTGTCGCGGCTCAATCCCGCCGAGGGGCTGAAGAACATGGTGTCGATGCGTAACCTCGTGAACCTCGCGAAGATGCTGCTGAAGACCGTGCTGCTGGTCGCGACGCTCGGCTGGCTGATCGTCGAGTCGCTCGACCCGGCGGTGCAGTCCGGCTTCACGCGGCCGATGTCGATTCTCGCGCTGATCGTGAAGCTGCTGATGCTGCTGTTCGGCTGGGCCGCGCTGATCTATATCGTGATGGCGCTGATCGACATCGTGCATCAGCGGCGCGAGTTCAATCAGAAGATGAAGATGTCGATCGAGGAAGTGCGGCGCGAGCACAAGGAAGACGAAGGCGACCCGCACATCGAGGCGAAGCGCCGGCAGCTCGCGCGCGAAGCGCAGTTCTCGTCGCTGCCCGACCGGATCGGCTTCGCGTCGGTGGTCGTCTATTCGTCGAGCGTCGCGGTCGCGCTCTATTACGGCGGCGTCGGCACGTTGCCATGGGTGCTCGCGCGCGGCGAGGGCGAGGCGGCCGAGCGGATCGTACGGCTCGCGCGCGACGCGCTGCGTCCGACGCTCGCGAACGCCGGCCTCGCGCAGGCGCTGTACGAGAGCACGCCTGAAAAGGGCACGATCCAGCAACGGCATTTCCGCGAAGTCGCGCAATTGCTGAAGTGGGCGACCGGCGCGGCCTGACGGACTCGAACCGTCGGGGCCGGAACATCGGCAGGCAGGCGGTTCATCGATGCGTCGTGATGCGGCCCCGTTTCCGCTTCGCCGGGCCGGTCGCATGCCGTGCTTGACGCCGGTTTTTTTCCGGGTTCATCCAACATTCACCCATGAATTATTGCTGATTTATTTCTTCGTAATATGGCTCGACCGTCAGCCGGACGGCGGGCTGCGAGGTTGCGCCGCCGCTGACGGAACAGGTCAACAGAGGCAGACAAATCAATGTGCGGAATCGACGGCTTTCTGAATAGCGTCGCCTTCGATGAGGAGACAGCGCGCGGCACGCTCGCGCGAATGACGGCGAGCCTCGCGCATCGCGGGCCCGACGGGCAGGGCCTCTGGGTCGACCCGGAAGCCGGTATCGCGCTCGGCCACCGGCGGCTTGCGATCGTCGATCTGTCGGTCCACGGCCGGCAGCCGATGGCATCCGCGTGCGGCCGCTACGTCATGGTCTTCAACGGCGAAATCTATAACCATCGCGAGTTGCGCGCGGAGCTCGGGCGCGCGGGTCGCGCACCGGCGTGGCGCGGCCACTCCGACAGCGAGGTGCTGATCGCGGCGATCGCCGCGTGGGGCGTCGAGGCGGCGCTGCGGCGCGCGACCGGCATGTTCGCGTTCGCGCTGTGGAATCGCGCGTCGCGGGTGCTGACGCTCGCGCGCGACCGGATCGGCGAGAAGCCGCTCTACTACGGCCGGATCGGCGACGCACTGGTGTTCGCGTCGGAGCTCAAGGCGCTGCGCGGCTACCCGGGCTTCGACGGCACGATCGATCGCGACGCGCTGTGCCTGTACCTGCGCCAGTCGAGCGTGCCCGCGCCGCATACGATCTATCGCGGCATCAGCAAGCTGCCGCCGGGCACCTTCATCCAGTTCGAGCATGCGCGCGACACGCCGCGCCCGCGCGCGTACTGGACGCTCGAGCAGGCGATCGAAGCCGGCCGCGAGCAGCCGTTCGAGGGTAGCGCCGACGAGGCCGTCGGTCAGCTCGACACGATCCTGCGCCAGGCCGTCGCGCGGCAGATGGAAGCCGACGTACCGCTCGGCGCGTTCCTGTCGGGCGGCATCGATTCGTCGGCGATCGTCGCGCTGATGCAGGCACAGTCGGCGAAGCCGGTCGACACGTTCACGATCGGCTTTCACGAGGCCGGCTACGACGAGGCCGGCTATGCGAAGGCGGTCGCGCGTCACCTCGGCACGCGGCATACCGAGCTCTACGTGACGGCCGACCATGCGCTCGGCGTCGTGCCGAAACTGCCGACGATCTATGACGAGCCGTTCTCCGATGCGTCGCAGATTCCGACCTTCCTCGTGTCGGAACTGACGCGCCGGCACGTGAAGGTGAGCCTGTCCGGCGACGGCGGCGACGAGCTGTTCGGCGGCTATACGCGCTACTTCCTGACGCCGCGCCTGTGGCGCAAGCTGCATCGCGTGCCGGCGGCGGTGCGTGCGCGGATCGCCGCCGCGCTGCATGCGCTGCGTCCCGATCATGCGGACCAGCTCGCGGCGGTCGCGCAGGGCGCATGGAGCGGCGTGGAAGCCCGCGACTCGGCGACCCGCATCGGCGACCGGCTGCACAAGCTCGGCCACGTGATGACGGCCGAAAGCCGCATCGCGCTGTACCGGCTGCTGATGTCGTCGGTGCATCATCCGGAGCGCATCGCGCTGGCCGGACAGGAGCCGCCGACGCCGCTCGATACGGTGTCCGCGTGGCCCGCGAACCTGAGCTTCGCCGAGCAGGCGATGGCGATCGACACGCTCACGTACCTGCCGACCGACATCCTCGCGAAAGTCGACCGCGCGGCGATGGCGGTGAGCCTCGAGACGCGCATGCCGTTCCTCGATCATCACGTCGTCGAATTCGCATGGCGCGTGCCCGCGTCGGTGCGTTTGCCGGAAGGGCAGTCGAAGGCGCTGCTGCGCCGGCTGCTGGACCGGTACGTGCCGTCGGCGCTGATCGACCGGCCGAAGCAGGGCTTCTGCGCGCCCGTCGATCACTGGCTGCGCGGCGCGCTGCGCGACTGGGCCGACACGTTGCTGCAGCCGTCGCGGCTGCGTGACGAGGGGTTCTTCGATGCGGCGGCGGTCGAGCGGCTGTGGCGCCAGCACCAGACGGGCCGGATGAACTGGCAGCATCAGCTATGGACGGTGTTGATGTTCCAGGCGTGGCTGGAGGCACAGCGCGCTGCGTGAAGCGGGGCGGTGCCGAAGTTTCGCGCACGCTTGGAGGCACAGCGCGTTGCATGAAGCGGGATGACGCGGCCCGGTTCGGATGTGCCAGGCGTGGCTGGAGGCGCAGCGCGCTACGTGAAGCAGGGCGACGCGGCACGCCGCGTCATCCGATGCACGTCATGCCGGCGTCGCGTCGACGCTCACTGATCGAGACAGCGCACGCACAGCCGCTTCGCCTGGCTCGCCGGCAAGCCGCGGCACATCATCACGACCGGGCGCGCATGGCACGACGGCGCGTCGGTGGAGGCCGCGGGCGATGCGAGCCTGCGCGCGCGTTCGGGCGGCGTGGTCGCGGCCGCGTCCATGCGCCGTTGTCGCGCGGGCGGCGGCGTATCGCTCACCACCGGAATCGGCTCGACGCCGCCTTCGCGCGCGTTGCGCCGCGCGCTCGCGACGACGCGGCTCACGTAGCCGCTCGAGAACCCGGTCGTGAAGTTGCCGCTGTAGTAGCACGACAGCGCCGCGCGCAACGCGGCCTGCGCGGGACGGCCGGTGTTCGACGAGCGCGCGAAGCATTCGGTCAGGATCGCGCCGCCCGCCCGCAGGTTGCGGCACGGCTCGAACATCGTCGTGTCGTCGAGGCCGTATTTCGCGAAGTTTCGTTCGTTCACCTGAGCGAGGCCGACGCTGTAGCTGAAGCCGCGCGCGGCCAGCTCGCTCGCGGTCGCGCGCGCTTCGTCGAGCGACGCGGGCTGGCGCGTCAGGTGGCCGCCTACCACGCCGATCGCATACGGGTTGAAACCGGATTCGGTGCGCACCAGCGCGGCGAGCGTGTCGGGATCGACGTTCGGCGCGCACGCGCGCGCGAGCTGCGCGAAGCCGGCGGCGCTGCCGGCCGCGTGCGCGCTGCGCGGTTGCAGGCCCGCGCAGGCGAGCGTCAACGCCAGCGCGATCATCACGATCGGCGCGACCGGCGCGACCGGCGCGATCACCGCGCGCAGGTTCGGCACGACGCTGCGCAACGCGCGCGCGTTCATCCCGCCCCCGATACGCGGTACGACAGCACGAGCCCATGCACGAGCAGCGACCAGCCGTCGAGCGCGACGAACAGCAGCAGCTTGAACGGCACCGAGATCGTCGTCGGCGAGATCATCTGCATCCCGAGCGCGAGCAGGATGTTCGCGACCAGCAGGTCGACGACGATGAACACGATGTAGATCACGAAGCCGATCTGGAACGCCTTGGTCAGCTCGGCGAGCGTGAAGCTCGGCACCAGCACGAGCAGGTCGTCGTCCTTGATGCCGTCCGCGCGGTTCTTCGGCCAGACCGAGGTTGCCGTGCGCACGAAGAATTCGCGGTCGCGCTGCCGTGTGTGCGACACCAGGAAATCCTTGACCGGCGGCAGCGCGGCATCGGCGAGCGCGCCGATATCGGCGGTCGACAACTGCCCCGACGCGTCGAAGTGGCGTGCCTGCAGCGCGTCGCGGATCGACATGCCGACCGGCGCCATGATGAACAGCGACAGGATCAGCGCGATGCCGTTCAGCACGAGGTTCGGCGGCACCTGCTGGATTCCGAGCGCGGAGCGCAGCAGGCCGAGCACGACCACGAGCTTCGTATAGCTCGTCACCATCAGCGCGGCGAACGGCGCGATGCCGAGCGCGGCGATCACCGCGATCAGCGCGACCGGATTCGGCAGGCTGCCCATCGTTCAGCGCTCGCGCGGCGCGGGCTGCGTCAGCGTGACGACGCGCACGCCGAGCTTCTGGCCGACCGCGATCAGGTGGCCGGTGCCGATCAGCATCCCGTTCGCGACGAGATGGATCACGCTCTGATTGATGCCTTGCTGCAGCTCGATTACCGCGCCCGGTTGCAGCGCGCCGAGTTCGCCGAGCGGGATCGACGTGGGCGGCAATTCGAAACGCAGGTCGACCGCGAGGCCGTCGAGCGAGCGCGGCGCATCGTCGGGCGGCGCATCGTGCGCGCTCGCGGGCGGGGTGTCGGTGCGGGTCGGTTCCAAAGGCATCTCCCTGATTCGTTCGACGGTCAGCCGGTTGCCCGACGGCCGTCCGGTGATCTCCCACGCCGGCGCGGCCGGCACCCGCGCGACGCACAGCAGGTTCTGCTCGTGCGCGCGCCAGCGTTCGATCGCGATGATGTCGCCGCCGACGACGTCGGCCAGCTCGGCCATCGTCAGCTCCGTCCGGCCGATCTCGAATACCAGCGGCACCGGCAGGCCCGCGTACGCGGCGCGCGTGTCGGGCCGCGTGGCCGCCGGCGTCGGTGCTGCGAAGAACACCGCGAGCGCGTCCGGCGCATCGAACAGCAGCGCGCCGTGGCAGCGCCAGGCGCCGTCGGCGCGACGCAGCTCGAAGCGCAGCGCGGCCGGCGCGGTGCGCCACGCGGGCACGCTCGCCGGCGGCGGCAGCAATTCCACGCGCTGCCGCGTCGCGGCCTGCAACACGGCTGAGAGCGGCGCGGCGAGGTCGGCGAGCAGCGCCGCGCGGATCACGGCCGGCACGGCCGGGTCGGCCGCGTCGCCGAGCCATGCGCTTTCCGCGACCGGATCGATCCACAGCGTGCCGGCGGCCGGGCCGATGACGAAGCGGTAGGCATGCGCGTCGGCGGCCGGTTCGGCATCGACGCGCCAGCGCACTTCGTACGCGTGTTCGCCGAGCGTGACCGGGACCGCGGCCGTCGCGCCGTATGCATGCGACAGCCCGCGCGCGGCGGCGGCGGACAGGCGCGGCAGCCAGGGCGACGCGTCGAGCGCGACCGCGGCCGGCGGGGGCGGGATGGCGGGCGCGGCGGCGGCCGGGGCGGCGGCGGCGGGCAGGGCCCGGTTCGCGGCGTCGCCGGCGTCGGCATTCGTCAGGGACAGCGCAGGCACGGCGGGATCAGGGCGGATTCGGCGTTGGTTCGACGGGTTGTTGTGGCCGGCGGCGCAGGGGGCGCGCGGCTGCTGCGTCGATTGTAGGGACGCAGCCGGCCGCGTGCCGCGCCGGAATCCGTAGTCGTGTGCAGCGCGGGGCCGCGCGGGTGGCGGTGAGCTACGAAGCCTTTTGTCGGGGGGCGTGGCGGGGCGGTGGTGCGTCGGCGCGGTGTTGCGGCGGCGTGGCGTGCGACAGCGCGGCCGCTAATCGACGGCACGCGCGCTTGCATGCGACTGCCGCAAACGCGGCCGCCACCCGATAGCGGCGGTCGTGTCGCGGCGGGGAAGGCGTGCCCGGCCACGAGACGCTCCGGGTCGCGCGTGCAGCGCGGTGGGAGGAGCCTTGCCGGTGCGCCGCGCTGCGGCGGCGCGCGGGTGAGCCGCTACGCGTTACGCGTAGTCGGCGGCCAGCGCCTGCTGCGGTGCGGCGCGCAGGATCGGCGCCACATCGTGGCGTTCGACGTGCGTCATGGCCGCGCCGAACAGCACCAGCCGATAGCCGACCGCATAGATCGGGATGATCCGCAGGTTCTTGTCGTGATCGAGCTGCAGCTTCGAACGGATGCGCGAGATATGGGTGTCGAGCGTGCGCGACGACACGCCGAGCTCGCGGCCCCAGACCGCTTCTTGAATCGCTTGCCGCGGCACGATCTTGTTCATGTTGTCGAGCAGGAATTCGACGACATCGAATTCACGCGGCGTGACGTCGACGACTTTGTTGTCGATTTCGATCGTGCGGCGCACGAAGTTGATTTTTATGTTGTCGATGTACAGGTATTTGCAATCCATGTTGGCCCTCGCATGTCCGTAAAGGAGTGTTTGCGGGTCATGTACCGCAACTTCCGGGCCAGGGACAGACTGACAGGAATCGACGGGCGGTCGGAGCGGGGTGGGCGGCGCGCCAGCCTTGAATCTAAAAGAATTTTTAACGCGGGACGGGCGCGTCCCACCGGAAGGGTCGGAGCAACATTGAAGGATTGTTACGTAGCATCCGGCGGGAACGTTACGGGCGTTACGGACGTTACGGGTGGCGTAACGTGGGGAACGCGCGGTTCGCCCAGCGCGAACGAGGTTTCGGGCGGATGACGAACCCTACATCGAACCCTACCCGGGTTAGTCGTTTTTATAAGCGAATCAATGGTTTGCAGAAGATTTTTGCGGACTTGGAACCCTACATTGGAAGCCGCAGGCTCGGCAATAAAAAACCGGCCGCGCAACGTTCCCGTCACGCGGCCGGCCCGGCGTCTCTTCGTTCCGTCCGTCAAGCCTTCGCCGTATCGCCCGAATCGAACGGCAGCACGTAATGCCGCTTGCCGGTCGCCGCGAAGATCGCGTTGGCGACCGCCGGCCCGACCGGAGCGACACCCGGCTCGCCGACGCCGGTCGGCGCCTCGGCCGACGGCACGATATGCACCTCGACCTTCGGCATCTCGGCCATCCGCAGCACGTGATAGCCGTCGAAGTTGCGCTGCTCGACATGGCCGTCCTTCAGCGTGATCGCGCTGTGCAGCGCCGCGCCGAGCCCGAAGCCGATACCGCCTTCCATCTGCGCGGCGACGATGTCGGGATTGATCGCGATCCCGCAGTCGACCGCGCACACCACGCGCTCGACCTTCACCTTGCCGTCGGCGTCGACCGACACTTCCGCGACCTGCGCGACATAGCTCTTGAACGCCTCGGCCACCGCGATCCCGCGCCCGCGGCCCTTCGGCAGCGGCTTCGCCGGATCCCAGCCGGCCTTCTGCGCGGCCAGCTCGAGCACCGCACGCATCCGCGGCTCCTTCGCGAGCAGGTCGCGGCGGAACAGGTATGGATCCTTGCCCGCCGCGTGCGCGGCTTCGTCGATGAACGCCTCGACCGCGTAGGCCGTGTGCGAGCTGCCGACCACGCGCCACCACAGCACGGGCAGGCCGACCTTGGTGGTGGTCAGTTCGACCGACACGTTCGGCACCGCGTACGGCAGGTTCGCCGCACCCTCGACCGACGTCGCGTCGATTCCGTCCTTGACCATGAACGCCTCGAACGGCGTGCCGGCGAGGATCGACTGGCCGACGATCCGGTGGCGCCAGCCGACCAGCCGGCCGTCCGCGGTCAGCCCCGCGTCGAGCTTGTGGAAGTACATCGGGCGATAGAAGCCGCCCTGGATGTCGTCCTCGCGCGTCCACTGCAGCTTGACCGGCTTGCCGTCCGCGCCGAGCGCCTTCGCGATCGACACGGCCTCGACCACGTAGTCCGACCACGCGTTCGCGCGCCGGCCGAAGCTGCCGCCCGCGTACAGCGTGTGGATCTGCACCTGCTCGGGCTTCAGGCCCGCGACCCTGGCGGCGTTGCCCTGGTCGACCGTCTGGAACTGGTCGCCGGCCCAGATCTCGCAGCTGTTCGCGGTCAGCTTGACGACCGCGTCGAGCGGCTCCATCGGCGCGTGCGCGAGATACGGAAATTCGTAGGTCGCGCTGACCTTGCGCGCCGCACCCGCGATCGCCGCGTCGGCATCGCCGTCCTTGCGGGCCGACGCGCCGGGCTGCGCGGCGAGTTGCCGGTACTCGCGCATGATCTCGTCCGAGCCGCGCTTTTCGGCGTTGGTTTCGTCCCAGTCGACCTTCAGCGCGTCGCGGCCCTGCTTCGCGGCCCAGAAACCGTTCGCGACGACCGCGACGCCGCCCGGCACCTGCACGACCGACACTACGCCCGGGACGGCCTTCGCGGCCGTCGCGTCGAACGACTTGACCGTCGCGCCGAAGCGCGGCGGGCGCTGCAGCAGCGCGACGCGCATGCCGGGGAACGTCGTGTCGAGCGTGAAATGCGCGGTGCCGTTCGACTTGGCCGACCCGTCGACGCGCTCAATGCGATGGCCGATCAGCTTGAAGTCGGCCGGCTGCTTCAGTGTGACCTTGTCGGGCACCGGCAGTTTCGACGCGTCGGCGACGAGCGTGCCGTAGGCGGCCGTCTTGCCGCTCTTCGCATGCGTGACGACGCCGTTGGCGGTGGTCAGTTCGCCGGCCGGCACCTTCCAGCGCGCCGCCGCGGCCGACACGAGCATCGCGCGGGCCTTGCCGCCCGCTTCGCGCAATTGCTGCCACGAGTTCGACATGGCCGAGCTGCCGCCCGTGCCCTGCATCGTGCCGAACGCGAGGTTCGCATAGCGCTTCGCATCGGCCGGCGCGCTTTCGACGCGCACGCTCGACCAGTCCGCGTCGAGTTCCTCGGCGACGATCGTCGCGATGCCCGTATAGGCACCCTGGCCCATTTCGACATGTTTTGCGATGACCGTGACCGTGCCGTCGGGCGTGATGCGCAGGAATGCATTCGGCGCGAAGTCGGCGGCGGGCGCCGTCGCGGCGAGCGCGCGGCGGCCGAGGCCGGCCCATTCGAAGCCGATCGTCAGGCTGACGGCGGCCGCGGCACCCGCGGCCTTCAGGAACGTGCGGCGCGACGGTCGCACCGAGCCGGCGTTGTCGAGTTCGATCGTCATGGTCAGGCTCCCAGCGTCGCGGCCGCGTCGTGGATCGCGGCCCGGATCCGGGCGTAGGTCGCACAGCGGCAGATGTTGCCGTTCATCGCGGCGTCGATGTCCGCGTCGGTCGGCTTCGGGTTCTGTTCGAGCAAGGCGGTTGCCGACATGATCTGGCCGGACTGGCAATAGCCGCACTGCGGCACCTGCAGCTTCACCCAGGCGGCCTGCACGGCCTGCGCGGGCTTGCTCTGCAGGCCTTCGATCGTCGTGATGTGCTTGCCCGCGATGCCGGCGAGCGGCAGCACGCACGAGCGCACGGCCTGGCCTTCGAGATGGACGGTGCACGCGCCGCACTGCGCCATGCCGCAGCCGAACTTCGTGCCGGTCAGCCCCGCGTGCTCGCGGATTGCCCAGAGGACGGGCATCGACGGATCGGCGTCGAGCGTGACACTCTTGCCGTTCAGGACAAACGTGGTGGGCATTTTTTGTCTCCGTGGGGAAAACCCGGCATGCGCCGGATCAGGTGGCAGTGTGCGCGAACGGCCGATTTTTACGTCTACCCAATCCTGCAAATTTATTGAACAATCCTGCAAATCCCCGGCGCGGCGGCGAGCGATTCGCTATGCTCCCGCGATTCAGGGAAATCAAGCGAGGAATCCGTCATGGATATGACCGATATCGCGGCGTCGCGCGAATCCGGGCGGCGCGAACTGGCGTCGCTGATCGGCCGTTTCGCGCCGACGGACGGCTCCCACTCGACGGCCGTGCCGGCACTGATGCTGCATCGGCATGCGCATCCGGTCGATCTCGGCTGCGGCGTGTCGCGTGCCGCGCTCGTGATCGCCGCGCAGGGCGCGAAGCGCGTGATCGTGGCCGGCCAGGCCTACGAATACGACACGCGCAATTGCCTGATTACGTCGATCGACTTGCCGATTCTCTCGCGCGTCACGCAGGCGTCGCCCGACGCGCCTTACCTGTGCCTGTCGCTCACGCTCGATCTGCAGCGCATCGTCGAACTTGCGGCCGAGATGCGGCTGCCCGAGCCCGATGCGGGCCCGGAAGGCGAGGGCATCGCGCTCGCCGAGTTGACGCCGCCGCTACTCGATGCCGCGCTGCGGCTGTTGCGGCTGCTCGATACGCCGGCCGACATTCCGGTGATCGCGCCGCTGATCGAAAAGGAACTGCTGTACCGGCTGATGACGAGCGGGCAGGGCACGCGGCTGCGGCACATGGCCGTCGCGAGCAGCCAGACGCACCGGATCGCACGCGCGATCGAATGGATCCGCGATCACTACGCGGAGCCGATGCGCGTCGACACGCTCGCACAGGCGGTCAACATGAGCGTGTCGTCGCTGCACCATCACTTCAAGCACGTGACCACGCTGAGTCCGCTGCAGTACCAGAAGCAGCTGCGGCTGCACGAGGCGCGGCGGTTGCTGTTGCGGCAGGGCGGCGACGTCGGGTCGGTGGCGGCGACCGTCGGCTATGAAAGCGCGTCGCAGTTCAGCCGCGAATACAGCCGGCTGTTCGGCGCGCCGCCGATGCGCGATGTCGGGCATCTGCGCAAGAAGGAATTGCTCGGCACCTGACGGCAGTGCCGGTCGTGTCGATCGCAGCGGGCCTGGTTTCGTCGCACGATGCGCGGCGCGACGAATCGAGGCGACATACAATCGGCATCCCAGGGCCGCTGAACGCGGGCGCGCTGGGCCGCGGACCATTCTGCCGCGCCGCGCATGGACTCCCGTTTCACGCCTGCATCCTGGGTCGCGCGAACCGACCGGTCGAAACGCGCAGCATGTCGGCCTGCGCAGTAATTGCCGCACATCCGCATTGTCAGTCGACATGCTGATCCCGTCGGTATTTTCACGGATGAATCAATTGCATTCGCGGCGACTGGCGTGCACATCCGGAAACTGGCCGATATCCGCCGTGCCGGCCCAGCCGAACCGGGCGCCACGCATGTCGATTCATCATTTTTCGGGCAGGGCAACGCTGTCGAACGGGCTGCGCAAGGCAGTCCGGCCGGGCTGATGTGCATATCGGCCGCAATGCGCGACCCCGCGCTGGCGAGGCGCTCAATGATCGGCGCAAGCGGCCGATGGTTGTCGCGATACATTCCTGAAACACAACGTGCGAGTCCCGGCGATAAGGCCGGGCGTCGCGGACGGTACGCATCGCGCAACCGTTGATGGAATCACGCGTGGCATGCCGCTTGCGATATTGGACGCACCGGCGAGCGGTCGACCTGATGCGACAAGGATGAGGGGCGACGCGTTCGTCAATAAGCAGTCGGGAAACAGCGATGAAGACCCCGTTATTGCCACGATGACATGCATGTTTTCGATGGCACTGCATTTTGAGGTGGACAACCACTTTCACGTATCGGCAGCGTCGCGCGCGGGCAGGGGAGCCTGCCGGGCACCGTTTCGCGCCGCCTGTTCCGTCAGACAACCCCATGCGGCGAGGTCATCGTGAACCATTGCTGCCCGATCAGATTGTCAGGCCCGCGGGAGGGCGAACAGGCCGCATGCACGCCGCCGTTCGTCGCGGTCCGGCATCGCCATACCGTGCCGTCGCGGCCGCTCGTGTATCTGTCGCAGCATCCCGATGCGGGGCTCGTCGACTGCCTCGCGTCACGCGGCTGGGAGGTGTGGCGCGCGAAATCCGTTGCGGACGCACTCAATCTCGTGAAGGCGGATCGCCTGCATGCGGGCATCGTCGATGTCGGCGGCTTCGCGTCGCCCGACGTCGCGTCGTTCGAGGCGCTGCTGCGCGATCCGCGGATCGGCTGGGTCGCGCTCGCCGACGGCGAGCGGCTGCGCGATGCCAACATCGCGCGCCTGATCCGCCAGTGCTGCTTCGACTACGTGCGCAATGCGACGGCCTACACGACGATCGGTTATCTCGTCGGCCATGCGTACGGGATGCTGAAACTGGCGGAAAGCGATCCGGCCGTCGATGCCGCGCCGCCCGGCGGCGCGATGATCGGCGCGTGCGCCGCGATGCGCCGCCTGTTCGCGACGATCCGCAAGGTCGCGAACACCGAGGCCACCGTGTTCATCGCCGGCGAATCCGGCACCGGCAAGGAGTTGACCGCAGCGGCGATCCACCGGCATTCGTCGCGCGCCGATGCGCCGTTCGTTGCCGTGAATTGCGCGGCGATTCCGTCGACGCTGCTGCAGGCCGAACTGTTCGGTCATGAGCGTGGCGCGTTCACCGGCGCGCATCAGCGCAATATCGGCCGCATCGAGGCCGCGCACGGCGGCACGCTGTTTCTCGACGAAATCGGCGACATGCCGTTCGAGAGCCAGGCGAGCCTGCTGCGGTTCCTGCAGGAGGGCAAGATCGAGCGGCTCGGCGGGCGCGCGTCGATTCCGGTCGACGTGCGGATCGTGTCCGCGACTCACGTCGATCTCGAGTCCGCGATGCAGGCGGGGCGGTTCCGCCCGGACCTGTACTACCGGCTGTGCGTGCTGCGCATCGACGAGCCGCCGCTGCGCGCGCGCGGCCGCGACATCATGCTGCTCGCCGATCATGTGTTGCGGCGCTATCGCGGCGAAAGTTCGCACCGGATTCGCGGCTTCATGCCGTGCGCGATCGAGGCGATCCACAACTATGCGTGGCCTGGCAACGTGCGCGAACTGATCAACCGGATCCGTTTCGCGGTCGTGATGACGAACGGCCCGCTGATCTCGGCCGTCGATCTCCAACTGAACCAGTACACGTCGCACCGGCCGCCGACGCTCGCGGAATCGCGCCGTCAGGCCGAGCGGCGCACGATCGAGGAAACGCTGGTGCGGCATCGGCATCAGCATGCCGACGTCGCGGCGGAACTCGGCATCTCGCGCGCGACGCTGTACCGGCTGATGACCGCGCTCGGCCTGCACGGCTGACGCCGGTTGCGGCCGCGCGGCACGCGGCCCGACGTCGCGCGGCCCGCGGCGTCAGGCCGGCCGTTCGAAGCCCGATTCGACCCAGCGTGCGGCGCTGGCCTTGTTGAGCTTGAACCCGGCGGACACTTTCGCGTCGGCCAGCAGTTCGCCGTACGGGTCGAACGCCTTCAGTTGCGCATACGGCTCGAACTCGTCCGGCACGATGTCGAGCGTGACCGACACATCCTGCCCGTCGCCGTCCTGCACCGTCACTTCCTTGTGCAGCATCGCGCGGCGCTGCTGCTCGTGACGCATCAGCACCTCGGTCGCGGTCTTCACCAGCGTGCGGAACGCGTTCGCGTCCATCGGCTTCGGGTTCTTCTTGTCGCGACCCATGGTCCACGGGCCGACGAGCGCGGGCTCGGCTTCGCCGTCCTTGATCATCTCGACGGCCCAGCCGTCGTCGTCTTCGTTCTTGATGATGCGGGCCGTCCAGCCGTTGTCGCGCCAGAGGCCGTCTTCGTGGATGGTGGTGTCGTCGGATTGCAGATCGGATTCGGTCATGGAGGAAGCGGGGAGTACGGGCCGCCGGCGAACGGGCGGGGCGCGCGGCCGGCAACGGCGCGCTGCCCCTGGCCGGTCGCCCGGAATGGCATGCAAAGGCCGCAATTTTACCCCGCGGGCCGTCGGTGCGGCCCGGGCGACCTGTAACGTTGGCTGTTCGTACGAGGGCAGTGTGGACCGGCCTGAGTTTCATGGACACTCACGAGCCGTTTGGCGCATGGCGTCGCTCAAACTCTACAGGCGACAGGTTGCCGGCGAGACCGTGCCGGAGAATGCGGTTGTAGAACATTTCGATGTGATCGAACACATCTGCGGTTGCCGTCGCCCTGGTCGTGTAAATCTGCCGTTTGATTCGTTCCATTTTCAGCGCACTGAAGAAGCTCTCCCCCCCCCCACGGCGTTGTCGCGACAGAAGGCCTTTTTTACGGTTCCAGACTTCTCGACGCGGTTGCTTGATGCCAATGAGCCGCTCATCGGTGCAATAAATTCGGAATACGAAATATTTTAAGATCTGGCGATTGAGCGGGAGCCGATCTCTGGATCGAATTCGGCTTGGCGATGAAACGGGCCGAGTGGCGTTTCAGATATTTCTAGCAAAAAGATAGAAATATCTCGCTGGAAAACAGATTCTTCCTACTGTCGTGAACGGGCGAGCGGCTGTCAGACTTACCGCCGCGGTGACGCTATGGCTTTTCCGGCACCAGCACGCTTGGTGCCGGCCATCATTTTTTTCAGTTCATTTGTTATTGGAGCAAGGCGATGAAGAGAAGGCTGGCAGGATTGGGGTTGGTTGCCGGTGCGTTGTTTGCCGGTAATGCGCAGGCACAAACTGCGGAAATCAAGGTCATTGGCAAAATCGTTCCCGATGCGTGCACTCTCACGATCGGCAACGGCGGCGTCTATGATTTCGGCAACATTGCGTCGGACAAGCTCAGCCAGGATGCCACGACGACACTCGACGCCAAGACGCAGTCCGTGGCGATCTCATGCAATGCGGCAGCCAAGGTCGCGTTGAACGTGCGGGACAATCGCTCGGGTACGGCCGCCGGCGGCAAGGGTGACGACAGTGAGTTCGGCCTGGGCAAGGAGAAGGCGGGGTATTACACGCTGGCTCTGAATAGGGCAGTCGGCGACAGCAATGCGCTGGACGTCGTGGCGGCGCCCGCTGGCTCCGACGCCTGGGCGCTCGACGGCTCGGGCTTGATGGCGAACGGCTCGGCGCGTAAATCGTTCTCGGAATCGGGCAGCACGGCGCCCGGGGCATACAAGACCATCTCGGCTGATCTGACCGTCACCCCGACGATCAACAAGCTGTCGGATCTGGATCTTTCCAATGGCGGCGTTGCGCTGGATGGCTCCGCGACTCTCGAACTGACCTATCTGTAAGCATAGCGAACGAAGTTGGCCGGAGCGTCGGGCGGCTGCGATGGCTGGCGCTCGGGCCAACTTCTATCGGACACTGCTGTTCGCCGGGCAAGCAGGGGCGGGCGATTTGGATAGCTGACGCTATGCGCAGTGTTCCGATTTGGCGGGTTTTTCGAAAGGCGGACATTTCGGTCGGGACTTTACGAAACTGGCGATGAGTATCTGCTCGTGTGCTTGCTGCCGCGATATGCGTTTGCCCATGCAATTTCAACTGAGTGAGATATTCAGATGACCTTGAAGCAATGGATTGTTCTTTCCGTGCTGGCCTGCGCGTTGTCAAGTACGGGCGTGACGTTGGCCGCCGACCTCAGCGTCAACGGTCATATCCGATCAGGCGGCGCTTGCGACGTAGCACTGGGCAATGGCGGTGTTGCCGATTTCGGTAATGTGTCGCGCAAGGAAAATTTCCCTACGTCGCACCACGTTTTTTCGCGCAACATCCCGTTGGCGATCAACTGTCAGCATCCAACCAAGGTCGGCCTTGACGTAATCGACAATCGCAAAGGTACGGCACCTAAAGATCGTCCCTATTATTTTGGTCTGGGTAATCCCGCGATCGGCTGCTACACGATAAACAACAATACCTTCTTCCAGGTCGATGGGAAGAAGGGTTACCGGATTGGCCGCTGGAAAGGTGAGACTACCTGGCAGGGGATGGGCGTTTGGAGCCAGGATGCTACCTATTCGTGGGACCTGGGTGGGCCGCAAAGTGAGCCAGTGGCGTTCGAGGCGCTGACTGGTACCTTGAATATCACCGTCAATCCAAGGTACGACTCCGTGTTCACCGATGAACTCGAGTTCGATGGTTCCGCTACCTTGGAACTCGTGTATCTGTAACGTCAGCGTGTCACGAATTCCCGCATTTCAAAGACTTCGCTATGAGAAATCGGACCCAGTCGGCTAGCGGCGGCGATTAAGTCGGTGCGTGCGCGAGGCCGAGCGTCGGCTGATTGCACGTTCGAGCGGCGTTTGCAGTCCGGGGGACTAGGAGAGCCGACGCAATCTGAAAAAGCACGAAGCGGATTTCGATAGAGAGGCATACGGTTCGACGCGTAGTGACGTTGGAACTGTGAGCCATCCGCCGGCGTGCTTGCTGCATCAGCATTCGTTAATCCATGCAGTTTCGAATGAGAGAGATATTCATATGAGCTTGAAACAATGGTGTGGTGTTTCCATGCTGGCCTGTGCGTTGTCGAGCCCGGGCGTGGCGTCGGCGGCGGACCTCAGCGTCAGCGGTCAAATTCGAGCGGACAGCGCTTGCAGCATAGCGCTGGGCAATGGCGGGGTCGTCGATCTGGGCACGATTTCGTCCAGGAATCTTCAGGAGGCGGACGAGACCAACTTCAATTCAAATATGCCATTCGGCGTCCACTGCCAGGCGCCCACCAAGGTCGCCTTCCGCTTGCTTGACAATCGCGCAGGAACGTCGTCTTACCACAACATGTTCGGCTTGGGCGCATCTGGCGGTAAGAACGTTGGCGCCGTCGTCCTCGCGCTCGACGAGATTTTTGGCGATGGCGCCAAGCTCACTCATTTGGCGCACTGGAAGGGAGGCAGTGGCTGGGGGGAGGGCTGGGGGGACATCAAGGCGGAGGATGTGCTTCTTTCCTCGTGGGCTGAGCCTGGCCAGAGTTCGCCGCAGGCGTACCAGAACATCGACAGCTCGCTGCGCTTCTACACACGGATCGCCCCCGCCAAAGATCTCGATCTGAGTCAGGAAATCGCGATCGATGGCTCCATCACGATGGAACTGGTCTACCTGTAAAGCGGCAAGGCCGGTGCGCGGGCTCCCTTCTCGCGCGCACACTTCCAACCCGAGAGATCGCACCATGCACCGCAAACACCTGCTTGCTCCGTCGCTGCTCGCCAGCGCCTTGCTGCTGTGCGCTGGCCATGCGCTGGCGGGCACTGACCTGAGCGTCAGCGGCCAGATAGGGGCAGGCAGTGCCTGCAGCTTGGCGCTGGGCAACGGTGGCACCGTCGATATGGGCACGATTTCGCCCAAGGATCTGCAAACCACCTTCGACAAGCATGAGATCTCACTGAGCATCCAGTGCCAGGCGCCCACCAAGGTTGCTTTCCGGGTACTCGACAATCGTGCAGGAACCGAGTTCCAAGGATTCGGGTTCGGCTTGGGCGCATCTGGTGGCAAGAAAGTCGGCAGGTACCACCTCCTGCCGAAGGACCGCATTGGCGACGGCACAGCGCTCTCCCACCTGGTGCGATGGGGGAACGGTTCCTGGAACGCGGCTGGCGGTGAGATGTACACATGGAAGGTCAGTCCGTCCATGACTTCCTCGTGGTCCAAGCCTGGCTATAACTTGCCGCAGGCGTTCCAGAACATCAGTAGCAGGCTGGGCTTCGAAATATACATAGCCCCTGCGAGCAACCTCGACGTGAGCCAGGAAATTGCCATCGACGGCTCCGCCACGGTGGAGCTGGTCTACCTGTAAGCGGTGGCAGGCCAGTGCGCCGGCCCCTTCTCCCCACACTTTTAACCCGAGAGATCGCATCATGCACCGCAAACACCCGCTGGTTTCGTCGCTGCTCGCCAGCGCCGTGCTGCTGTGCTCCGGACATGCGCTGGCCGGCACCGACCTCAGTGTCAGCGGACGCATCCAGCCCGGCGCCTGCAGCCTTGCGCTGGGCAATGGCGGCACCGTCGATCTGGGCACGATTTCGCGCAAGGATCTGCGGGAAGACAGTGTTAGTTTCTTAAAAACGCAGCGGATCTCACTGGGCATCCAGTGCCAGGCGCCCACCACGGTTGCCTTCCGGGCACTCGACAATCGCGCAGGAACGCCGATTTACGGCAACGCGTTCGGCTTGAGTGCATCTGGCGGCAAGAACGTCGGCGGGTACTACCTCGTGCCTGTGGACCGCATTGGCGATGGCAACCCCCTCGTCCACTTGGTGGGCAAGGGGGGCGCCGGTGGCTGGGAGGTGGTTGGCGGTACTGCGTGGCTCAGTCCGACCTGGCTTTCCTCATGGGCCGAGCGTGGCCAGAGCTTGCCGCAGGCATTCCAGAACATCAGCAGCACTTTGGAGGTCGTGATCATGATCGCCCCCACCAAAGACCTCGACCTGAGCCAGCAAGTCTCCATCGACGGCTCCGCCACGATGGAGCTGATTTACCTGTAGCACCCACTCGTCGCGAATATCGCACCTGGCGTCGGCAACCTCGCCGACGTGGCGATCAATCCCGCCGCCCCTCGAATTTCCTCGCCCTCCGGGGCGCATCGGGCATTCGCGTCCTTTAAATTAATTTGCATTGGATACCTAATCATGTTTGGCTGTTTCACGCGTTTCCCGTCATGGTCAGCATCCCATGTCCGATCTGTGGCGTCGTGCCGACGCGCATTGGCTAAAGCCGTTCTGACAGGCGGACTGCCGATCTTCCTGAGCATGCCGACCATTGCGGCGGCCTCGGGTGTCCTGCCTGAATCGTCCGTGGTGATCCTGAACGAGGCGGACGGCGAAGTCACCATGAACGTGAAGAACACGGAGTCGATTCCGCTGTTGCTGCATACGACCATACAGAACACGCCGGACGACCAGGAACTGCTGGTCGTGGCGGTGCCGCCGGTGAGCCGGGTAGAAGGCCAGGATACCCAGTTGGTGCGTTTCCTGCTGCAAAGCCCGGCGCCGCTGCGGGTGCAGCGGCTCAAGCGCGTGACGTTCGAGGGCATCCCGCCCAAAGGCCCCGACGGCAAGGCGCGCATCAGCATGACGGTCCGCCAGAACCTGCCACTGATCGTGCATCCCGCCACGCTCGCGAAGCACGCGTCTCCATGGACGCTGCTGCAGTGGTCGGTGGCCGACGGCAAGCTGCGCGTGCGCAACGATAGCCCGTATGTAGTGCGTTTGGGGCAGGGTGTGCAACTTCTGCCGGACAAGACCGCCGTGGATCTGGGTAAGACGTATGTGCTTCCCGAAAGCACCGTGGAGGTCTCGTTGCCGCCGGGGGCGGGGGCACGGACAACCGGCGTCAAGCTGTCGCCCGCGACGATCTACGGCTACGAGGTTGATACCTACGACGCGCCGCTCGTCAACGCCGCGACGCAACAGTAATGCGGTCCGACCGTACGTCGCGCCGAAAACGGCGCCACCGCGAATCGGGCGTGTACTGCAGCGGGACGGCCGCGTCGCATGTTGATGCTGCTGGCCGGTGCCTATCCGCCACGGGCGCATGCGCAGGCGGCTACGCCGCCTGACGCAGCGCCTGCCGCGCAAACGACCACCGCCCAAACCACGGTTGATTCGGTCGCTGCCGATGCGGCCTTCGACACGAGCATCTTGCAGCAGCGCGGGCTGGATCCGCAGATCGCCGACTATTTTCGCGCCGCGCCGCGTTATCGGCCTGGCCGCAGCCGCGTTGTTGTGTACGTCAACGACATTCGGCGCGGGCGGATCAATACGCGGTTCAACGAAGACGGCGCGCCGTGCTTCGACAAAACCTTCCTTGGGGCGGCCGGCCTGGTCGTGCCCGACGCGAAGTACGCGGTGGACGGCGATGTCGGCCCCGACACCTGCTACGACTTCGCGCGGGCCTTCCCCGGCACGGACGTGACGCTCAAGCCTGGGCGGGAAGAAGTGCGGCTGCTCGTGCCGACCGCGGCGTTGCGTCAGGCGGTGGCGGACTTCTCCGGCTACAGCCGGGGTGGCAATGCGGCGCTGCTCAACTACGAGCTGATGGCCATGCGCAGCGAAGCGAGCGGCATGCCGGGCTCGAACTTCCTGTCGCTCAATTCCGAACTCGGCGTGAACGCAGGCGACTGGATCCTGCGCAGCCGTGCCTACTCGCAAAGCCAGGATCACTCAGGGTTTCAAAGCCGACACCTCTATGCCTACGGCCAGCGAACCTGGCTGCGGCTGGGTGCCACGGTGCAGGGTGGGCAGATCAATATCGCCAATTCGGTGCTCACCGGCGCGCCACTGACCGGCATCCAGATTTTTCCAGATGCCGCGTTGAGCAAGCAGGAGCGCAACGTCGTCATGGTCGAGGGCGTGGCGCAATCGCAGGCGCGCGTCGAGGTGCGCCAGGCGGGCGGGTTGATCTATACCACCGTCGTACCAGTCGGCCCGTTCGCGCTTACCGACCTGCCGTTGCTCAACAACAGCAGCGACCTGGAGGTGACCGTCATCGAATCCGATGGCGCGCGGCGAAGCTTTGTCGTGCCTGCCGCGTCGATCAGTGCGGGGACTCTCGGACAGCGGCCGGGCTATGCTTTCGCGATCGGCAAGAGCCGCAATCTCGACGGCAACAAGGCCCGTAGTCCGTGGGTGGCGAGCGCGAGCGGTAGCTGGGCGCTGGGGCGGCGAAACAACGTTGGCGCCGCCGCGTTGTTCGCTCCCGGATACCAGGCCGCCAGCTGGGGCGTGGATATGCGCGTGTCATCGTCGAGCAGCGTCAAGCTGCAACAGCGCGCCTCGCTGCAGGCCAGGAAGTCGGGCACGCAGGTCGAGGTCTCGGGCATTTTCGGCGGCCTGCACGAGAACCTGAGCATGAGTTTCAGCAGTGCGTACCAGAGCAACGGCTATCGCACGCTGGACGATTTCACCGTGGATGTCGGCCAGCCCGGGTTCGCTGCATCGCGCTTCCGGAGCCGGCATACCGCGGCCGTGGCCTGGTCCGATTCCAAATTGGGCGGTTTGACGTTCGGCTACGCCTTCTCCAACCAGCAGAACGGGGAGCGTACCCAGCGGCTGAACTTTTCCTGGGGCAAGAGCTTCGCCTTCGGCACCGTGTCGCTGAACGTGGAGCGCGACCTCAGCCCGCGCCGGGAAACCCGGTATTACGGCAGCAGAGCCTATGACAGGCCAGACAACACCTATTACGTGTCGCTGAGCATCCCGTTCGGCAAGCGCAGCGTCCGCACCTATGCCAGCAACACGAGCGGCTATACGCGCTTCGGGGCCAACTACAACGAGCGGATTAGCGATCGCCTGAATTACTCGCTGAACGCGGAGCGCAACACGCGCGACGGGAGCAATGCCGTGTCGGGGCAAGCGGCCGCGACGTCGCGCATCGCGCAAGTCAACCTGGGGTTTTCCGATACCGGCAAGCGCGCCCGCTCGTACTATGGCGGCGCTTCGGGCGGGGTGGTGGTGCACGCCAACGGGGTGACGCTTTCGCCCTATCCGGTGCAGGACACGTTCGGCATCGTGTCGGCGTCGGGCGTCTCGAATGTGAAGATCAACACCCCTCAGGGGCCGGTATGGACCGACCTTTGGGGACGTGCCGTGGTGCCCCGGCTTTCCCCGTACAGCAGCAATCGTGTGGAGGTGATGACCACCACTCTGCCGCGCAACGTCGACATCGGCAACGGATTCCACCAGGTCGATCCCGGGCGCGGGTCGGTGAACCGGATCGACTTCGAACTCACCCGCGTGCGCCGGGCGCTGCTCAACGCGCGCGACTCCGAGGGCAATCTGCTCCCCTCCGGCGCCTATGTGCTCGACGGCCGCCAGCAGTATGTCGGCACGGTGCTCGAGCAGGGGCAGGTGTTCCTCAACAATGGCGCCGGGACCGATGGGTTGACGGTGGCATTGCCGGACGGCAGGCAGTGCCTGTTGAAGTATGTGCTGCCCGAGCGGCCAAGTCCCGGCACCCTGTTCGAAAGCGCCGATGCCCGTTGCACATTCCAATGAGACCGCTGGCCTTGAGAGACGATATGTCGCGACAATCGAAGTTTGTCTGCCGGTACGCGCGGACCATGTGCATGGGCTTGATGATGAGCAACGCTGCGATGGCGGCGGACAATTGCCAGGTGCATACGGCGCCTGCGCAGCTGGACTACGGTGTTCAGTACCGACGGACCATCCTGGCGCAACCCGCATCGGCCCAGGGACACTCGTTGGGAAAACGCCTGGTTTCCGTGAGCGTCGTCTGCAAGGACCCGGTGCGCATGGCGATTTTCCTCCGTGGCGAAGCTCTAAATGAGAGCGCGTTCCGGTTTGGCCCACAGGGCGTTCTTTTCGTGATGGTCGGCGACGCGAATCTGGATGGCAGGACCGTTGCGTTGGGGAGTGTGGAACATGCCGGCCAACATCCCTCGGAGCAGGCCGGCAAAGTCGGCTTGCATCCGAACAAGGGCGCCGTCGTGCTGGAGCAAGGCGTGCCGGCGACGGGCAGCCGGCTGGCCTTGCAACTGGAACTGGATCCCGTGATTCCCGGTGCCTCGATCGAGGGCGTCAACAGCGAATCCGATTGGTCCAGCAGCCACTTCCTGGAACTGATCCCGTTCTGAGTGGTGTGCCAGATTTTCTCGCCGGAAATATAGATGCTTCTCGCTGCAAAACAGACGCTTCCGAGTGGTTTCAACAGGCACAGGGTCGGCAGACTTGCTGGCGCGGTGGCCAATGTATTTTCGGAGGCCACCGCGCTTGGCGCAGCTCATCTAATTTTCCGGCTCTTCGGATCGCCGGCGCAGCGCGCGGTCACGATTCGAAGGTCAATCCGATTTGAACGAGAGAGAAGGGGTATTCAAATGGAATTGAATCAGTGGTGTGTTCTTTCCGTGCTGGCCTGCACGTTGTCGGGCCCGGCCATGGCGTCGGCTGTCGACCTGAGCGTCAGCGGCCGCATCCAGCCCGGCGCATGCAGCCTGACGCTGGGCAATGGCGGCACCATCGATATGGGCACGCTCTCGCCCAAGGATCTGACGGAAGACAAGATAACCTTCTTCAAGCAGCATCAGATCTCAATGGACATCCGCTGCCAGGCGCCCACCAAGGTTGCCTTCCGGGCACTTGACAATCGCACAGGCACGGCGCTTTCTGACGACGAGTTCGGGTTGGGTGCATCTGGCGGCAAGAACGTCGGCAAGTACTACTTCCTGACGAGTCACCGCATTGGTGATGGCGCCGAGCTGGTCCAATTGATGGATACGGGCTATGGATCTGGCTGGTTTGTTAGCGGTACTACATGGTCCCATTGGATCGGCCCGTTCGAGCTTGTATCGTGGGCCAAGCCTGGCCAAACCTTGCCGCAGGCGTTCCAGAACATCAGCAGCAGGCTGGAGTTCTTTATCACCATAGCCCCCGCCAAAGACCTCGACCTGAACCAGGAAATCGCCATCGACGGCTCCGCCACCATGGAACTGGTCTACCTGTGACACCCCGCACCAGGGCCCGTGGCGTCGTCCGGTCCCGGAGCAGTCCGGGGGGCACGCCTTGTCGCGCATCCCGCTGGCGCTCTGCCTCCCGGCGCGGCACCGCCTTCGTGCCTACGGCCGGGAGCGCGTCGGGCGCGACAGGGCGAGCGTTGGCTGAGTTGAAGACCGTGGTTGGGCATTTGCAGCATCATTGGGCGTTCGCCGGGATCAGCTCCAAATACGGATTGTCGATAGGCTGTTCGCCGAACAGGATGGTATCCGTCCAAGGCGTCGCAATCAGCTTGACGCCGATGGCCGGACGGTACGGAATCCGGAGGGCGACGAATGAAACGCCGATGGTCGGGCGAGGTCTGCGCAGGTTGCGCAGATTCTAGGTTGCCTCTTCGGTGTTGGTGCTGCTGATCTCTCAGACGTTGCTGTACATGCCCGTCTCGACGCTCAGGCGGTGAATTTCCTTGCGCGCGGTTTCCTCCGAACAGAGGCCGCCGAGATACGCGGGCCGGCCATCGTCATCCTCGGCGATGAGCCTTGAAACCGACCTACATGGTGGAAATCCTTTCACGGGCGTCCGAAAACGTTAATTTCGTGGCAATTTTCTCCTAAAACGGTAACGGCCCGCTCGAGCTCCAAAACGCGAATCTCCGATCAAAATCATTAACGGAGCGCGGTCTGCATGTAAAAACACTCATTCCTTCTTCCTTCCCTGAATGAATCCGGGGGCTGCATGTCGGCGGTCGCCGAGCGCGCAGGGATGGCTTGCACTCGCCAGCAGATGCAGAGCGATTGGCGGAAGTTCCTGGAAAGTCGAAGTGGAGCCGGCGCAAAAAATCAAACTCGTATTAGGTTCCTGAGGGCTGCTCTATACGCCGTCCGATATCCCGGCCGCGCGCCGCTTCCTAGAATGACGGTTGGGATAAATATATCCCGAACGTCATTCAACGCCGATCCGGCCGCGCACGCATTCCGTGTCGCGCGGCCCGGTGAACCTTCTGGAACTGCGCATGGGGAAATTCAGTATTCGCACCGTTTTCGCGTACGACTGGCCGCTGACGCTCGCGGGCATGGAACACATTGCCGGCGACGGGTGCGCGATCGATCTCGTCGGCGTCGCCCGGACTCCGGGCGAACTGGTCGAGGCGCTCGGCAGTCTCGACTGCGACATCGTGCTGGTCGACTATGCGATCCGTGGCGACACGCAGATGGACGGCCTCGCGCTATTCGACTGGCTGTGCCGCATGCGCCCGAACGTCGGGATCGTGGCGCTGGTCGGGAACGAGAATCCGGTGATCTTCCGCTCGATCCTCGCGCAAGGCGGCGCGAGCCTCGTCAGCAAGTTCGATGACGTCGGCCACATCGTCACCGCGATCCATTCGAGTTACAGTGGCGGGCGCTACCTGTCGCCGCTCGTCCGGCGCGCGCTCGATGCGCTCGCCGAACACGACCAACTGCCGGTGAAACTGTCGACGCGCGAGATCGAGGTGATTCGCCTCTATCTCGCTGGCGTGCCGATCAAGACGATCGCGCAGCGGTTGAACAAGGGCAAGCAGACGGTCAGTGCGCAGAAGATCAGCGCGATGAAGAAACTCGGCGTGACCAACGACATCGAGCTGGTCCAGCGGGCGGCCGGGATGGGGATCGGTGCCGTCAAGGCCGTGAGCCGGCCGTGCGGTGCGGCGGGGTAGGCGTGGAAGGGGCGAGGGTCAGGCAGGAGCGGGCAGGGGGCAGGGGGCAGGCACCGCGCGTCGCCGCCCGTCAGGCGGAATCCGTCGGAATCCTATGGGATTCCGACGGATGAGGCGACGTCAAGCCGGCAACGCGAACCGCGTAACGGCGTCGCGCAGCGCTTCGGCCTGGTCGCGCAGCGAATGCGCGGCCGCCGCGGCTTCCTCGACGAGTGCCGCGTTTTGCTGCGTGACCTGATCCATCTCGCCCACTGCACGGTTGACCTGCTCGATCCCCGCGCTCTGCTCGCGCGATGCATGGCTGATCTCGTCGAGGATCTCGTTCACGCGCCGCACCGACTGCACGATCTCGGCCATCGTTTCGCCCGCGTGCGTGACGAGTGTCGCGCCGTGCCCGACGGTTTCGTTCGATGATTCGATCAGTGACTTGATCTCCTTCGCGGCCGTGGCCGAGCGTTGCGCGAGCGAGCGCACCTCGGCCGCGACCACCGCGAAGCCGCGGCCCTGTTCGCCCGCGCGCGCCGCTTCGACGGCTGCGTTCAGCGCGAGGATGTTGGTCTGGAACGCGATCCCGTCGATCACGCCGATGATGTCGCCGATCTTGTGCGAGCGGTCGGTGATCTCGTTCATCGTGCGCACGACATCGTCGACCACCTTGCTGCCACGCGTCGCGACCTGCGCGGCCTGGCCGGCGAGCGTGGCGGCTTGCGCGGCGCTGTCCGCGTTCTGCTTCACGTTCGCGGTCATCTGATCCATGCTCGACGCAGTCTGCACGAGCGCGGCCGCCTGTTCCTCGGTGCGCTGCGACAGGTCGGTGTTGCCCGACGCGATCTCGCTCGCGCCGACGTTGATGTTCTCCGTGCCCATCCGCACGCGCGACACCATGTCGATCAGTCCGCTCTGCATCGTGTGCAGCGCATGCAGCAGGCTGCCGCGGTCGTCATGCTTGACGTTCACGCGCGCGGTCAGGTCGCCCTGCGCGATGCGCTGCGCGGCGTCGAGCGCCACTTCGAGTTCGCCGCCGAGGTTCGCGCGCACGCTTTTCAGCACGAGCACCATCACGGCGGTCGCGATCGCGCCGAGCACGGCCGTCATCGCAAGCCAGCGGCCGACGCTCGCGAGCACGGCCGACCGCACGTCGTCCATGTACATGCCCGTCACGAGATACCAGTCCCACGGCGCGAAGCGCTGCACCGCACTGGTCTTGTCCTGCGGCTTGTCGGCACCCGGCTTCGGCCACAGATACTCGACGAAACCCTTGCCGCCTTCCATGTTGCCGGCCTTCACGATCTCGACGAACAGGTGCTTGCCGCTCGGGTCCGCGAAATTCGACACGTCCTTGCCGTTGAGCTCGGTCTTGATCGGATGCATCACGATCACCGGCTTCGAATCGTTGATCGAGATGTAGCCGTCGGTGCCGTAGCGCATCGCGGCGATCGCCTCGAGCGCCTTCTGCTTCGCGTCGGCCTCCGGCAATGCATTCTGTTGCGACAGCTTGTAGTAGTGGTCGGCGACGTTCGCCGCCTGCGCGACCAGCGACGCGAGCTGATCGCGGCGGTCCGTGATCATCGACGCGCGCGTCTGCCACGCGCCGATGCCGGCGATCACGAGCAGGCCGAGCCACAGAATGACGATCATCGAGGCGAGTTTCTGATTCAGGGAAAGGGTGCGCATGGGTAGTGAGGTCGGTCGGTCGAACAGGCGCGCCGGAACGGCGTGACGGGATAACTCGTTGACGGCATGCAACGAACGTTGCCGTAGGCGGGAAATCCCTTAGAAACGGCAGCGGCCCGATACCGGCGAGCGCAGTGCGGGCATCTATGCATATACATATTCTGCGTCGCTATACTGTCGGGCGATGGCGCGCCGTGCCCCGACGGTCGGGCGCACGGCGGCGAACGAACCTGAAAGGAGGCAACGATGCGAATTCTGGTGGTGGGGGCCGGCGCGGTCGGCGGATACTTCGGCGGCCGGCTCGCGGCGGCGGGGCGCGACGTGACGTTCCTGGTGCGCGACGGCCGCGCGGCCGCGCTCGCGCGCGACGGGCTCCTGATCCGCAGCCCGCGCGGCGACCTGACGCTCGCGAACGTGCAGACGGTGCGCGCGAGCGACACGGCCGGGCCGTTCGACCTGGTGCTGCTGAGCTGCAAGGCCTACAGCCTCGACGATGCGATTGCATCGTTCGCGCCATTCGTCGGGCCGTCGACGCTGATCCTGCCGATGCTCAACGGGATGCGCCATCTCGACGTGCTGCGCGAACGGTTCGGTGCCGCGCAGGTGCTCGGCGGCCTGTGCGTGATCGCGGCGACGCTCGATCGCGAACAGCGGGTCGTGCACCTGAACGACACGGCAGGGCTGTCGTTCGGCGAACTCGCCGGCGGCGAATCGGCACGCGTGCGCGCGGTGGCCGACGTGCTCGGCGGCGCGGGCTTCGATGCGACGCTCAGCGACGACATCGCCGCGCGGATGTGGGACAAGTGGGTGTTCCTCGCGACGCTCGCGGCGAGCACGTCGCTGTTTCGCGGTTCGATCGGCGACATCCTGGCCGCGCCGGACGGCCGCCGCCTGCTCGAGACGATGCTCGACGAATGCAGCGCGATCGCCGCGCACAACGGTTACCGGCCCGATCCCGCCGCGGTCGAGCGGATGCAGCGGATGGTGCTGACGCCGTCGCCGCTGACCGCGTCGATGCTGCGCGACGTCGAAAATCGCGCGCGGGTCGAAGCCGATCACGTGATCGGCGACCTGCTCGCGCGCCGCGACCCGCAGGCGGCGGATGCGCTGTCGCTGCTGCGGATCGCGTACAACCACCTCAAGACGTACGAGGTGCGCGTGGCGCGGGAAGGCGCGGCGGCGTAGCCGCGGCAGCGGCCGTGTCGTTTGTCAGGACGAGTGCCGGAGCAGGTCCGATGGCGCGGGCGGATGCCGCTAGACAGGATCCTTGCTCGGCGGTCCGTTGGGTTGCTGCGGATTGTCGTGAGGATGCCCCGGTGGCGGCGGTGACAGCGGATCGTCTTCCGGATCGCGGTTCGGGTCGGCCGGGGGCTCGGGCATCGGGGTCGTGTGGTCCATGGGGAACTCGCGCAAGGCGTGACGGCGGTGGCGCGGCGGGCGCGTCTCGTCTCCGTTATAGGCAATCGGGCGGGTGTTTGCCGGGGGATTCTCGCGGCGGCATGCGGATTGCCGGCGACAGGCGAGCCGCTGCAGGTATCGCGCCGGATCACGCGCGGACAGCGCCACGATGCGTGGTGCGCCCGGCGCGCGCCGAGGTCAGCGCAGATCGGCGGGCGTATCGACGTCGCGCAGGATGCCGGGATCGTCGACCTCGAGCAGGTTCACCGGCGCGCTGGCGAACAGCGCGCGGGCGCCCGTATCGCCGTCCAGCGCGGCGAGCGCCTCGTAGTGGTGCGCGGCAAAGCCGACCGGATGGCCGCGCACGCCGCGGTGCACGGGGGCGACGATCGATGCATCGTCGGCGTCGAGCGCGCGTGTGACCGCTTCGTAGGTGGACGCCGCAATCCACGGCATGTCGCCGAGCGCGACCAGCCAGCCGGGCGCGTCCGGCGAGGTGCGAACGCCGGCTGCCAGGCTCGCGCCCATGCCGCGCATCGCGTCGGGGGCATAGACGACCTGGCAGCCGGCGTCGTTCAGCAAAATCGCGAGTTTTTCGGCGCCGGGACGCACGACGGCGATCACCTCGGCCGTGGCCGCCGCCAGACGACGGGCGGCGGCGACCGCAACCGGCGTGCCGTCGGGAAGCCGCGCGAGCAGCTTGCTGTGCAGACCGCTTGGGTCGAAGCGTTGACCGAGACCGCCGGCGAGCAGGACGCCGGTGGCGAGTGACGCATAGGACATCGGCGCGGGAGGAGGGAAGGCAGGTGGCCCGATTGTGCGGGAGCGGGCGGGGATCGGCAAGTGCGGATGTTACCGACGCGGGGGCGTTGTCGTCGGAAAGAATGTCGGCGGGCGCGTTCGTCGAGCATGGTTTCCTCGACGGGGCCGTTTAAGGAGTGCGATTCTCGTTACATCACGGTTCAATCGCGGTCGCTGAACGGCTAATGCCGCTAACCCGACGGGTAATACGTGAAGTGGGTGCGAGGTAAAGCGTCGATCGGTCATGGACGGCTTCGCGTGATCGCCGTCATCGGTTCCGTCAGACGATTCGTCTGTCGAGTGGCGTGCGGATGTGTCGGTGTTGCGATTCGGCCGACGTGCCCATGACCGTCACCAAAGTGTCTTGACGTGCGCGTATGCACGGATCTTTTCGTCACGGGTGACGAGCGGCGCACCGAGCCGGCGCGCAGTCGCGACGATCATGCGGTCGGCTGGATCCTTGTGAAAAGTGCCGGGCAGCGCGGTGGACCTCGCGGCGATGTCGGCGTCGACCGGCACGAAGCGCATGCCGTCGATTTGCGCGACCGTCGCGAGCCACGCATCGACGTCCATCGTCAATGCGAGGCGCTCGTTGCGCACCAGCATCGCGATTTCCCATGCGGAGATCGCGGACGCAGCGAGTGCGCCCTCGCCGCGCGCGCGATCGATCGCGCTTCGCGCTTTCTTGCTGAGCGACGGATCACCCGCCACCCACCACACCAATGCATGCGTATCCAGCACGATCACCGCGACGCCTCCCAGTCATCTTCCGCAATCGGATCGAGAGGATTGTCGTAGCGCATGACCGAGCCGCGCAATATGTCCAACGGCTGAGCCTCGCGTGCGTGATACGGCCGGATTTCGAGCGTTGGCTTGCCGTGGTCGGTGACGATCAGACTTTCGCCCGACGCCTCGACGAGCCGGAAGTATTCGAGTGCGCGAGCCTTGAATTCGGATTTCGATACGGGAGCGTGAGGCATCATGATATGAGCATGGTCATTTGACGATGGTCATTTTAGTTGTCGGGATGAAGTGGTGCAAGTAGCGTAGTCGGCCTTCCTGGCCGGGTGGGGCGGCTCTGACAGGCGGGGCGGCGCTGGGCGGGTTGCCACCCTACGCATCCGCCCACTTCCTCAACAGGTTGTGATAAATCCCGGTCAGTGAAATGACCATCGGCTCCGTCGCGCCTTTTTCCGCGGAAAGCGCCTGAATCTGCGTATCGAGCTGAAACAGCAGCGTGCGGTCGCCATCGTCGCGCACCATGCTCTGGATCCAGAAGAACGACGCGACGCGCTCGCCGCGCGTGACCGGCGTGACGTGATGCAGGCTCGACGCCGGATACAGCACGAGATCGCCGGCCGGCAGCTTCGCGCGATGCACGCCGTACGTATCTTCGACGCACAGCTCGCCGCCGTCGTACGCGTCCGGTTCCTCGAGAAACAACGTCGCCGACAGATCGCTGCGCACACGAAAATCCGTGCCGCGCAGCAGCCGGATCGCGTTGTCGACATGCGTGCCGAACGTCTCGCCGCCTTCATAGCGATTGAACAGCGGCGGAAACACCTTCAGCGGCAGCGCCGCCGAAAAGAACAGCGCATGCCGGGCCAGCGCATCCTGGATCGCATCGCCCGCCGCGCGCGCGACCGGCGAGCCTTCCGGCAACTGCCGGTTGCGTTTCGCGAGCGCCGACTGCGCGCCGGATGTCGCGTTGCCGTCGACCCAGTCGGCGGCATCGAGCATCTCGCGGCATTGCGCGACCTGCGCCTTGGTCAGCACGCCGGGGACATGAAGCATCATGATTCGGATTCCGTGCCTTGAGACGGCAACTGCAGCGCCGCCGCGCGCAACGCATCGAGCGGCGACGACGCGAGAAATGCGCGCATCTTCGCGACGAACGCGGGGGTAGCGGTGGCCGGCACGCGCGCGAGCCAGACGAGGGCTTCGTCGACGCGCCCGCGCTCGGCGAGCAGCCGCGCATAGTTGAACTGGCCGCGAAAATCGCCGGCCTCGGCGGCGCGGCGATAGTGGTCGAACGCGGCGTCGGCATCGGCGGTCACGACCCAGCCGTCCTCGTAGAAGCCGCCGATCAGGTTGATCGATTTCGCATGGCCGAGCGCGGCCGCGCGGCGAAACCAGTCGAGCGCGGCGGCGCGATCCGCGTCGATGCCGTTGCCGAGCGCGAGCGCCGTCGCGTAGTTGTACATGCCCCAGTCGAGCCCGGCCTGCGCGGCGAGCCGGTACCAGTAGACGGCCACCGGCGCGCATGCGGCCGTCCCCCAGCCGAACTCGTAACAGCGGCCGAGCATGTTCATCGCCATCGGGTGACCGGCCCGCGCCGCGTGCCGGAACCAGCCGCATGCGGCGGCCGGATCGCGCGCGACGCCGTGCCCGTCGAGCAGGTACTGGCCGTAGACGGCCTGCGCGTCGACGATCCCGTTATCGGCGGCCGCCGCGACCCACGCGGCGGCGCGCTCGGGCGGCCCGGCCAGGATGTCGGCGAACGCGCGCGGCGACACCGACGCGAGCGCCTTCAGCGAGACGGTTTCCATCGATCAGTAGCGCGCGTTCAGCGTGACGAACGCCGAGCGGCCCGGCGCGATCGACGCGTAGTGTGCCGGATACGCCTGATCGAAGTACGTGCGGTTGAACAGGTTGTTCACGTTCAGCTGCAGGTCGAGCTTCTTGTTGATCCGGTATTGCGCCATCGCGTCGAAGCGCCAGTACGACGGCACCGCACGCAGGTTCGCGGGATCGCCGAACACTTCCGACATGTAGAACGCGCCGCCGCCGACCGTGAACTTCGGCGTTACGTCGTAGTTCGACCACATCGTCAGGCTGTGCTTCGGCGTATTCGGGAAGCGGTTGCCGTCGTTCGCTGCATCCTTGCCGTTGTCGCGCAGCTCGCTCTTCATGTACGTATAGCCGCCGAACACCTGCCACTGCTTCGTGATCTGCCCGGCGACGCCGAGTTCGAGACCCTGCACGCGCTTGTTGCCGACCATCGCGTACTGGTTGTTCGGCAGCGTCACGCGCGCATTCGTCGTGTCGATCTGGAACAGCGCGGCGGTCAGCGACAGCTTGTCGTTCAGCACGTTCCACTTCGTGCCGAGCTCGATGCTGCGGTTCTTCTCGGGGGCCATCTGATCGGCGTTCGGGCCGACGCCGCCGCGGCCCGGCGTGAGCGACTGCGTTTCGCTGCCTTCGCCGAGCAGCATGCCGGCCGGCGTCGACGACGTCGCATACGACGCGTAGATGCTGCCGTTCTGCGCGGGCTTGAACACGAGGCCTGCCTGCCAGTTGAAGAGCGTGTCGTCGCGCGTGTAGGTCTTGCTGCCGTTGGCCTTGGTGTCGGTGAAGCGGGTCGAGTAATCGTCGACGCGCACGCCGGCGTTCACCTGCCAGCGCGGCGTGAGCTCGATCGTGTCGAAGCCGTAGATCGACTTGGTCGTGGTGCGTGCATGCGCATAGTCGTTGTTGCGCGTGACGGAGCCGGCCCACGGATCGTTCGGATCAGGCGACCACAGGCTCGTGCAGTTGTAGCCGGACGGCGCGCCGATACCCTTCTGGCAGATGGTGCCCTTGTCGGTCGCGACCGTGTACGAATCGCGCTTGCCCCATTCGCGCGTCAGCTCGATGCCGGTCGTGAAGCTGTGCTTGAACGGGCCGGTGCGGAATTCGCCGAACAGTTCGGTCAGGTTCGCGAGGCTGTTGATCGAGCTGTCGCGGTTGTTGTTGCGGCGCCAGACACGGCCGTTGACCACGTTGCCCTGGCTGTCGTCGGGCTGCGTCCAGATGTAGTCCTGCGTCGATTCCGTGTAGCGCGTGGTGTTGCGCACCGTCAGATTCGACGTGATGTCGTGCTCGATCTTGATCGTGCTGATGTCCGACGTGGTCTTGCGGAAGTCGCGGTCGATCAGGCCGTAGAAGTTGTGACGGTCGACGGGCGCCGGATAGATCGTGCCGACGTTCGCGGGCTTGTTCGACGTCGTGTAGAAGTACGGGATGCCGCCGTCGGGCATGTCGTCGGTCGACAGGTGGTAGTAGCTCGCGGTCACGCGTGTCGGCGTGCCGAGGCCGAACGCGATCGACGGCGCGACGCCCCAGCGCTCGTTGTTGACGGCGTCGCGGCCGGCGACGTCGTTGTTGTGGCTCATCAGGTTCAGGCGGAACGCCGCGTGATCGGCGAACTGCCAGTTGCCGTCGGCGGTGAAGCGGCGGTAGCGGTCGGTGCCGAGGCCCGCGCTCGCGGCGGCCGTCGTGCCGAGGTGCGGCGCCTTCGTGATCAGGTTGATGCTGCCGCCCGCGCCGCCGCGGCCGCCGTACGCGCCGTCGGAGCCCTTGGTGATCTCGACGCGTTCCGTGTTGAAGATCTCGCGCGTGGTCGCGCCAGTGTCGCGCATCCCGTCGACGAACATGCTGCCCTGCGTGTCGTAGCCGCGGATGAACGGGCGGTCGCCGAGCGGGTTGCCGCCTTCGCCGGCGCCGAACGTGATGCCGGGCACGGTGCGCAGCGCTTCGGTCAGCGTCGCCGCGCCGCTGTTCCGGATCAGTTCCTGCGGGATCACGGTCACCGACTTCGGCGTGTCGACGAGCGGCGCGGTGAATTTCGCGGATGCGGAAAAGTCGGCCTTGTAGCTGTGCTCGGCCTTGCCCTGGACCTCGATCGGCGCGAGATGGCCTTCGGTGCTGACCGGGGCGGGTGGCGGCGTGCCGTCGGCGAATGCCGGGCTCGCGGCGAGCACGCTGCACAGGGTGGTGAATTTGCCGAGCTTCTGCTCGTCGGGACGGGACTTCATGGTGCGCTTCGACCTCGCGGTGTGGCCCCGGGAACGACGCGCTACGGAAATGTGCATGCCGCCCGGAATTATTACGATTTGTTTTCAGGCGGCATTCTATGTAATTTCTTTTTAAATGAGAAGCGTTCTTGTTCGCATTTACGAGGAGAATGTTGACGAATGTGGCGGAGGGCTGCCGAGCGCGTGGGGGCCGCGGCGATGGCCGAATGGCCGAGTGGGAAAGGCGTGTCGGGCGATTTACAGTGATCGGATCTTCACTCGTCCAAAATGACAGCAAGGTGATAATATGACTGCATTGCAAGCAAATGTAGTGAGGCGCATCATGCCTGTGATCACTGTTAGAAACCTGCCCGACGAGGTGCATCGCGCGCTTCGAATCCGTGCTGCACAACATGGCCGCAGTACCGAGGCCGAGGTGCGCGATATCCTCGAGCAGGCCGTTCGGCCCGGCGGACGGCCCAAGCTGGGAACGCTGCTCGCGGAGATCGGGCGAGAGGCTGGCGGCATCGATTTCGAGGTTCAGCGCGATCAATCGCCAACCGATCCGATGAGCTTCGAATGATTCTGGTCGATACCAGCGTCATTTCCGAGCCGCTGCGACGCGAACCGAGTGCGGCCGTGATCGAATGGCTCGATGCGCAAAACGTCGAGACGCTGTTTCTTGCCGCGATCAGTCTGGCCGAGATGCGATTCGGCGTGGCCGCGTTGCCGGAGGGGCGCAGGCGAGACTGGCTGCACCAAAACATCGAGCAACGCGTCGTGCCGTTGTTTCGCGGGCGGATTCTGCCGTTCGACGATGCGGCCAGTGACGCATATGCGAGCCTTCGTGCGAAGGCGCGCGCCATGGGGCGCACGATGGCGCCTGCCGATGGCTTCATCGCTGCAACCGCCGCAGCCAACGGGTTGATCGTGGCCACGCGCGACGTTGCACCGTTCGAAGCAGCGGGCCTGCGCGTGATCGATCCGTGGGTTCGCTAACTTCCGGCCGGTCGCCTCGACATCACCCACGCCGAAAATGAAAACGCGCCGTCCAAGGCGGCGCGTCGTGCGTTGCTTCGGCGCGGCGCTCGATCTTCAGCAATCTCGAGTCCGGCCGCGCGACACTGGATGCGGGTCAATCGATTCCGTGAAACACCGCATCCTCCGGCCCGAGGTACGCAGGCGGGCGCCACGTCGCATCGCGCATCGAATGCTGGACGAGATTCTCGACGCCGAGCAGCACCGCGAAGATCGCCATCCGCACCGGAATGCCGTTGTCGGTCTGCCGGAAGATCGCGAGTCGCGGATCGCGGTTCAAGTCGACCGACAGGTCGTTCGCGCCGGGCCGGCTGTCGCGCGGCAGCGGGTGCATGATCAGCGTGTCGGGCTTGCAGACGGAGTCGACGAGCGCCTGATTGATCTGGAAATCCGGCGTATAGCCCTCGAACGACTCGTCGGTGAAGCGCTCCTTCTGGATCCGCGTCGCATAGACGACGTCCGCGCCGCGCAGCCCGGCCGCGAGGTCGTTCGTCTGCTCGATCACGTGGCCGTTCGTCGCGATCTGGTCGATGATGTACGCGGGCATTTCGAGCGTCGGCGGCGACACGAGCGTGAACTTCAGCCCGCGGTACAGCGCGAGCAGCTTGACGAGCGAATGCACGGTACGGCCGTATTTCAGGTCGCCGACGAGCGCGATATGCGCGCCGTCGACGATCTTGCCGAGCCGCGAGAACTCGCGCTGGATCGTATAGAGATCGAGGAGTGCCTGGCTCGGGTGCTCGCCCGGGCCGTCGCCGCCGTTGATTACCGGCAGGTTGGTCGCGCGCGCGAATTCGGCAACCGAGCCTTTCTCCGGGTGGCGGATCACGAGTGCGTCGACGTAGCCGGCCATCACGCGGCTCGTGTCGTAGATCGATTCGCCCTTGGCCATCGACGAGAACGTGAAGCCGGTCGTGTCGCACACCGAGCCGCCGAGCCGGCAGAAGGCCGCGCCGAACGACACGCGCGTGCGCGTGCTGGCTTCGAAGAACAGGTTGCCGAGCACCGCGCCTTCGAGCACGCGCGAGATCTTGTGGCGGCGCGCGATCGGCTGCATCACGTCGGCGACGCGGAACAGCGCCTCGACCGAGTCGCGCGAAAACTGGTCCACCGAGATCAGCTGCGGCTTGCCTTCGAACAGGAATTGCTTTGCGAGCCCCTGTTTGTCTACGCTTTGCGTATAGTCCGCGCCTTCCGGTGCCGAGCGCTCGACGATTTCCGACACGAAGCGTTCGACGATCTCGGGCATCCCGCGCGATTCCTGCGAGTCGTCGGGCAACAGCCACGTGTCCAGTGCGCGGCGGCTTACACCGATGCGGTTCGCGAACGCTTCGCGGGTCATGTTGAGGCGGCGCATCGCGTCGCGCAGGAAGGCTTGCTGGGAAACGGTCATCGGCGGCACCTGATGAGAAATATACGCGGTGCGTATATTAATTCGCGCGCCGACGAAGTCAAGGAAAATCTGCGCGACCCGGCCGTGTCGTGCGCGGGACGCCGGCGCGGTCGGCACTGGCGCACGGCGGCCGTCTCCGTATAATCAGGTCAGGCCCCGTGTCCTGCACGCCGCAGGGCACCACGCCGCATACGATTCGCCCGGTCGGGCATGTTGACTCGAAGGAGAATGAGCATGACGCGTACGATTGCTGCAGTGCTGCTGGTGGTGACCGCCGCGCTCGCCGGTTGCAATACCGTTGCAGGCGTGGGGCAGGACATTTCGAAGGGTGGCCAGGCAATCAGCGATACGGCTGAGAAGGCCAAATAAGCCGCCGGGTTCCGGAATGCAGAAGGCGCCGGGCCGTCCCGCGATTGCGGGGCGGCGCGGCGCCTTTTTTTCACGGTGCGTGGTGTGCGGTATCAGGCGGTTTCCACGAACGCGTAACGGCCCTCGACCTTGCGCGGCGTGAACCAGCCGAAGTCGGGGAACAGCCGGTTGCGGACGAACCAGACGTAGCCGACCAGGATGACGGTCACCCCGAGGGTAGGCAGCGCGGCTGATGGATCGCGGCCGAGATCGGCGATGGTCTTCGGTACCTGCAGCAGCGACAGAATGATGAACGCGTGATATGTGCCGACGCGATGGGTCGCGAAGCCCCAGATGAACAGCAGCGACAGCGGCACCGTCAGTGCGAGGAACAGCACCGCGGCGCCGACGCTGAGTGTGTCCACCAGGATGAGATAGGCGAGTGCGACGCTGATCACCAACTGCGCGATGCCGAGCCCGATCAGGACCCGCGTATGCACCTTGTTCTTCCTGCACAGCCCGGGGTCGGGGCGCGACGCGATCAGGCGCGCGAGCACGCGATCCTTGAGGCCCTGTCCGGCCAGCTCGGCCAGCACGTCGGCTTTCCTCGCACCCGCGGACAGCAGCGCCGCGATTCTTGTCTTGGCTTCCTTCTTGTTCATGGTGATGCGAATTATTGTTCGGTGGTTGTCGAATGGCCCGGCCACGCGAATATTGCATCTTGTGCGACAGTGCGCAACGATTTTGCCGCGGCCGGACACATTCCTACAGTCGCCGCGCACGCGGATCAATCGGTAGCGGTCGACGTGGATGCCGCCGGCCGCGCTGGCGACCTCGACCGTGCGTCCGTTGCGCGTGCCGGCGGCTCGCGCCGGCGTGTCGCGCCCACCAGCATTCCCGCGACGACGAGCGCGATGCCGAGGAGCCGCGTGCCGCCCAGGGGCTCGCCGAACAGCGTGACCGCGAACAGCACGGCCGAGACCGGCGCAACCGCCGTGAACAGCGCGGCTTCGGTGCCGCTCGTGCGCGCCGAACCCGCATACCAGCACAGATAGCCGAGCACGGTCGGCACCAGCGCGTAGTACACGATCGCCGACACCGCGCCGATATTCCAGTTCGTCGCCAGCGCGTGCCATTCGAACGCGGCCGGCACCAGTGCGAGCACGAAGCCGAGGCCCGACATCGCCGTCGACAGCGTGAGCGGCGGCAACGGTACCGACAGCCGCCGGTTGAGCAGGATGAACACGGCCTCGCATGCGACGGCGGCCAGCACCAGCGCGTCGCCGGCGAGCGTCCGGAGCGACGGCATGGCCTGGCCGGGCGCGAACGTGACCAACAGCACGCCGGCGGTGGCGAGCGCGGCCGCGCTCCAGTCGCGCCGCGTCTGCCGCTCGCGCAGCACGACCGCCGCGATCAGCGTCGACATCGCCGGCAGCGTGCCGAGCATCACGCCTGCATCGACCGGCGACGACAGCTTCGTGCCGCTGATCAGCAGCACTGTGTAGCCGACCCCGCCCGCCGCAGCCTGCACGACCAGCAGCACGGCGTCGCGTGCGGAGAGCCGCGGCCATCGCAGCCGCTGCGCCCGCATCAGTGCGAACAGCAGCGGGGTTGCGATAAGGAAGCGCAGCGCGGTGGCGGCGAACGGCGGCAGGCCTCCGGCCGCGAGGCGGCTCGCGATGACGGTGCTGCCGACGCCCGCCATGGCGGTGGCGAGATAGAGATAGCCGATCAGTCGTGTTTTCATGTGCCGCATGGTCGCGTGCGGCGGCGCGGGCGTCTTGAACGAAATTGCAGCGGCGCCGGCGAGCGGAGCGGGTGAGTGGAAGGGTATTGCGCTCGGTGTCTCCGGATGACCGGTGGCGCTGCCATCGAGCGCCAGCGCTGGTGCCGAACGGCGGCGATCGATGACATCGCGCCACGGCGGCGGCCGTGCCGGGACCGAGACGTCCGTCAGCCGGCCTGCGTGAATCGTCCCGGCGTGATCCCGAACTGGCGTGCGAACGCGCGCGTCAGGTGGCTCTGGTCGGCAAAACCGGCTTCGGCCGCGGCATCCGCGATCGGCCGGCCGCTCGCGAGCAGTGCCCGCGCCAGCCGCGTGCGCGACTGCACCAGGTACGCGTGCGGCGTGATGCCGAGTTCGCGTGCGAACCCGCGCAGCAACTGGAAGCGGCTCACGCCGCTCAGGCCGGCGAGTTCGGCCAGCGAGACGGATGCGGCGGGCGCCGCATCGAGCCGCTCGCGGGCCACGCGGATCGCCGGCGCGACGCCGGCGGTCGGCAGCGCCCGGTTCGAATGCCGCGCAAGCAGCCCGGCGACCAGTGTCACGAGCGCCTCGTCGCGGGCGAGCGGCATGGTATCTCCTGCGACGATTCGAGCATGCAACCGGCCGAACGCGGCCGCGAGCCGCGCGTCGCGCACCGCCGGATGCGCGAGCTCGACGCCGCCGAGGCCTTCTTCCGCCGCGACGCCCGCGACCAGCGCCGGCGCGAGGTACAGCATCCGCCAGCGCCGGGCCGTGCCCGTTCCGATCGGCATGCCGTCGTGCATCTCGCCCGGATTGACCATGATCGCGTCGCCGGCCAGCGCATCGACCTGCCCGCGGCCGCTCCAGGACCGGTGCGCGCCGCTGACGATCACGCCGACCCCGAATTCGTCGTGCGCGTGCCGCGGAAACGTGCGGTCGGACTCGAGGCTGATCGCCTCGATGCCTTCATCGGTCCGTCGGTAGTGGGTGACACGGTGCATGGGGGCTCCTCGCGCCGGCCGCGGCCGGATCACGTGCACTGTAGCGCGTTCCGGCGCCGCGCGCCCTTCATCCTTTTGGCCGATACCGTGCGGCGCGCGCAGCCCGCACCATGTGCACATGAGCAGCGTACACGGCCCGCCGGGCCTGAAGCTGCGCGGGAGACGGCAGGTGGAACGACAGGATCCGGTATTCATTCAGGTTGGCGCGCTCGCGGACGGCTTTGCGCCGGACGCGAACATCCTCACGCCCGTGAACGCGCTCGTCGGGCGGTCGCTGGCCCTTGGCGACGTAACGGGCGCATGGCGCGTCTATACGTTCGAGGCGGGTGCGCTGCAATGGCGCGATGCGGCGACCGACACGGGCGGCCGTGCGCCGTGCCGCGTCACGCGGCTGCGCGACGACCTGTACTTCGTCGACTACATCGATCCGGTGGCGCGCGCGACGTCCGTCAGCCTCGTGATCGACGTCGGCAGCGGCGTGTGGACGTCGGTGATCGGCACGCTGCCGACCGAGGCCGACACACATGTCGACGCGTTCACGCGCGTCGCGCGCGGGTTGCCGCTGACTGGCGTCGACGCGGCATTCCGGCACGGCACGCTCGGTGGCCATGCGCAGCCGGGCCCGCTGCATGGGCCCACGCGCGAACTGATCGGCAAGCGGACGATGTATCGCTACAGCCCGACCGAATGCTACGAGCACATCTACCTGAACGAGAACTTCTACGCATGGCAGTGCCTGCAGGGCGTCGAAGGCGGGCTGGCGGACGTGGATCGCTGCCATTACTTCAGGATTGCCGATGAACTGTATCTGTTCGTGTGGCGCGAAAAGGTGGTGCCGACGCTCGGCGTCGTGCTGATCGACCTCGCGCAACGCAAGACGGACGGCAAGATCTTCGGCTATCAGGGCGGCGACTTCGGCACGTTGTCGAACTTCCCGGTCGGCGCGTATGCGCAGGTGCTGAACGAAACCGTGCATCCGCTCGGCGGCGAGGCGCAGCGATGAACGCCGTGCCGGGCAGCGCCCGCCTGCGTGCGGATTTCAGCGGACGCGTCGTGCTGGTCACGGGCGCCGCGCAGGGGATCGGCGCGGCAATCGCGCGCCGTTTCGCGGAATCCGATGCGTTCGTCGCGCTCGCCGATCTCGACGGCGATGCCGCCGCCGCGCAGGCGGACGCGCTCGCCGGTGCGGGCGGCGATGCGCGCGCGTATCGCGTCGACGCCGCGAGCCGCGACGAACTCGGCGCGCTCGTCGCGACGGTCGAGCGCGACGGCGGCCGGCTCGACGTCGTCGTTCACAACGCTGCGTACTTCCCGCTGACCCCGTTTGCGCAGATCGACGAGCCGATGCTCGAGCGCACGCTGTCGGTCAACCTGTCGGCGCTGTTCTGGCTCGCGCAGGCCGCGCTGCCGGCGTTCGAGCGTGCGGGAGCGGGGCGGCTGCTCGTCACGTCGTCGGTGACCGGGCCGCGCGTCGTCTATCCGGGGCTCGCGCACTACGCGGCGTCGAAGGCCGGCGTGAACGGCTTCATCCGCGCGGCGGCGCTCGAACTCGCGCGTCGCAACGTGACGGTCAACGGCGTCGAGCCGGGGATGATCCGCACGCCGGCCGCCGGCAATCTCGGCGATGCGTCGGTCGCCGCGCAGATCGCGCGCGACATTCCGCTCGCGCGGATGGGCGAGCCGGAGGACATCGCGAGCGCGATGCTGTTTCTCGCGTCGGCCGATGCGGCGTACATCACCGGGCAGACGATCGTCGTCGACGGCGGCGCGACGCTGCCGGAGAGCGGGGCCGTGCTGGGCGACGGGTAAGCGGCGCGTGCGCGATCGTGCGATCGCGGCCGTCGAATGTGCCGGCCGCGGTGTCGTCGGCCGAGCCGCGCACCGTCGCGGCTACAGCCAGCCGTTGCGGATGAACTCCACGATCGAGTATCGGCGAGGTTCGAGTTCGTGCTGCCGCACGGTCTCGACGATCCGCGACACGCCGTCCGCGTAAGGCGACGCGCCGTACACGCGCGACTCGAACTGCAGGCTGCATGCGCCATCCTCGATGCGGATCCGGTGGAACGCATGGCGGCCGAGCTGATCGTCGGGAATCTGCAGGGCGTCGCGCTGTTCGTCGGGGTCGCGCACGGAGCGGATGTCCTGCGCCGGCACGCCGAGCGCCTGACCGATGCCGACCGCGGTGCCCGGCACGGACGTCTTGCTGGCCTGGTGCGACTCCGTCACGCTGATGCGGCAGTCGCGAAACAGATGGCCGCTGGTTTCCAGCATGCTCATGAACTTGAGCATCAGGATGTTCGTATTCGGACAAAGCACGACGGGGAAGTCGTGCGATCCGGTTTCGAGCTCGGAGCCGGTGGACAGCTCGACGAGCGGCGAGCCCGTTGCGCGGCAGAATTCGATCGCGGCAGGCAGCTCGCGGCCGGATCCGGCGTGCACGACGATCGAACGCGTATCGGTGCGTGCGGGGTCCGACCAGGGCGTCACGCGACAGGTTGCGGGATCGAGCCGGTGCGAGCCGAGCAGTTCGGTTGCCAGCTTGCCGGTGCCAACGACGAGTACTTGCATGGGATAGACGGGTTGAGGTTCGGGTTTCGTTACGGAAACGGCGCGGGCCGTTCAAGGACCCGGCGCGATCACGGGGCACCGCGCGGCGCACCGTGTTCGCGCATTATGCCCGGCCGTCGGCTGTCCGCTGTCCACCGTCCACCGTCCACCGTCCGCTGGCCGCTGGCCGCTGGCCGCTGCCTGCCGCTTACCGCCCACCGTCATGCGCGGTGCGCGCCTTCACGGCTGCGAATCAACCGAGCGGCTGCGTTGGCGGGGACGCATTGATCGCCGTGCGCGCGCAAGCATGAACGGCGCTACGCTGTCGAAACGCTGGCCACGCGCGTCCGTATCGGTACCGGCATCGCCTCGAACCACGTATCATCCAACCCCCTCGACCCAGGAGAGCACATCGATGGAACACGACCTGAAAGGCAAGGCAGTCGCGATCACCGGCGGATTCGGCCATCTCGGCGTCGCCACGGCCGCCTGGCTCGGCCAGCGCGGCGCGCGCGTCGCGCTGATCGGCCGCGGCGCGGCGCCGGACGCGCAGGCGCTGCCCGGCGTGCCGGCCGATGCGCTGCGCATCGGCGGCATCGACCTCGTCGATCCGCAGGCGGCTGCGCGCGCCCTTGAAGCGGTGAATCGCGAATTCGGCCGGGTCGACGCGCTGCTGAACATCGCGGGCGCGTTCGTCTGGCAGACGATCGCCGACGGCGACGCGGCCACGTGGGACCGCATGTACGAACTGAACGTGAAGACGGCATTGAACGCGTCGAAGGCCGCGCTGCCGTATCTGGTGACGAGCCCGGCCGGCCGCATCGTCAACATCGGCGCGGGCGCGGCGTTCAAGGCGGGCACCGGGATGGGTGCCTATGCAGCCGCGAAGGCGGGCGTCGCGCGGCTCACCGAGGCGCTGGCGGCGGAACTGCTCGATCGCGGCGTGACCGTGAACGCGCTGCTGCCGAGCATCATCGACACGCCGCCAAACCGTGCGGACATGCCGGATGCGGATTTCACGCGCTGGGTCCGGCCCGAGCAGCTTGCGGCGACGATCGGGTTCCTGCTGTCGCCCGACGCGCAGGCGATCACCGGCGCATCGATTCCGGTGAGCGGTCGCGTGGCGTAGTCGGGAGCGGGTTATCGCACTCGAGTGCGACGTCGGGGCATGCGAAATCGCGCACGCGCGATTTCCACGATCGCCGCGATTTCGATCAGATCCGGCCGTCGCCCTGGACCGCGGCCATCGAGAGGGCGCCGAATGGCGCCCGTCGTTCCGGCGGATTCACGGCTTCGGCCATGGCGCGGCTCATGTCCGTGGGGTGGATGCGCGGCTGCGCCCGGTGCGTGCCTGCATGCCGCCGACCATCACCGTATACTGGGCGTTCCACACCATATGACTGAAGCCGTGACCAAGCCTGCCTCCGCGGATACGCTCGCCGACGATCCGCGTCCGACCCCGCCCGAACAACCCGAACTGGAAGACTGCTGCAACAGCGGCTGCTCGCCGTGCGTGTTCGACCTGTACGACGAAGCGCTGGCGCGCTATCGCGTCGAACTGGCCGAATGGGAAGCACGGCACGCGCAACACAAGCATCATTAGCGAGCCCGTCGCCGACAAGCAGTCGCGCATGCCGCGATTCGCTGCCGGCGAGGGCTTCCCTGGCCGGCGTCGTCACGCGATGGCCCGCCCCCGCCGATGCATCGGTCCCAATGCGGCCGACAACGCGACGCACGCCAGCAGCACGGCCGTCAGCGCCCACATTGCCGTCCTGAACCCTTGTACGTAGTCGAGCGCACGCGGCTGCGTGCCGAGCCGCGCGAAGAACAGCCCGCCCAGCGTCGCGGCGCCGACGGCCGCGCCGATCTGCAGCATCGCGGTGACCATGCCGGACGCGACCCCGGCGCGCGCCGCGTCGACTTCCGCGAGCACGATCCGCACGACCGACGGCAGCACGAGGCCTTGCCCGATGCCGATCGCCGCGATACCCGCGTAAAAGCCCGGGCCGGGCGCATGATCGCCGGCCAGCGCGGCGGCGGTCGCGACCCCGGCCGCGAGCATCGCGAAGCCGAGCGTGAGCACGCGATAGCCGCCGAACCGCTCGACGAGACGCGGCATCAGCAGCGGGCTCGCGAGGAAGCCGATGCCGAGCGGCAGGATCGCCAGCCCCGACGCGAGCGGCGACCAGTTCAGGCAGCCCTGCAGATAGATGCCGTAGCTCAGGAAGAACGCGCTCAGCATGTAGAACAGGAACGCGAGCGTGAGCCCGAGCGCGACGACCGGATTGCGCAGCAGGCGCACGTCGAGCAGCGGATCACGGCCGCTGGCGAGCCGGCGCGCTTCGACCGCCAGCAGCGCGCCGAGCATCGGCAGCGCACCGACGACGCACGCGATCATCCACAGCGGCCAGCCCGCCTCGCGTCCGTGCGTGAGCGGATAGACAAGCATCAGCAGGAACAGCGACAGCAGCACCGTGCCGGGCACGTCGATGCGCTGGCCGCGCGGCGGCCGGCTTTCCGGGATGAAGCGCCAGCTGCCGAGCAGCGCGAGGATGCCGATCGGCACGTTGACCAGGAAGATCGCGCGCCAGCCGAGCCCGAACGGATGCAGGTCGATCAGCGCGCCGCCGCCGAGCTGGCCGATCACGGCCGCGAGGCCGAACACGAAACCGTAGAAGCCCATCACGCGCACCTGCTCCTGCGGGCTGAACACGCTGCGGATCGTCGCGAGCACCTGCGGCGCGAGGATCGCGGCGAACAGGCCCTGCAGCACGCGGCCGCCGACCAGCACCGCGCCGCTGCCGGCGAGCCCGCACAGCGCCGACGCGACGACGAACCCGGCCATCCCGATCATGAACATCCGCTTGCGGCCGTACAGGTCGCCGAGACGCCCGCCGGTGATCTGCACGACCGCGTTCGCGCACGCGTAGGCCGACACGACGAGCTGCAGCTCGGCCGGCCGCGCGCCGATGCCGTCGCGGATGGCGGGCAGCGCGAGATTCACGATGAAGTAGTCGAGCGGCGGCAGAATGGCGCCGACCAGCAGGACCACGAGCGCCCAGCCGTGATGGCTGCGCGGCGGTGCCGCGGCGGCCGCGCCGGCCGGCGCGCAAGGGGCGAGGGTGTTGTCGGTCATGAACGGAAATCCGGAAGAATGGCGGCCGCAACGCATGCCGAATTCCCGTGGAAACGGGTTCGGCGGGCCGTTGAACCGATATTCTGCGGACCGCCGATGAATCGGAAAAGCGGGAATTGGTGGTAGCATCCATCGGGTTATTCGATGGATGGAGAGGGCGATGCGCGGTTTCGACCTGGATCAGTTACGCACGTTCGCGGCGGTGGCGGATGCGGGCAGCCTTACGGCGGCTGCGCCGCTGCTGCATCTGTCACAGTCGACGGTCAGCGAGCAGGTGCGCAAGCTCGAGTCGCGCGCCGGCGTGCCGCTGTTCGTGCGCAGCAAGCGCGGCGTCGAGCCGACGCCGGCCGGCGCGCGCCTGCTGCAGCATGCGCGGCGCATCGTCGCGCTGAACGAGGCCGCGTTCGACGAAGTGCGCGGACAGGCGATCAAGGGCGAATTGCGCGTCGCGATCACCGACTACTACCGGACGCATGAAGTCGCGGGCCTGCTCGCGCGGTTGCGGGAGTGCTACCCGCAACTGAGCCTGCACGTGAGCGCGATGAAGAGCGCGGAGATCGAAGCTGCCCACGCGCGCGGGCAGATCGATCTCGGCGTCGTGATGAACCTGTCGAGCGGCCCGTTCCGGCCCGCGTCGGCCGATACGCGCTGGGTGCTGCGGCGCGAGCCGCTGTCGTGGGTCACGTCGCCCGCGCTCGCCGAGCAGTTGCCCGAGCCGTTGCCGCTCGTGCTGCTGCCGGACGACTGCATGATGCATCAGATCGCGGTGCGCTCGCTCGACGAGCAGCACGCGCCGTACGTGCTCGTGCACAGCGCGTCGGGCGTCGCGGGGCTGCAGTCGATGCTGGCGGCGGGGCTTGGCGTCGGCTGCCTGTGCGCGTCGGCGATCGGCGAGGGCCTCGTGCGGCTCGGCGCGAAATACCGGCTGCCGACGCTGCCCGACGCGGTGTTCTCGCTGACGCCGCCGATGCCGGGCGAGCGCGAGACGGTCACGCAGGCGCGCGAGGTGCTGTCGCGGCAGTTGCTGATGTGAAGCGTGAAGCACGCATGCGCGTCGGCGCAGCGGCACGTATTCGACGGGAGTCGGTACCGATGAAAATATCGAGAGATTTCGGGATCGTCGTTCGACGCGCGGCGCTGGTCGAGAAAGAGATCGACCTGTCCGCGCTCATGCGCGAATTCAATTTCGCCGACTGTTTCGACGAGTCGGACCGGCTGGTGTCGCTCGGCCCGTTCTTCGGCGGCGACGCCGCCGATGCGTGCATGAGGTCGCTCGAACGGCTCGGGCTGGTCTACTTCGACGATTTCTTCATCGTCGAGGAAACGTATCCCGGTTGGTGCGAGCTGGAAGCGTTCTGAACGTTGCGTAGCAGGGGGCGATACGCATGAACGACGAACTGAAAAGCGAGATGGCCGCGCGGTTGGCGCACGCGCTCGAGCGGGTGATCGACGAGCGCTCGCTGATCCGTTTCCTGCGCGTGCTCGGCCATGACTGGCACAAGGAGCGCCAGCTCGAGGCCGACTTGCCGCCGGCGCCGTATGCGGCCGCCGCGCTCGGCTGGGAAAACCGCTCGATCGGCGAGTACCTGGAGGCGATGGTCGACTGGGCCGAGGCGTCCGACGAGGGGCTGCGCTGCTACGACCTGCCCGACAACCCGTGGCGGCGCATGGCCGACATCCTGTTCGCCGGCAAGATCCACGAATAGCGCGCGCCGCGGCGATTTGCGTGCGCGGCGGGCGGGGAACGGCCTAGTCGGCCGTCCCTTCCGCATACCCACGCAGCCCGTTCGCCAGCGCATCGAATACGGCCCGGCAACGCGGGCTCGTCCGCAGATCCTCGTGCATGACCATCCAGGTTTCCAGTTTCGTCGCGGGCCCGTCCGGCAGCACGCGCACGAGCCGTGCATCGCGCTGCGCGAGCCGGTTCTGGCAGAAGCCGATCCCGTAGCCCGCGCGAATCATCGCGAGCTGCGCGAGATTGCTGTCAGTGCGCAGCGCGAACGCGTCGCGATTCCACAGCGGCATCCCGCGCCCCGCCGCGCGGATGAACGGCGTGACCGTATCGAAGCCGATCAGCGCGTGATGGGCGAGTTCGTCCGTCGATGACGGCGTACCGTTGCGCGCCAGATAGTCGTCGCGCGCATGCAGCCCGACTTCCAGCTCGCCGATGCGCCGCGCGACGAGCGCCTCCTGCGCGGGCGGCGCCATCCGCACCGCGATGTCGGCTTCGCGATTCAGGACGTCCTGGATGCGGTCGGTCGGCACCAGTTCGATCACGAGCCCCGGATGGTCGCGCCGCAACTGCGCGAGCATCGGCGGCAGCACCTCGACCGCGATCACGTCGCTGGCCGAGATCCGCACGGTGCCGCGCACGCCCGCGCCGTGGCTCGCGGCCGCGCGCTCGAACGCGGCCGCCGCGCTGCGCAGCGCCTCGGCATGGCCGCGCAGCGCCAGGGCCGCCTCGGTCGGCAGCAGCCCCGACGGCGAGCGCGTGAACAGCGTCTGGCCGAACGCGGCTTCGAGCGCCGCGACGTGGCGGCCGGCCGTCGGCTGCGTGATGCCGAGCGCGCGCGCCGCGGCCGACAGCGAGCCTTCCGTCAGCACGGCGAGGAAGGTGCGGTAGCGTTCCCAGTTCAGATCGATGGCCATGCATAAATGTATAGCCGATGCATCGGGTTCGGCAATTCCTTGTTAGGCTGCCTCGCGCCAGAATGGGTGCTGACAACGGTTCATTCACGGAGAACGGCAATGACGGCGAACGCAGGCGGGACGCAACGACAGGCACTCGTGCTCGGCGCGAGCGGAGGTATCGGCGGCGAGGTCGCGCGTCAGTTGCGCGATGCCGGCTGGCAGGTGCGCGCGCTCAAGCGCGGGCTCGACGCCGAGACCGTGGAGCGCGACGGGATTGCATGGCTGCGCGGCGACGCGCTCGACCGCGAGGCGGTGGTTCGCGCGGCGCGCGGCTGCAGCGTGATCGTGCATGCGGTGAATCCGCCCGGCTACCGGAACTGGTCGACGCAGGTGCTGCCGATGCTCGACAACACGATCGCGGCGGCGACGCTGGCGCAGGCCACCGTCGTGCTGCCGGGGACGGTCTACAACTATGGCCCCGACGCATTTCCGGTGTTGCGCGAAGAGGCGCCGCAGCATCCGGTGACGCGCAAGGGCGCGATCCGCGTCGAGATGGAGCGGCGGTTGCAGGCGACGACCGCGCAGGGCGTCCGGACGATCATCGTGCGGGCCGGCGATTTCTTCGGGGCGCACGCGGGCAACAACTGGTTCGGGCAGGCGCTCGTCAAGGCCGGGCGGCCCGTCGCGGCCATCAGCGTGCCGGGCCGGCCGGGCGTCGGCCATCAATGGGCGTACCTGCCGGACGTCGCGCGCACGATGGTCGAGCTGCTCGAGCGGCGCGACACGCTGGCGCCGTTCGCGCGCTTCCACTTCGGCGGTCACTGGGACGCGGACGGCACGCAGATGGCGCAGGCCGTGCGCCGCGTCGCACAGCGGCACGGGATGCGGCCGACGGTGCGGCGTTTCCCGTGGTGGCTCGTGTGGGGCGCGGCGCCGTTCGTCACGACGATGCGCGAGATGCTCGAGATGCGCTATCTGTGGCGCGAGCCGCTCCGGATGGACAACGCGCGGGTGACGGCGGTGCTGGGCCGCGAGCCGGTGACGCCGCTCGATACGGCGGTGGAGGCGACGCTGGCCGGGCTGGGCTGCTTGCGATGACGGCGAGCGCTGAAGGCGGGTGACGGGGCCGCGTGCCGGTCAGGCTCTTTATTGCCTGAGCATCCGCCACCGTCCTTTACGCGACAACCGGCAATACCTCGAGCTCATACCGGTGCCGCAGGCTGCGCCCGAGCACCGGATCGTGGAGTTCCATTTCGAACGCGTCACCGTCGCCCATCGCCGCGATCGCGCCGTGTACGGCGACCGTGCCGCCGAACATCGCGCAGCGCGCGGGCATCGTGCGCCGGTCGTCGAAGCGGTGCCACAGCGCGGCGGGCGCAAGCAGCCCGCTGACCGCGCCGTGCTGATATGCGACGCGCTCGCCGCCGGCTTTGATCCACCACGAACGCATCTCGATCGCGTCCCAATGATCGGCAACGTCCGCATGACGCCACGCGTCGCGGCCGAGCGGTTTCGCGCACACCTGTTTCGACACCGCGACGCCGTAGGCCTCGACTTCCCGATCCGTATGATCGGAGCCGACCGTCACCAGCGTGCCGACCGGGCTGTCGATCAGCACGCACTCGATCTCGCCGCCCGAGCGTGCGCCGAGCACGCCGATCGACGGCGCCTGCGTGAGCAGCGCGGACGACACGCGATAGAAACACGGCGTGGCCGACGGCGGCGCGACGCCGAGCGCCGCGAGTTCGTCGATGTGTGCGCGGATCGCGTCCGGATCGCGCCCGGCCCAGCCGGCGATCACGACACGTTCGATCTCGACGTCGACCTGGGCGGGCGCGCCTTGCAGGGACATCACGTTGAACGACAGGGCTTGCATGCGGGTATCCGTTCGAAGTGCGAATGAGTGAAACGACCGGCGGGGATGTTCAATCCGCGAGCGGCCGGTGCGCGGTCTCGCGCGCGGCCAGCAGCGCGATCGACGTGACGACGAGCGCCGCGGTGACGTACAGCGATACGGCCGTCGTCGTGCCCGTCTGGCGGAACAGCGTGGCGATCACGAGCGGTGCGAAGCCGCCGCCGGCGATGCCGGCGAGCGTGTAGGCCAGCGACGAGCCCGCATAACGCACGCGGGTCGGGAACTGTTCGGTGACGAACGCGCCTTGCGGGCCGTACATCACAGCATGGATCACGAGGCCGATCGCAACCGCCGCGACGATCGCGCCCGGCCGCGCCGAATCGAGCATCGCGAAGAACACGAACGCCCACACGATCCCGGCGATCGCGCCGGCGAGGTATACCGGACGGCGTCCGAAGCGGTCCGACAGCGCGCCGAAGAACGGCACGGCGAGCGCGTTGCAGGCCGTGCCGATCATCACGGCCGTCAGCGCGACCGGCCGCGACAGGTGCAGCACGGTCGTCACGTAGGTCAGCGTGAACACGACGATCAGCGCGTACAGCACGTCGGAGCCGATCCGCGAGCCGCCGGCGATCAGCAGGCGCCGCCAGTGACACTTCAGCACTTCGGCGACAGGCACGTCGGCGGTCGCGTGCGATTCGGCGAGCTGCTCGAACTGCGGCGTTTCGTCGACGCCGCGCCGCAGCCAGAAACCAAATACGACGAGCAGCGCGCTGGCCGCGAACGGCACGCGCCAGCCCCACGACAGGAAGGCGTCGGACGTGGTGGAGAGCGTCACGAGCGCGATGCAGCCGGTGCCGAGCAGCGTGCCGAACGACGGGCCGATCTGTGTCCATGACGCGGACAGTCCGCGCCGTTTCTGGTCGCCGTGCTCGACCGACAGCAGCACCGCGCCGGCCCATTCGCCGCCGAGCGCGACACCCTGCACGAAGCGCAGCGCGACGAGCAGGATCGGGCTCAGGATGCCGGCCTGCGCATAGGTCGGCAGCGCGCCCATCAGCGCGGTCGTGACACCCATCAGCACGAGCGTGAGCATCAGCACGGCGCGGCGGCCGATGCGGTCGCCGAGGTTGCCGAACACGAAGCCGCCGAGCGGACGCGACACGTAGCCGACCGCATAGGTCGAGAACGCGAGGATCGTGCCGGCCAGCGGATCGACCGACGGAAAGAACAGGTGGTTGAAGACGAGCGCGGCGAGCGTGTTGTAGATCGTGAAGTCGTACCACTCGAGCGACGTGCCGATCATGCTCGCGGTCGCGAGTCGGCTGTTGCGGACGCGGCGGGGCGCGTGGGCGGCGGGCTGGGCGAAAGTGCTCATGGTGTCGGGCATGTCGTGAAGGAGGACGGGGGTGACGCGCGGGGACCGATGCGCGGGCCGCGTGCGGATCACGGACGGCGCGGCCGGTGGCGGCGTCGGCGTTCAGGCCGGCAGCGCGGAGGCGGCCGGTTCGGCTTCGGCGTCGCGACCGGCGGCCGGCTGCGGCGCGGCGGCGCGCCACAGCAGGTCGAAGGTGCGCACGTCGTCGTGACCGGCGATCGCGGCGGCGACGCGGCGCGTGGCCGCGGCATCGCTGCCCTCGATCAGCACGAGCGCGTCGGCGGCCGGACGCGCGGCCGCGTCGGCGCCGATCGGCGCGGACAGGTCCGGCGCGGTGCGGAACAGCCGGGCCGCGTGGATGCCCGGTTCGTGCAGCGCCGCGTCGAAGCGCTCGCGCAGGTGCGGCACGTCGACGCGCTCCGGCGGCAGCACGAACAGCGCGAGATGCACGCCTTCGCCGTCGCCGGCCTCGATCGTCAGGTCGCCGACCCGCCGCTGCGTGCCCGTCATCCGTTCGAAGTTCGCGAGCGACCACGCGGTCTGCTGCGTGAACGCGCGCCGGTACGCGTCGCTATGGAATACGTCGAGCGTGTCCGTCACGTACAGCGCGAGGTACTTGCGCGGGCCGCCGTCGGTCGCGCGAAACCGCCGCGCATGCGTGAAGCCGGGAATCGCGACACGCTCCTGCATGTGCTCGCGGTCGTACCACGCGTTGAAATCGGCTTCGTGCGCGGGATCGATGTCCGTCCAGACGCAGAGCTGGCCGTGCGGAAGGGAAAGGCGGGACATGGCGGGTTCCTTGTGACGGGGTGTGTCAGGAACCGCAGTGTCCCGAAGACGGGCCGCACCCGTCCAACAAGAAAACAAATTCGCGGTGAACAGGTTTTCTTATGGGCGGCGCGGGCGGCGTTTCGCCGGGGGGGCGGGCGACGCGGATTTCGGGGTGCGTCTTGCCGACGCGGGTCGGGCTCTTTTCGCCGGGCAGGCGGGGGACTCGTCGACGATGTCGGCCCCGGCCCCGGCCCCGGCCCCGGCCTCGGTCTCGGTTTCGGTTTCGGTTTCGGTTTCGGCCTCGGCCTTTGCCGATGCGGCGGGCTTCGCATGACTGGAAGCCGCCGGCATCGCGCGCGCGACCTCGCTCGCCAGTTCCGCGATGCGCGCGGCAACCGGCAGGCCCTGCGTGCGATACGACGCGACGAGCGGCAGCGCGGGGAATTCGGGTTCGACGTCGAGCAGTTCGAGCGCGCCTTCCTGCAGTTCGCGCCCGATGATCGCAGGCGGCAGCGCGGCCACGCCGAAGCCGTCGGCGACGAGCCGGATCATCGCGGCGACCGACGTGATGCAGTTGATGCTGGCCGGCCGCTCGACGGCCGCGAACAGACGCTCGATCGTCGCGTGCGGGCCCGAGTGGCGCGAGAAGCTGATGATCGGGTACGCGGCAAGCCGCGCGACGTCGAGCCGTTCGCCGCCGAGCCCGAGACGCGGGCTCGCCGCCCAGCGCACCGGGAATTCGCACAGCGGCAGGTTCGTGAAGTCGGGGCCCGGCACCGGGTCGGTCTGCAGGATCAGGTCGACGCCGTCGGTGCTCAGCAGGCGGATCAGGTGCAGTGTCGTGTCGCTGGTGATCTCGACGTCGAGGCGCGGATAGCGCTCGCGCAATTGCGCCATCAGTGCCGGAAACCAGCTGTGGACGATCGACTCGATCACGCCGATCCGGATCAGCCCCGCGTCGCTCGCCGCGTCGATGTCGCGCCGCATCTCGCTGTCGAGCCGCACGATCCGCTCCGCGTACGCGAGCATGCGCCGCCCCGCGGGCGTGAGCGTCGCCGAGCGCGTGTTGCGGTCGAACAGCCGCACGTCGAACGCTTCTTCCAGCGACGCGATGCGGCTCGACACGGCCGCCTGCGTCGTGTGCAGTTTCTCGGCCGTGAGCCGGAAGTTCTCCAGCTTCGCGAGCCAGACGAAGGTTTCAAGAAACCGGATGTTCATCGAATGCCGATCGGGGAGGCAGGGCCGCGCGGGGGCGGCGGGATCGGTCGATGTTAGCGGATTTCCGGGGTGGGAAGCGCGCGCGGCGTGGTGCATGCGCCGGGCGAGGGAACAGGCGGTCGCGTACCGGCGGCGAGCGCGGCCGCCCGTCACGATGCGCGCGCGGGCGATGCGTCCCAGTGCAACGAAGATGCGTCGTGCGGGCGGCGTATCCCCATGCATCAAAGCGTGTCGAACGCGAGCGTCGGCACGTCGACGACCGTTGCGCCGCCGTCGGCGACGAGCGTCGCGCCCGTTACGAACGACGCATCCGGTGATGCCAGGAATGCGCATACGGCCGCGATCTCGTCCGGATCGGCCGCGCGCCGCAGCGGCACGTCGGCGCTCACGCGGGCATACGCGCCGTCGAGCGTGTCGCCGTATGCGGACATCAGCGGTTCCATTTCCGCATCGGCCATCGGCGTGCGGACCCAGCCCGGGCACACCGCGTTCGCGCGCACACCGTGCGGCCCGTAGTCGCGTGCCAGTGATCGCGCGAGCCCGAGCAGCGCATGCTTGCCGACCGTATAGCCGCATACGCCGGGCCCGGCCGCGAGCGCGGCGATCGACGCGACCAGCACGAGGCTGCCGCGCTGCGCGATCAGGTCGGGCAGGCACGCGCGTGCGCTGACGAACGCGGTGTCGAGGTTCGCATGCAGCGCGTCGCGCCATTGCGCGTCGTCGGTTGCGTCCGCGCGACCGAGACCGTGGCCGCCCGCGCACGCGACGAGCGCATCGACGGGGCCGAACCGCCCGGCGATCTCCGGCAGGAAGCGGGCCCAGTCGGCCGTGCTCGCGGCGTCGCCGGCGAGCGCGAGGCCGCCCGTCTCGGCGGCGAGCGCGTCGAGCGGTGCGCGGCGCCGCCCGATCAGTACGACGCGGTCGCCGCGGGCGGCGAAGCGGCGCGCGCACGCGGCGCCGATGCCGGTGCCGGCGCCGGTGAGCGCGATCGTACGGGGTTGCGGGTGCGTCATGTCGTTCTCCGTAAGGGGGGCGTTTCCGGTCACTTTAGGCGGCACGGATGAATGCCGGTATCAGCCGAAAGGATGAACGTGAATGAGGGGCGACGGCCGGCGATGACGTCACGCCGCACGGCGAGGCGCCCGCGCTGCCTCCGTTCCTGATCCGGGGCAAGCGTGCACCCGCCCGCCGGGGGAGCCGACTGATATTCGGACGCCTGACCAGTCCGGAATCCGGACGTCCAAGGTGAGTCGCCTGCCCGAAGCAACCCGCTCCATCCGATGGGCGCCCCGCCTGGCTTGACCGGGGCGCGCCGATCGGCCGGATCCACCGAATGGCACGGTTGTTGCCTCCTTGCAGATGAGCCGACGCCCGGGATCGAACGATGACCCCGTTCGAACCGGAGCGCGGCTCATCACGACTTCAATCATTGGAGACATCACCATGGAAGGACTTTCGCAAGTCCAGGTCTTGGGCATCGACGCGGGCGGCACGATGACCGACACCTTCTTCGTGCGCGAGGACGGACGGTTTGTCGTCGGCAAGGCGCAAAGCAATCCGGAGGATGAGTCACTCGCGATCTTCAACTCGTCGCAGGACGCGCTCGCGCATTGGCAACGCGACGTCGACGACGTCTATCCGGAACTGGTCACCTGCGTGTATTCCGGCACTGCGATGCTCAACCGCGTCGTGCAGCGCAAGGGGCTCGACGTCGGGTTGCTCGTCAACAAGGGCTTCGAGCACGTGCACCTGATGGGGCGGGCGATCCAGAGCTACCTCGGGTACGCGCTCGAAGAGCGCATCCACCTGAATACGCACCGCTACGACGAGCCGCTCGTGCCGTTGTCGCGAACGCGAGGTGTCACCGAGCGTACGGACGTCCAGGGCGAGATCGTGATTCCGCTGCGGGAAAACGAAGTGCGGCAGGCTACGCGGGAGCTCGTCGCCGCCGGTGCGAAAGCGATCGTCATCTGTTTTCTTCAGTCGCACAAGAACGCCGCGAGCGAGCGCCAGGCGCGGGACATCGTGCGCGACGAGCTGGCTGCGCGCGGCGTCGATCTCCCGGTGTTCGCATCGGTCGACTACTACCCGCAGCGCAAGGAAAGCCACCGGATGAACACGACGGTGCTCGAAGCGTATGCGGCCGAGCCGTCGCGGCAGACGCTCAGGAAAGTCAGCGACCGCTTCCGCAAGCACGGCGCGAAATTCGACCTGCGCGTGATGGCGACGCACGGCGGCACGATCAGCTGGAAAGCGAAGGAACTGGCGCGCACCATCGTGTCGGGGCCGATCGGCGGCGTGATCGGCTCGAAGCTCCTCGGCGAGGCGCTCGGCTACGACAACATCGCATGCTCGGACATCGGCGGCACGTCGTTCGACATGGCGCTCATCACGAAGGGCAAATTCGCGATCGCGTCCGACCCGGACATGGCGCGCCTGGTGCTGTCGCTGCCGCTCGTCACGATGGATTCGGTCGGCGCGGGCGCCGGCAGCTTCGTGCGGCTCGATCCGTACAGCGGGGCCATCAAGCTCGGGCCGGACAGCGCCGGCTATCGCGTCGGCACGTGCTGGCCCGACAGCGGCCTGACGACGGTGTCCGTATCCGATTGCCACGTCGTGCTCGGCTACCTGAACCCGGACAACTTCCTCGGCGGCCAGATCAAGCTCGACGTGAATCGCGCCCGCGAGCACATTCGCGTGCAGATCGCCGAGCCGCTCGGACTCTCCGTGGAGGATGCGGCGGCCGGCGTGATCGAGCTGCTCGACCTGCAACTGCGCGAATACCTGCGCTCGAACGTCAGCGCGAAAGGGTACAACCCGACCGAATTCGTGTGCTTCTCGTATGGCGGCGCGGGGCCGGTTCATACCTATGGCTACACCGAGGGCCTCGGCTTCAAGGATGTCGTCGTGCCGGCGTGGGCGGCGGGCTTCTCGGCATTCGGCTGCGCGTGCGCGGATTTCGAGTATCGCTACGACAAGAGCGTCGATCTCGCGCTGCCGCAGCTCGCGTCCGACGCCGATAAGGCGCAGGCCGCGCAGACGATCCAGAAGGCCTGGGCCGAACTGACCGCCAAGGTGATCGACGAGTTTCGCATCAACGGTTTCGGCGAGCGGGACGTGATATTGCGGCCGGGCTTCCGGATGCAGTACATGGGCCAGCTCAACGACCTCGAAATCGAATCGCCGATCGCGGGCGCGTCCGGTGCGGACGACTGGGACAAGATCGTGACGGCCTTCGAAGAGACCTACGGCCGCGTGTACGCGAGCTCCGCGCGCTCGCCGGAGCTGGGCTTCTCGGTCACGGGCGCGATCATGCGCGGCATGGTCGTCACGCAGAAGCCGGTATTGCCGGAAGACGCCATTGCCGGCCCCACGCCGCCGGCGGACGCGCGTATCGGCACGCGGCGTCTGTATCGGCACAAGCAGTGGCATGACGCGGTGATCTGGCGAATGGAGTCGCTCAAGCCGGGCAACGAGATCGCGGGGCCCGCGATCATCGAATCCGACGCGACGACGTTCGTCGTCCCGAAGGGCTTCGCCACCACGCTCGACAAGCACCGCCTCTTCCATCTCAGCGAAGTCAAGTAAGGAGACATGCGATGAACATGATGTCCAGCCAGGAAGTCGGCTTCGCCGATCTGCTAAAGAACGGCCAGACGCTCAAGCAGTTTCGCGACGGCATTCTCGAGCGCACCGCGCAAACCGGCCATTACAACGGGCTCGAACGGCTCGAGCTGCGCGAGCGCGATCCGATCCGCTACGAGAAGATCTTCTCGAAGCTGCGCGGCGGCCTCGTGCATGCGCGCGAAACGGCCAAGAAGATTGCCGCGAGCCCGATCGTCGAGCAGGAAGGGGAGCTGTGCTTCACGCTCTACAACGCGGCGGGCGATTGCGTGCTCACGTCGACCGGAATCATCATCCACGTCGGCACGATGGGCGCGGCGATCAAGTACATGATCGAAAACAACTGGGAAGCCAATCCGGGCATTCAGCCCGGCGACATGTTCACCAACAACGACTGCTCGATCGGCAACGTCCACCCGTGCGACATCGCAACGATCGTGCCGATTTTCGCGCACGGCAAGCTAGTCGGGTGGGTTGGCGGCGTCACGCACGTGATCGATACCGGCGCGGTGACGCCGGGCTCGATGTCGACGGGCCAGGTGCAGCGTTTCGGCGACGGCTACATGATTACGTGCCGTAAGACAGGGGTGAACGACACGCCGCTGCGCGACTGGCTGCACGAGAGCCAGCGCTCGGTTCGCACGCCGAAGTACTGGATTCTCGACGAGCGAACGCGCATCGCCGGCTGCCACATGATCCGTGATCTGATCGAGGAAGTGATCGACGAGGAGGGCCTCGACGCCTACGAGAAATTCGGCTTCGAGGTGATCGAGGAAGGACGGCGCGGGTTGCAGACGCGCCTCAAGGCGATGACGCTGCCGGGCAAGTATCGCAAGGTCGCGTTCGTCGACGTGCCGTACGACCATCCGGACGTGCAGACGTCGTCGGCGTTTGCGAAGCTCGACTCGATCATGCATTCGCCGGTCGAGATGGAGATCCGCAAGGACGGCTCGTGGCGTCTCGATTTCGAAGGCGCGAGCCGCTGGGGCTGGCACTCGTACAACGCGCACCAGGTCGCGTTCACGAGCGGCATCTGGGTGATGATGACGCAGACGCTGGTGCCGACGCAGCGCATCAACGACGGCGCGTATTTCGGCACCGAATTCCACCTGCCCAAGGGCGCGTGGATGAACCCGGACGACCGCCGCACCGGACACGCTTACGCGTGGCACTTCCTGGTGTCGGGCTGGAGCGCGATGTGGCGCGCCCTGTCGCAGGCGTACTTCAGCCGCGGCTATCTCGAGGAGGTCAACGCGGGGAACGCCAACACGTCGAACTGGCTGCAGGGCGGCGGGATCAACCAGGACGGCGACATCCATGCGGTGAACAGCTTCGAGGCGTCGTCGTGCGGCACCGGCGCGTGCGCGATCAAGGACGGTCTGAATCACGCGGCCGCGATCTGGAACCCCGAAGGCGACATGGGCGACATCGAGATCTGGGAGATGGCCGAGCCGCTGCTGTACCTCGGCCGCAACGTGAAGTCGAATTCGGGCGGCTACGGCAAGTATCGCGGCGGTTGCGGATTCGAGACGCTGCGCATGGTCTGGAAGGCGCAGGACTGGACGATGTTCTTCATGGGCAACGGCTACATGAACAGCGACTGGGGCCTGATGGGCGGCTACCCGCCCGCCACCGGCTATCGTTTCGAAGCGCATCGCACGGGCATCGAGGAGCGCATCGCGCTCGGCGAGAGCCTGCCGCTCGGCGGCGATACGAATCCGGACCTGCCGGATTACGAAAACCACCTGAACGCCGGCGCGGTCGTCAAGCGCGACCAGCAATGCATGACCACGGAGGACTGCTACAGCAACTACGATCTCTACCTGAACTATCTGCGCGGCGGCCCCGGCTTCGGCGATCCGCTCGACCGCGAGATCGACGCGATCGAACGCGATCTCAACAACGCGGTGCTGCTGCCCGAATACGCGCAGAAGGTCTATGGAGCGGTGGCGACGCGGGATGCCAACGGCATCTGGACGGTCGATCCGCAAGCGACCGCGCTGCGGCGCATCGAGATCCGCAACGCGCGTCTCGCGCGCTCGCAACCGACTCGCGAATGGATGAAGGGCGAGCGCGAGCGGATCCTGCTCAAGCATGCATCGACACAGGTGCGGCACATGTTCGCGACGAGCTTCGGCCTGTCGACGAAATTCGAGCAGCAGTTCCGCGCGTTCTGGGAGTTGCCGGACACGTGGACGCTCACCGAGGACGAGCTCGACGTGCCGACCTACGGCTCGAAATTCCGCATGGACCTGTCGAAGATGCCCGACGTCAATACGGTGGTGCTGGTCGAGGAGTGAACCGGACCTGCGCACTATCACCCACATGGAGGACTGGAGATGTCTACCTACACCAAGGAACAGATCAGGAACATGGTCGACGGCAAGCTCGACTGGGACACCACGTTGCGCATGCTGTCGATGCCGAAGGACGGCGAGCGCTTCCGGATGTATGTCGATGCGCTGCAGCAGAAGCTCGGCTGGAAGGACCGCATCGTGTTGCCGCTCGGCCCGCACCTGTACATCGTGCAGCAATGGGCGACGAAGCACTGGGTCACGCAATGCGACTGCGGCCATGTGTTCTGCGATTACCGCGACAACTGGAAACTGCACGCGAACATCTTCGTGCGCGAATCCGAAGAGGCGATGGACGAGGTCTACCCACGCTTGATGGCGCCCGACACGCAATGGCAGGTCTATCGCGAATACTACTGCCCGACCTGCGGCGCGATGCACGACGTCGAGGCGCCCACGCCGTGGTATCCGGTCATTCACGACTTCGAACCCGACATCGATGCGTTCTACGCGGAATGGGTGAAGCTGCCGGTTCCGGAGCGCGTGCAATGATCTGACATTTGACGCTGTCCGCGGGGCTCGGCGTTCGCCGCCTCGCTTCGGCTTCGTTCGCGGGAAGCGTTCGATTTCCGGCCGTTCGATTTTCGAACGGCCGGTTTCTTTTCGGCCAGTGGTTCTCGACGGCGTGCCGAGCCGCGCGACGATGTGCGGGCGACCGCTTGCTGGCGCGCGCATTGCTTGCAGTGGTTGATATCCGGACGGGCGTCGAGGCGCCGGGACGGAGTACGATAGTCGCTACGCTCGCCGCCGGCTGCGGTCGGGCGCCCCCACAAAGTCGACAAAATGGCCGCTGCGACGGCCGTGCGGTTCGTGCCGTCACGACACCGCCAGGAGACAGACATGCAACAGAGAGGCACGCCGATGGACTGGTTTCCCAGTCCACGCCATGACGCGAGCATCATGGCCGCATGGGAGCATCTGGTGACCGGCAGCGAGTGGCGTTCGCCCGACGTACGCGGCGTGGTCGACGATTCGTGGCAGCGCTGTCTCGTCAGCCGCGTCGATCCCGGTGTCGACCGTGCGCCGCCGCCGCTCGATGAAGACGGGCTCGTGCGGTGGCGCACGTCGAACCGTCGCCTCGTCGATGCGAGCCTGCCGCTGATGCAGCACACCCGGGATTTTCTTTCGCAGACGGGCACGGTGATGCTGCTGGCCGATCCGAGCGGGATGATCCTCCAGCAGGAGGGCGACATGCGGATCGTCGAGCCTGCGCGCGAGGTCGGCCTCGTTCCGGGCTGCGAGTGGACCGAGCTGAATTGCGGCACCAATGCGATCGGCACCGCGCTCGCGCTCAGGCAGCCGGTCCAGATCCATGGCGCGGAGCACTTCTGCGCGGGCATCAAGCGCTGGACCTGCTCGGCGACCGTCATCCAGGATCCGCGCGACGGTCACGTATTGGGCGTGATCGACATTTCGGGGCTCGCGCAGACTTACAACCCATACAGCCTTGCGCTCGCGGTATCGCTTGCGGGCCGCATCGAAAGCCGGCTCGCGAAGGAGGGCATGGCGCGCCGCCTGAGCCTGCTCGACCGCTGCGCGTCACGCTTCGGTGCGTCTTCCTCCGATGCGGTGATCGTCGTCGACGAACGCGGCCGACTCGTCAAGGCCAACGCGCAGGTCGTTCCGGTGTTGCGCCGGCTCGGATTCGATATCCGGTGCGACGCGGCGTTCGCGCTGCCCGAACTCGAGCACTACGCGGGCGACGGCCGCCTGTCGGCGAGTGCGCCGGCATGGCTGTCGCGCAGCCACATCGAAACCGTGCGTGACGGTGCGGACGTGCTCGGCTACATGATCGTGACGCCGGGCATCACGAATCCCCGCGGGGCCGTCCCGATCGCGCGCGGACGGGAACGGCACGGCGGCGAGCCGCGAGGGTTCGAGCGTATCGTCGGCGACAGCGCCGCATTGCGGGCGGCCGTGAATCGTGCGCGCCAGCTCGCGCCGTCCAGGGTGCCGGTGCTGCTGCTCGGCGAAACCGGCGTCGGCAAGGAGCTGTTCGCGCAGGGTATCCACCAGGCGAGCGATCGCGCCGACGGTCCGTTCGTTGCGCTCAACTGCGGCGGGTTGTCGAGAGACCTCCTGGCCAGCGAGTTGTTCGGCTACGCGGAAGGCGCATTTACCGGCGCACGCAAGTCCGGTGCGGCGGGCAAGATCGAAGCGGCCGATGGCGGCACGCTGTTTCTCGACGAGATCGGGGAAATGCCGCTCGACATCCAGCCGCACCTGCTGCGCGTGCTGGAGGAGAGCGAAATCTATCGCCTGGGCGAGAATACGCCGCGCAGGGTGAATTTCCGGCTGGTCGCGGCGACGCACCGGGATCTGAAGGACGCCGTCGCGAACGGCCGGTTCCGGATGGATCTGTACTACCGGATCGCGGTCACGACCGTGTCGATACCGAACTTGCGCGAGCGCGGCGAGGACCTGCCGGCGCTGATTGCGCATTGGCTCGGGCATCTGTGCGAGTCGTATGGCCTCTCCCCGAGGTCGTTCGACGACGATGCGTATGCACGCCTGTTGCGCTATCCGTGGCCCGGCAATGTGCGCGAACTGCGGAACGCGATCGAGGGGGCGCTGCTGCTGTCGGACAGCCCGGTGATAAAGGCCGACAAGCTGCCTGCCGAGATCGGCGCGGGGGCGCCGATCGATGCATGCGCCACGCGGGCCGTCGACGCGCTCGCGCCGGATGCGGGCGACTCGTTGAAGATGGCCGAAGCGGAATCGATCCGCCGCGCGCTTGCGCGTCATGCCGGCAATCTGACGAAGGCGGCGAGTCAGCTCGGCATCGCGAAGAGCACGCTCTATGAAAAGATCCGCAAGTACCGCTTGCTCGACGCAGTGAGCGACGTTCGCCGAGGTCACGCGAAGTAAGTCGCGACAGGCCTGGCCGAGCGGCAGGCGGGCAAGCCCGGTTTTTCCGCCGGTCATCTCGTCCTCCCGGGCCGCACGCGCCGTCATTTTGCAAAGAATGACGATGTCGCCGGTCCGGTCGCTCTATGCTCCTTATTTTGCGATAAGACGCCAAGGTCGGCAAAATGGCGCGTGCGCCAGACTGTCGTCCGGGTGCCGCGTGCGTCGTGTAACGATGAGGCGGCGCGGTACTGCATGGTGCCGCACCACTGACCGGGCGGTGCCACCGTGCGATGGCGCGCCGGACGCTGCACGTCGCAATGGGAATCAATCGTCTGCCGGGGGCTGTCCGGTCAGCACAACGACAAGGAAGGGAGGGGCCGGCAATGAGGCTGGACGACGAAAGGGAAAGCGTGAACGTCGAGGATCGACGCGGTGGCGGCGGGTTCGGCGGCGGACGCGCGACGATCGGCATCGGCACGATCGTGGTCGCGCTGGCCGCATCGTATTTCTTCGGGATCGACCCGCGCGTCGTGCTCGAAGGCGCATCGGCGCTGCAGGGCCGCCAGCAGCAGGCGCAGCCCGCGCCCACGCAGCACCAGGGCGCGCCGGCGAACGATCCCGGCGCGGTATTTACGCGCAAGGTGCTCGGCAATATCGAGCGCACGTGGACGGGCGTCTTCAACACCCAGCTGCATGCGCAGTACCAGCCGCCGAAGCTCGTGATGTTCACGAACTCGACGCCGACCGCGTGCGGCACCGGCCAGACCGCGATGGGGCCGTTCTACTGTCCGGGCGATCGCAACGTGTACATCGATCTCGGCTTCTACGACGAACTGCGCAAGCGCTTCGGCGCGGGTGGCGATTTCGCGCAGGCCTACGTGATCGCGCACGAAGTCGGCCATCACGTGCAGAACCTGCTCGGCATTTCCGACAAGGTCGATGCCGCGCGCCGCCGTTCGAGCGAAGCGCGCTCGAACGCGCTGTCGGTGCGGATGGAGCTGCAGGCCGACTGCTTCGCCGGCGTGTGGGCGAACAACGCGCAGCGCGCGAACCAGCGACTGATGGAGCCTGGCGATTTCGAGCAGGGGCTGAAGGCGGCGGCTGCGATCGGCGACGATCGGCTGCAGCAGCAAGGCCAGGGCTATGTCGTGCCGGAGAGCTTCACGCACGGCACCAGCGAGCAGCGCGTGTACTGGCTGCGGCGCGGGATGGAGTCGGGTGAAGTAAGCGCCTGCGACACGTTCGCCGCGAACGCGCACTGACGCGGACCCTGACTGACCGGGCGCGGCGCACACGCTGCCGCGCCGCCGTTTCGCGGCCGCAGGTGCGGCCGCTCCGCGCATTTCGCTGATCATTCCGATTGTGCTCGATCGGCGCGCGAGGTTCCGCGCTACCCTCGGCGTCCATATTCGATCGCACGGCTCGCGGCGCATGCCTCGCGACGCGCGGATTCTGTCGTCGGGACGCGGCCGGCGCGTGCGACGTCTCGCGTCACCCTCGACGTCCATTTTCGACCGCACGGCTCACGGCGCATGCCTTTCGGACGAGGATTCTGTCGTCGGGACACGGCCGGCGCGTGCGACGTCTCGCGCCACCCTCGACAGCCATCATCGTCCGCACGGCGTGCGGCGCATGCCTTCCCGACGCCGACTCCGTTGTCGCGACATGGCCGGCAGCTTCGTCATCCGCCCCCCTGCGGACGAATTGCCGATTTGTGCTCACCGGCCCATTTCGGCGCCGGTAGGCTGGCCCGACCTTCGACGCGTCGGCCGCCGGCCGCTTCCATCATGCCGACCTCATCCGCTTCCGCCGACCACGAAGCCGCCGACTGGCAGCGCGCGCTGCGCGCGTGCGTTGATGCGTTCGACGCGTTTGCGAGCCCGTCCGCGACCGTGTTCTACCGGCTCGACCTGAGCGGCGAGCCGGCCGATTTCGAGCTGTTCGGGATGCCGGAGGCGATGCATCGCACCTACATCGCGCGCTACCGGATGCTCGATCCGCTGCACCCGTCGCGCTGCGCGGCAGGCGAACGTGCGGTCGTGACGCTCGCGTCCCAGTTGCCTGACGAAAGACGCGATGCGTCCGCGTACTGGACCCGTTTCCTGCGGCGGCACGATGTGGCCGACGTCGTCGAGATCTGGCTGCGCGACGACGCGGGCCGCACGGTCGGCGCGTTTTCGCTGCTGCGCTTCGGGACGCGCGACGCGGACGGCAACCGCACGGCGGGCCGGTTCGCACCGGGCGAGATCGACGCGCTGGCACGGCTGCAGCCGGTCGCCGAAGCCGCGCTGGCGCCGCTGCTGCGCGCGCGGCGCGGGATTCATCGGATCGGCTGCGAGGAGCGGTTGACTTATCGCGAGGAGCAGATCGCGCGACTCGTACGCGACGGCCGCTCGAACAAGGAAATCGCACGCGATCTCGCGCTCGGCCAGCCGACCATCAAGACACATCTGATGCGCATGTACCGGAAGCTCGGCGTGTCGAACCGCACCGAGCTGGTCGGCGCGTTGTTCCTGTAGCTTTTCCGCCCCCGCACCCGCATCCGGTCCCACGTCCGCGTCCGCATCCACGTCGCACCGATCGCATCGCACCACGCCATTGATCCGACGATAACGCGACGCTCGCCCGCCGCCATTCCACGTTCCCGAGTCACCCTCGTTCCGGTCCCGCACGCGCTTGCCAATTTGCGCTCACCGGGCGCGATCCCCCGTCGATAAAGTGATTCGACACCCGCATGCCGAAGCGCACGCGGCCCAGTCATGACAATCATCGAGACGCCCATGAGCACCACGAACTTCGTCGCGGTCAGCGACACCGTGCGCACCTTCGTCGCACGCGACTTCGGCCTTTTCATCGACGGCGCCATGCAGCGCGCGCACTCGCCCGCGCGGCTCGACGTGTACGACCCGGCGACGGGCGAGCGGCTCGCGACGGTCGCCGATGCCGACGCGCACGACGTCGACCGTGCGGTCGCGAGCGCAAAGCACGCATTCGACACCCGCGTGTGGAGCGGGCTGCGCCCGGCCGACCGCGAGCGCATCCTGCTGAAGCTCGCCGACCTGATCGAGGCCGACGCCGAAACGCTCGCGCAGCTCGAAACGCTGAACCAGGGCAAGTCGATCCACGTGTCGCGCGCGATCGAGGTCGGCGCGAGTGTCGAATACGTGCGCTACATGGCCGGCTGGGCGACCAAGATCACCGGCCAGACGCTCGACGTGTCGATCCCGTTCCCGCCCGGCTCGCGCTATACGGCCTATACGCGCAAGGAGCCGGTCGGCGTGGTCGCGGCGATCGTGCCGTGGAATTTCCCGCTGATGATCGCGGTGTGGAAGCTGATACCGGCGCTCGCGGCCGGCTGCACGATCGTGCTGAAGCCGTCGCCGGAAACGCCGCTCACCGCGCTGCGCCTCGCCGAACTCGCCCTCGACGCCGGCGTGCCGCCCGGCGTGTTCAACGTCGTCACCGGCGGCCGCACGTGCGGCGCCGCGCTGTCGAGCCACCCGTCGATCGCGAAGATCTCGTTCACGGGTTCGACCGCGACCGGCAAGCTGGTCGGCGCGGCGGCCGTGCAGAACATGACGCGCTTCTCGCTCGAGCTCGGCGGCAAGAACCCGATCGTGATGCTCGACGACGTCGACGTCGCGCAGGCGCTCGACGGCGTCGCCGCCGGCGCGTTCTTCAACCAGGGACAGGTGTGCGCGGCCGCATCGCGCATTTACGTCCATCGCAGCAAATTCGGGCAGCTCGCGGACGGCCTCGCGGGCGTCGCGCAGTCGATGAAGCTCGGCGCGGGGCTCGATACCACCGCGCAGATCAACCCGCTCGTCTCCGCGCACCATCGCGACAAGGTCGTCCAGCACATCGAAGGCGCGCGCCGCGCGGGCCTCACGTTCCTCGCGGGCGGCACGCCGGCCGACGACCTGCCCGGCTACTACGTGAAGCCGGCCGTGATCGCCGATCCGCATCCGGACAGCGCGATCGTGCGCGACGAAGTGTTCGGCCCGGTGATCGTCGTGGTGCCGTTCGACGATGCGGCCGACGCCGTGCGACTCGCGAACGCGTCGCCGTACGGCCTCGCCGCGAGCATCTGGAGCAACGACCTGAAGCGCGTGATGAACCTCGTGCCGCAGATCGAGGCCGGCACCGTGTGGGTGAACTGTCACATTCCCCTCGACCCGTCGATGCCGTTCGGCGGCTACAAGCAATCGGGCATCGGCCGCGAGTTCGGCCAGTACGCGATCGAAGGCTTCACCGAAACCAAATCCGTCTGCATCGCGCACTGACGCGCGGCGCCTGCTCCGAACACCACGAACCCGCGAACACCCCGAAAACCTCGAACCTCGACCACCGACAGTCGAGGTTCAAACGATCCGAAAGTGGAGATTGCAATGAGCTACAACGAAGCGAAGTTCTGGCACCCGATGCTGCACCCGAACGAAATGAAACAGCGCAAGCCGATCCGCATCGTGCGCGGCGACGGCTGCTACGTGTTCGACGAAACCGGCAAGCAGCTGGTCGACGGCGTCGCGGGCCTGTGGAACGTGAACGTCGGGCACAACCGCCAGGAAGTGAAGGATGCGATCGTGCGCCAGCTCGACGAACTCGAATACTTCCAGTTGTTCGACGGCATCTCGCATCCGCGCGCGGAAGAGCTGTCGAAGAAGCTGATCGACATGCTGGAGCCGGAAGGGATGCGCCGCGTGCTGTACAGCTCGGGCGGCTCGGACTCGATCGAGACCGCGCTGAAGATCGCGCGCCAGTACTGGAAGGTGCGCGGCCAGGCCGACCGCACCAAGTTCATCTCGTTGAAGCAGGGCTATCACGGCACGCACTTCGGCGGCGCGTCGGTGAACGGCAACACGGTGTTCCGCCGCAATTACGAGCCGAACCTGCCCGGCTGTTTCCACGTCGAGACGCCGTGGCTGTACCGCAACCCGTTCACGCAGGATCCGGAGGAACTCGGGCGGATCTGCGCGGAAATGCTGGAGCGCGAGATCCAGTTCCAGAGCCCCGACACGGTCGCCGCGTTCATCGCCGAGCCGGTGCAGGGCGCGGGCGGCGTGATCGTGCCGCCGGCCAACTACTGGCCGCTCGTGCGCGAGGTGTGCGACCGCTACGGCGTGCTGCTGATCGCCGACGAAGTCGTGACCGGCTTTGGCCGCAGCGGCAGCCTGTTCGGTAGCCGCGGCTGGGGCGTGCGCCCCGACATCATGTGTCTCGCGAAGGGGATCTCGTCCGGCTACGTGCCGCTCGGCGCGACGGCCGTGAACGCGCGGATCGAGGATGCGTTCGCCGCGAACGCGGACTTCGGCGGCGCGATCATGCACGGCTACACGTACGCAGGGCACCCGGTCGCCTGCGCGGCCGCGATCGCGAGCCTCGACATCGTCGTGAAGGAAGACCTGCCGGCGAACGCGGCGAAGCAGGGCGCGTATCTGCTCGAAGCGCTGCAGTCGTTCCCGGAACGCTTCGCGGCGGTCGGCGAGGTGCGCGGCAAGGGGCTGATGCTCGCGCTCGATCTCGTCGCGAACAAGCAGACCCGCGAGCCGATCGACCCGCTGTCCGGCTATGCGAACGCGGTTGCGGAAGTGGCGCGCGAGCACGGCGTGCTGGTGCGGCCGGTCGGCACGAAGATCATCCTGTCGCCGCCGCTCGTGATCCAGCGCGAGCAGCTCGACCGGATCGTCGACGCGCTCGCGGCAGGCTTCGAGGCCGTGCCGTTCGCATGAGGCCGTGACGGCATGAGCGCATGACGCCGAACCGGCGGTGGAGGGCGGGATAACCCGTTCGCCACCGCCGGTTTGCCGATTTGCGCTATGACCGGATTATTTTGCCTGCGTATTTTTTCGACATCGGATCAGGTTTGGATCGACAGGGGCCCGGGTGCCGGCGCTTAGGCGCCGCCCCGGGCCGACCGCGAAGCATGGCTCGGAGCGGGCGCCACAGCGCCGGTTCCGGCCCGAAAAGGGAAGGAGACGAAGATGTCGGGATGGTCTGGAATGACCGGCGCAGCGGGCGATACGCCCGCCGGTGCGTCGGCTGAAGCGGGCGGCGGCACGGTGCTGAAGGCCGGTGCGGTCGGGTTTCCGACTGCGCTGGCGAGCGCCGTCGGCCTCATCATGGCGAGCCCGGTGATTCTCACCGCGACCTCGGGCTTCGGGATGGGCGGCTGGGCGTTCGCGGTCGCGATGATCATCGCGTTCGTGATGATGCAGGCGCAGGCCACGACGTTCTCCGAAGCCGCCGCGATGCTGCCGACGGCCGGCTCGGTTTACGATTACCTGTCATGCGGGCTCGGCCGCTTCTGGGCGATCACCGGCACGATTTCCGCGTATTTCCTCGTGCACGTGTTCGCCGGCACGGCGGAGACGATCCTGAGCGGCATCATGGCGCTCGTGAACTTCGAATCGCTGAACGCCGCGCTCGAGAAGCACAACAGCTCGTGGCTCGTCGGCGTCGGCCTCGTGGTCACGTTCGCGATCACCAACATCATCGGCATCAAGGTATTCAGCAAGCTCGAGATCGTGCTGACGGCCGGCATGTGGCTGTCGCTGATGATCTTCGGCATCCTCGGCCTCGCGGCCGCGCCGGCCGTGCATCTCGACGGCTGGTTCGGCGGCTCGGAAGTCGGCACGTCGGTGCCGGCCGTGCTGTCGCTGGTCGGGATGGCGATGTTCATGTTCGTCGGCTGCGAGTTCGTCACGCCGCTGGCGCCCGAAATGAAGGCGCCGGGCCGCACGATTCCGCGCGCGATGGCGCTCGGCCTCGTCGGCGTCGCGATCTGCATGTTCCTGTACGGCGCGGCGATCCGGCGCCAGGTCGCGAACGTGCCGGTGAGCCCGGACGGCCTTACGCACCTGCTCGACACGCCGGGCGCGATTCCCGCGTTCGCGCTGCAGGTGCTCGGGCCCTTGGGCCGCATCTGGTTCGGCATCGCGTTCCTGTGCGCGGGCGCCGCGACGATCAACACGCTGATGGCCGGGCTGCCGCGCATCCTGTACGGGATGGCGATCGACGGCGCGCTGCCGCGCTGCTTCGCGTATCTGCATCCGCGCTTCAAGACGCCGGTGGTCGGCATCGTCGCGGCGGCGGTCGTGCCGATCTTCCATGCGTGGCTGATCAACGGCAATCTCGACAGCATCCTGCATCTCGTGCTCGCCGCGACCTGCGCATGGGGCACCGCCTACCTGCTCGTGACCGCGTCGGTCGTGATGCTGCGCATCCGCCGCCCGGACCTGCCGCGCCCGTACCGTTCGCCGCTGTTTCCGCTGCCGCAGATCGTGTCGAGCGTCGGCATCGTGCTCGCGATCTGGTACATCACGCCGCCCGGCATGAACGCGCGCGACATCTACGTGCCGTTCGGCGTGATGCTTGGGCTCACCGCGCTGTACGCGCTGTTCTGGACGCTCGTCGTGCAGCGCCGGCATCCGTTCAGGCCGGTGCCGGTCGAGGAAGTGCTGCGCAACGAGCACGTCGCATCGTGAAGGCCGCGCTCGCCCGCTGGCGCGCGGCGCCCGACGCACCGCCGCCCGGCCACCGGCCCGGCGCGATCGCCGCGCGCGTGCTCGCCGACCTCGGTGCGGTGCGCGACGCGAACGGCGGCGCGGCCGAAATCCTGGCCCGGCTGCCGAACGGCGTGCGCGTGAGCGTCGAAGAGCGCGTCGACCGGCAATTCCTGATGCATACGGTCAGCGTGCAGGTGTCGATCAGCGCCGACGGCCCGGCCGGGCAGGGTCTTGCGCGCGTGCTGCAGACCGGCTGGCTGCGGCGCACCGGCATCGCGGCCGCGCCCGAGCCGGGAAGCGACCCCGGCTTCGCGCGGACGGTGGCCGCACTCGCCGCGCAGCCGTCGCTCGCCGGCGCGCTGCGCCCGCTGCACCTGACCGACTGTACGATCGCCGCACGCGACGGCCGCTGGACGCTCGCCGTCGTGCCGTTCGGCGGCAGCGAGGTCGTGAACCGGATGCCGTCGTTTCGCCGCTACGTGCGCGTGACCGGCGAGCAGGCCGCCGCGCTGTCGGCGGCCTGTCTTGCATTCGAAACTGCACTGCGCGGAATTTTGCGGGAGTAAGCTGTGGCGCTGCGCGCCGCGCGGCCGCAGCGTGGAATCAGGGTTTTACCGGAGATGCCGATGCTGTTCCAGTCACGCTCACACGAAGACGTGCATGACCACGGGCTCGCGATCGCGGGTTGGCATCAGGTCTACCGCCAGATGACGCCGGGCCGCTTCAGGGGCACCGTCACGCAGGTGCTGTACGACGACTTCCATTTCTTCCGCGAGACGACCAACCGGCGTGTCGCGCAAACCGGCCTCGCACCGGCCGGGCGCACGTCGCTCGCGGTGCCGCTGTCGGTGCCGCTCGCCGGCACGTTCCAGAGCCAGCCGGTCGACGGCTATGCGCTGCTCGCGCTGCGCGCCGGCGAGGATTTCGAATTCCATACGCCGGAAGGGATGGGGCTGGTCGGGATCAGCGCGGCGTCGGACATGGTCGACGAGCTCTGCGAGGCCGAATTCGGTGCGGCCGGCGCGCGCAAGCTGCGGCACGTCACGCGGCTGTCGGACGCGCAAGGCGTCGCGCTCGGCGCGCGGCTGTCGTCGCTGATCGACGACGCGCAGCGCAACCCCGGCTGCCTCGAATACGCGGCCACCCGCAAGATGTTCCGCGACACGATGCTCGGCATGTTCCTCGATGCGCTCGAGCAGGGCATCGGCGTCGAGCGCCGCGACATCACGCACGCCACCTACAGCGATATCGTCAGCCGTTGCGAGAAACACCTGCGCGACCGGCCCGAGGAACCCGTCACCGTGCTCGAGCTGTGCCGCGCGCTGCGCTGCAGCCGCCGCACGCTGCAGACGAGCTTCCAGCGCGTCGCCGACGTCACGCCCGTCGGCTATCTGCGCACGATCCGGCTGAACGCGGTGCGGCGCCTGCTGCGCACGACGTCCGCGCATCAGCTCGGCGTCGGCGAGGCCGCAGCAAGCTGGGGCTTCACGCATCTCGGCTATTTCGCGCGCGAGTATCGCGACCTGTTCGGCGAGCTGCCGTCGCAAACCTTGCGCCCCGAATGACGTCTTCGCACCGCGACGGTGCCGCCGGGCGTCGCCGCGTGCCGCCCGTTCCGTTCGCTTCACCATTTGCTGATTTGGGATAGGGGTCCTGAATTTTCGCTGGATAGAGTCCTGTCACCGATATCGACAACACCATCGATTTGCACTGCGAATCGATGACAACAGAGGGACGGGACATGAAGATCGGACGAAGACTGGCCGCGGCCGCGGCCACGCTGGGTTGCATGCACGCGCACGCGCAGACCTCCGGCAGCGTGACGCTGTACGGCACCGTGGACACCGGCATCATCTATTCGACGAACCAGCAGTTCACGCGCGCCGACGGCAGCACGGGCGGCGGCCATGCATGGCAGATGGGCGGCGGCAACCTCGTGCCGTCCCGCTTCGGATTTCAGGGTGCCGAGCCGCTCGGCGGCGGGCTCGACGCGGTGTTTTCGCTCGAGCAGCAGTTCCTGTCCGCGAACGGGCAGGCGCTGCAGGGCGGCACCGCGTTCAGCCGGCAGGCGTGGGTCGGGCTGCGCCAGGAGGCGATCGGCACGCTCGGCCTCGGCCGGCAATATGACTCGTACACGGACATGCTCGGCGCCTATGTATCGAGCAACAACTGGGCGACGCCGTACGGCTCGCACCTCGGCGATGTCGACAACCTGAACGCCGCGTTCAACTTCAACAACGCGGTGAAGTTCACCAGCGCGGATTTCAACGGCCTGACGTTCGGCGGCACGTTCAGCTTCGGCGGCCAGGCCGGCGACTTTTCCGCGAAGCGCGGCTATGCGGTCGCCGCGACCTACACGCGTGCGCCGGTCGCGTTCTCGGTCGGCTATCTCGACCTGCACCAGCCGCTCGACGCGGCGCTCGGCGGCGCGAGCGGCTATATCGGCGACTTCGCGTGCAGCAACCCGGGCGCGATGTACTGCCTGCTGCAGGACGCCGGCTCGATGCGCGCGTTCGGCGCGGGCGGCTCGGTGACGCTCGGCGCGGCGACGGTCGCGCTGACCTACACGCACACGCGCCTCGGCGACAGCCGCTATTTCTCGACCGGCGCGCAGCCGCGCACGCAAGCGTTCACGTTCGACATCGGCGAGCTGAACGTCACGTACATGTTCACGCCCGCGCTGCAGGGCGGCGTCGCGTACATCTTCAACGCCGCGCACACGGACGGCCGCGGCACGACGCGCTTTCACCAGGTCAACGTCGGCACGAACTACAGCCTGTCGAAGCGAACCGCGCTGTATGCGGTCGCGATCGGCCAGATCGCGAGCGGCACGGGGCTCGGCACCGACGCGAACGGCAATGCGGTGAACTACGCGCAGATTCCGGTGCTCGCGAACAGCAATTCGAGCCGGCAGCTCGCGGTGATGGCCGGGATTCGCGTGAACTTCTGACGGCACGCACACGACGGCACGGGCGGCGGGCGGGGCGGGCGGCCGCACCGTCGGCCGCTTTCGCCGCGTGCCACAAATTCTTAACGATCGACGTGAACAATGGCGTTCGCTTCAGGCCGCCCGAAGCGTCGCCCGCGTTGCACACGTGTGCAACGCCCGGCGGCTCGCCACCACGCCGATCGAGAGAGACCACATGACCCTGCTGAGCCGCCTGCGCGGGCTGTCCGCCGCCGTTGCGCTGTCCGTTGCCGCCTCGCACGCCTTCGCGGCGGACCTCGTCATCGCGGGCCGCGACGACATCTACGGCAAGGGGCTGGCCGACGCCGTCGCCGGCTTCACCAAGCTGCATCCGGGCACCGACATCGAGTTGCTCAAGCTGCCGAACGCGAACCTGTACCAGAAGCTGAAGCTGTCGATGCGCGAAGGCACCGGCACGTACGACCTCGTGATGATGGACGATACGTGGGCACCCGAATTCATCGGCAACGGCTGGCTGAAGCCGCTGCCGGCAGCGCTCGCCGACGCCGATCTCGTGCCGTCCGCGGTCGCGCTCGGCCGCAACGCGGCGGGCGCGCTGTACGCGCTGCCGATCGTCGGCAACGTCGAGATGTTCGCGTACCGGAAGGACCTGCTCGCGAAGTACCAGCTGCAGCCGCCGCGCAACTGGGACGACGTGCTGAAGATCGCGCAGACCATTGGCGGCGCGGACAAGAGCGTGTCGGGCGTCGTGTTCCGCGGCACCAAGGGCAACCCGGTCGTGACGGGCTTCCTGCCGATCCTGTGGGCCTACGGCGGCGACGTGTTCGACCGTGCCGGCAACGTGACGATCGATTCGCGCGAGTCGCAGGCCGCGCTCAAGACTTTCCTTGCGCTGAAGACCGCCGCGCCGAAGGACGTCGACGTATACGGCGCCGCCGAGGTGCGCGACGCACTGCAGCGCGGCACGGCCGCGCAGTCGATCGAGGTGTGGCCGGCGTGGATCCCGGCGCTCGACGATCCGAAGCAGTCGCGCGTGGTCGGGCAGATCGCGCTGCAGCCGCCGCCCGGGCAGACGGCCGGCCCGGCGCCGATGCTCGGCATCTGGCAGATGGGCATTCCGAAGGATGCGCCGCACGCGAAGCTCGCGCAGGATTTCCTGGCCTACCTGAGCTCGCGCGACACGCAAACGCGTCTCGCCGGGATCGGCATTCCGCCGACGCGCCGCAGCGTGTTCGCCGATCCGGCGCTGGTGCGCCAGTACCGCTGGTACCCCGATCAGCTGAAGGCGCTCGAGGCCGGCCGTGCGCGGCCGCGCGTGAAGGACTGGCAGCAGGTCGAGAGCATTCTCGGCGACCAGCTGCAGCTCGCGCTGACCGGGCAGGCCGCTCCCGACGCCGCGCTGCGCCAGGCGCAGCAGAAGATCGCGCAGGCGATGGCCGCGGCCGGCAAGTGACGGCACGCCGCCACGCATCGTCCGGAATCCGCGCATGAAAGCCCTCGGCCGCAGCCTGCCGTTCGTCGCGCTGCTCGGGCCCGCGCTGCTGGTGCTGGCCGCGCTCGCGCTGTACCCGGTCGCGCAGGTGCTGATCGACTCGTTCTGCCAGGTCGACTATGCGGCCGGCCGGCGCGCGTTCATCGGGCTCGCGAATTATCGCGCGGTGCTCGGCGACGACGCGTTCGCGGCCGGTTTCGGCAACACGCTGCGCTTCACGATCGCGGCGTCGCTCGTCGAGGTCGCGCTCGGCTTCGGTCTCGCGCTGCTGTTTGTGCGCGCGTTTCCGGGGCGGCGCATTGCGCTGCCGCTCGCGATCCTGCCGATGATGCTCTCGACGCTCGTGTGCTCGGCGATCTGGCGCAACTGGCTCAACTTCGACGGCTTCCTGAACGCGCTGCTCGCCGCGTTCGGCGTCGAAGGCGTGCGCTGGCTGTCCGATCCGCATCTTGCGTTGTGGTCGCTCGCGCTCGTCGACGTGTGGCAGTGGACGCCGATGGCGTTCCTGATCGTGCTGGCCGGGCTGCAATCGATCCCGCAGGAACTGTACGAAGCCGCGCGCACCGACGGCGCGAGCGAATGGCAGTGCCTGCGCGACATCACGCTGCCGCTCGCGGCGCCGCAGATCGGCCTCGCGCTGCTGCTGCGCTCGATCGACACGTTCAAGCTGTTCGACAAGGTCTATGCGTTGACGGGCGGCGGCCCCGGCAACGCGACGCAGACGCTGTCGACCTACATCTACGACACGGGCTTCCGCTTCTTCAACGTCGGGCCGGCGAGCGCCGCGTCGGTGCTGATGCTCGCGGCGTCCGCGCTGCTCGTTTCGGGGTACGTATGGCAGACGGTTCGCAAGCGGCGCGCATGACGGCGCGATCCGCGTACCTCGCGCACGCGCGAAACGGTGCCGCGTTCGCGCATGCCGCGCCGTGGGCGCTGCGCATCATTGCGCTCGCGCTGTTGTTGCTGCCATGTCTGTGGATGGCCGGCGCGGCGTTCATGCCGACGCTCGAACGCCTCGATCATCCGCTGCGGATCTGGCCGGCCGCACCGACGTTCGAGCATTTCGCGTCGGTGTGGTCGAACGGCATCGGCGCGCCGCTCGCCAATTCGCTGCTGGTCGGGTTCGGCACGACGCTGCTCGCGCTGACGCTCGCGTTTCCGGCCGCATACGCGCTCGTGCGGCTGCGGTTTCCGGCGCGGCTGGATGTGCTGTTCCTGATGCTCGTGCTGGCCTTGAAGCTGATGCCGCCGATCACGATCGCGGTGCCGCTGTTCGCGCTCGCGAAGCGGTTGCATCTGCTCGATTCGACGCTCGGGCTGATGCTTGCTTACCAGATCTACGCGCTGCCGATGGCGATCTGGATGCTGCTCGCGTTCGTGCGCGACGTGCCCGTCGAATACGAGGAAGCCGCGTGCATCGACGGCGCGGGGCTCGCGCGGCGGCTGGTGCAGATCGTGCTGCCGCTGTGCGCGCCGGGGCTGATCGCGACCGCGATCTTCGTGTTCATCGCCGCATGGAACGAGTTCCTGATCGCGCTGCTGTTCGTGTCGACGCCAAGCCGCTTCACGCTGCCGCTCGCGATTGCCGGCTACGTGACGGAGAACGGCATCGACTGGGGCGACCTGATGAGCGCGGGGCTGCTGGCGTCGCTGCCGACCCTTGCGGTGGCCGGCTACGTGCAGCGCTACCTGCTGCGCGGATTTGCCGGCGGCCTGAAGTGACGCGACGCGTTACGCGCAGCTATGCCGCACCACGTGCGTAACCGGCACGACCCGCGTGCGCGACGCGCCATCGAACGTCTGGATTCGGTCGGCGAGCAGGTCGACGGCCGCGTGCGCGAGGCCTTGCGTGTCCTGGCGCAGCGTCGAGAGCCGGTAGGCGTCGTATGCGGCGGCGGGGATGTCGTCGAAGCCGATCACGCGCAGGTCGTCGGGCACGCGCAAGCCGAAGGCGTCGCGCGCGGCGTCGATCATGCCGAGCGCGAGCAGGTCGGACGAGCAGAACACACCGTCCGGCCGCTCGCCCGTCTCGAACAGTTGCCGTGCGGCGTCGAGGCCGCATGCATACGCGTCGGAGCCCGTATCGATTACGCGGACGAGCGCCGCATCGTAAACATCGCCGCATTGCAGCGCCTGCGCGAACGCATCCACGCGCGAGCGTGCGCTATAGCTCGCGGTACGCGGCCCGACGAACGCGAGCCGGCGCGCGCCGGCTCGCACGAGCCGTTGCGCCGCATGGGCGGCGCCCGCCGCGTTGTCGCTGACGACGACATCCGCGCCCGGCAGGTTCGCTTCGCGGTTGATCATCACGACGGGAATCCGGTGGTCGAGATACTGTCGTGCGACCGACAGCGGCGGCGAAGCGGACGTCATCACGAGGCCCGCGATCCGGTAGCTGAGCAGCCGCTCGAGCGATTGCCGGACCTGATGCGGATCGTCCGCATTGGTCACGAGCGGCGTGAACGCGCGCTGCCCGAGCGCGGCCATCAGGTCCGACAGCAGCCGCGCGCGGAACGGATTCTCGAACCCGGCCGTCACGACGCCGATCATGCTGCTGCGCTGCGTGATCATGTCGCGCGCGATCAGGTTGACCTGGTAGCCGAGCGCACGCGCGGCCGCCATCACGCGTTCGCGCGTCTCGGGCGCGATGCTCGCCGTCGGCGAGAACGCGCGCGACACCGCGGAGCGCGACACGCCGGCCCGCACGGCGACATCCGACGCGGTCACCCACGTCTTTCTTTCCTTGTCAGTCATCGATTCATGATCCCTTCGCGACACGAAGCCTCCACGCCGCTGGCCGACTGGATGTCGGCGCTCGACGACGCGCGGCCGCTGCATACGCTGACCCTACCGGGCAGCCATGACACCTGTGCGTATACGGTCGACGATCCGCTCGTGCGCACGCAGCGCGCGCCGCTTGATGCGCAGCTCGCGCATGGCGTGCGGCTGCTCGACATTCGCTGCCGGCACCGGGGCGATACGTTCGACATCCATCATGGCGGGATCGCGCTCGGCCTGTCGTTCGACGACGTGCTCGCGGACTGCACGCGCTTTCTCGATGCGCATCCGCGCGAATGCATCGTGATGTCGGTGAAGGACGAATGGCCCGCGCATGCGTGCACGCGCAGTTTCGACGCGACGTTCGATGCGCATTGCGCGCGGCATCCGCGGCTGCGCTGGCATGCGGGCCGCGCGCTGCCGGCGCTCGGCGACGTGCGCGGCGCGGTGGTGCTGTTGCGGCGGTTCCGCAGCAGCCGGCCGCTGGGCATCGACCTGACCGCGTGGCCCGACAATGCGACGTTTACGGTCGATCATCCGGATGCGGCGTTCGTGATCCAGGATGAATACCGTGTGCCTGTCGCCGGGTCGATCCACTACAAGTGGCGTGTGATCGATGCGCTGCTGAGCCGCATGCCGTCGCCGGAGAGCGGGCGCTGGGCGATCAATTTCTGCAGCGGCACGGGGATGGGCGCGAATCCGTCGGTGGTCGCGCGCGGCGACGGCAGGGTGGTCGGGATTCAGGCGCGGCTCGCGGCGCGGTTGCGTGAAACGCGCGGGCCGTGCGGCGCGATGCTCCTCGATTTCTGCGACGACGATGACTGGGCGCTGGTGCGGGCGTTGGTTGAGTGTAATGAGGATGTGCCCGTGGCGGGTGGCAGGCGCAGGTCGGTGGGTTGTTAGCGCATTCGCATTGACGATCGCGAACTAGCTGATCGGGGCACTGCCTGAGAAAGGTGAAATGCGTGGCATTCGAGACGCCGTCGATATCGAGGACCGATCGCGCGGGTGGGGCAATCAGTACGTGTCGCCGATCGTGATGCAGAAATGCAGCTGGTCGGTTGTCCCGGGGTATTCGTTGTGCCACACCTTCGATTCGGACACCATCGTGCTGCGGCAGAACGCGGCGGCCTCCGCCAGCGGCCAATCATCAAGACTCACGGTGCCCTGCGGAGCGCTGCCATGTCCGACACGTCCGTCGGCAGTCAGGACCCAACCTTCCCAACCATAGATCGGAATGCGATGACGCTCGCAATAGTCAATGCATTCGAGCGCGGCGTCGAGCGGAAGCACGATCTCGCGACGAGAAATCGACAGTGCGGCAAGTGCCGCGGGAATTTTCTCGAGTTGCGGCATCGCAGGTCTGCAGAGAGCGGTAGGGTGTGCGATCGACGGACTACCGCGTCGCGATCGCCACCGCCGCACCCGCCATCGCGGTCGCGCTCGTGCGGTTAGCGACCCGCTTCGCGCGTGCCGACGTCAGAAATGCCCGCGCACGCGCCGCGAGCAGCGACCAGAAGCAGTCGGCGAGAATCAGGATCGCGAGCATCGTGCCGACCAGCTCGGCCCACGCGAGCACACCGACATGCGTCAGATCGACGATCGTCGGCAGCAGCGCAAGATAGAACAGCATGATCTTCGGATTGCCGAGCGTGACCAGCGTGCCCGCGACGAACATGCGCCACGGCGACTGGCCGCGCGGCAGGTCGCCGGCCTGCGTGTCGGTCGGCGCGGTCCACATCTTCCACGCGAGGAACAGCAGGTACGCGACGCCGAGCAGCTTCAGCACGAGCAGGCCCGTCTCGAACGTGCGCGCGAACGCCGACAGCCCGGCCACCGCCAGCGTGAGCCACAGCGCCTCGCCGATCCACATCGCGGCGAGGAACGGCAGCACGTCTCGCACGCCGTTCGTCAGCACGCGCGCGACGAGCGCGGCGACGCTCGGGCCGGGCGTGCCGGCGGTGACGAGCAGGGCGATGGCGAACACGGCGAGCGCGGACAGCGTCATGGCGAACCTCGTGGGCAAGGCGTTCGAAAGGTATGAAGTTTCGATTATAGTGACGGCCGTTCCTGCCTGCCTACCTCGTCGTGATGACAGTATCGATCCGGATTCGTCCCGCCACGCGGGAAGACGCGGTCGCGATGGCCGCCGTGGAAGTGGCCGCTGCCCAGCGCTTTCGCGACATCGGCATGTCCGACATCGCCGAAGGCGAGCCGACCGATGCGGCCGACGTGCTCGCACGCATCGACGACGGCCGCGCGTATGTGGCGACGGACGAAGCGGGGGCCTGCGTGGGTTTCGCATTCTACCGGCTGCTCGATGCGCAGCGGCTTTATCTGGAGGAGCTGGACGTCGCGCCGTCGCATGCGGGGCAGCGGATCGGCGCGCGCCTGATCGATCGGATCATGACGCGCGCCGCGCAAGACGGCATCGCGCAGGTCGTGCTGTCGACGTTTCGCGACGCGCCGTGGAATGCGCCGTACTACGCGCGCCTGGGCTTTGACATCATCGACGACGCATCGCTCGACGACACGCTGCATGCGATCCGCGCGCATCACGTTGCACGCGGGCTCGACGAGACGCAGCGCGTGTTCATGCGCGCGGACGTGCGCACATGAACGTGCCGCCGGCCGTCAGGCCGCGTCGCTGAGCGCCGGGTAGTCGGTGTAACCCGTCTCGCCTTCGGCGTAGAACGTCTCCGGCACCGGCTTGTTCAGCGGTGCGCCGAGTTCGAGTCGACGCGGCAGGTCCGGATTCGCGATGAACAGCTTGCCCCACGCGATCGCGTCGGCGTGGCCGCTCGCGAGCGTGTCCTGCGCCGATTCGAGCGTGAACTGCTCGTTCGCGATCAGCGGGCCGCCGAACGCCTCCTTCAGGCGCGGGCTCAGCTGGTCGCCCGAATACGATTCACGCGTGAAGATGAACGCGATCTTGCGGCGGCCGAGTTCGCGTGCGACGTAGCCGAACGTCGCGGCCGGATCGGAATCGCCCATCGTGTGCGCGTCGCCGCGCGGTGCGAGGTGCACGCCGACACGGCCCGCGCCCCACACGTCGATCGCCGCGTCGACCACTTCGAGCAGCAGGCGCGCGCGGTTCTCGATCGGGCCGCCGTACGCGTCGGTGCGCAGGTTGGTGCTGTCCTGCAGGAACTGATCGAGCAGGTAGCCGTTCGCGCCGTGGATCTCGACGCCGTCGAAGCCCGCCTTCTTCGCGTTCTCCGCGCCCTTGCGGTACGCGGCGACGATGCCCGGAATTTCATCGATGTCGAGCGCGCGCGGCGTCACGTACGGACGCGGCGGCCGCACGAGGCTCACGTGACCGCCCGCGGCGATCGCGCTCGGCGCGACCGGCAGGTCGCCGTCCAGGAACACGGGATCGGAAATCCGGCCGACGTGCCAGAGCTGCAAAACGATGCGGCCGCCCGCCGCGTGCACGGCCTGCGTCACGCGCTTCCAGCCTTCCACCTGCTCGTCGGACCAGATGCCCGGCGTGTCCGCGTAGCCGACGCCCTGCGGCGTGACCGAAGTCGCTTCGCTGATGATCAGGCCGGCCGATGCGCGCTCGGCGTAATAGCGGGCCATCAGGTCGTTGGGCACGCGCGCGCTGCCGGCGCGGGCACGGGTGAGCGGCGCCATCACGACGCGGTTCGGCAGAGTCAGGTCGCCGAGGGTAACGGGATCGAACAGGGTAGGCATGGAGATAACCTCTTCACGAAAGGCGGGATGGCCGTCGCGTCGTGCGCGACGGGTGGCCCGCATGGCCTGGGTCAGAGTTCGCGACGCAGGGCGTCGAGAAATGCGTCGATGACGGCCTCGTTGCGCCGGAAGAACGCCCACTGGCCGATCCGCGTCGACGTCACGAGCCCCGCGCGCTGCAGCGTCGCGAGGTGCGCGGAAACCGTCGACTGCGACAGCCCGCAGCGCGCGTCGATCTGCCCGGCGCAGACGCCGTGGTCGTACGGCAGCGTCTGCTCCGGGAAATGCGCGCCCGGCGTTTTCAGCCAGACGAGGATTTCCCGGCGCACGGGGTTCGAGAGCGCTTTCAGGATCGCGTCGATGTCGAGTTCGGTCGGCATGGAAGGGCGTAGTGTTCGGGGCAAACGGGTATCGTCGATGGGCGAATCATATATCGGAAAATAACGATACGTGCGAAGGCACTGATGAAAGTGGGGTTGTTGATCTGTCGGACTTCAGCGCGTCACCCGTTCCCGTACTGCGCGAACAGCCACCGCCGCATCGCATCGAGCGCCTCCGAATGCGCATTGGCCTGCGGAAAGACGACGTAAAACCCGAGCGACATCGGAAACGAAAAATCGAACACGCGCCGCAGCCGGCCTTCCGCGATATCGCGTTCGACCAGCGGCTCGCTCGTCAGCGCGATGCCCTGGCCGGCGACCGCGGCGTCGATCGCGAGCAGCGACTGGCTGAACCGCGGCCCTTTCGTCGGATCGGCCCGGCCTTGGCCGCCGAGCTTGTCGATGAACTCGGGCCACAGATCGTGCGCGTCGTGCAACAGCACGTGCTTTGCGAGGTCCGCGGGCGTCCGGATCGGCGAGCCGCTGTCGAGCAGTTTCGGGCTGGCGACGGCAAAGATGTCGAGCGGAAACAGCAACTCGGCGACCAGGCCGGCCGGGAACGGCGGCTTGCTGAGTCGATCGCGATGTCGACGCCGTCGGCCCGGAACGACGCAAGCCTTTCGTCGGCGATCACGCGCACCTCGATGTCGGGATGCAGCCGGCCGAAGTCCGACAGGCGCGGAATCAGCCACTTCGACGCGAACGACGGCGTCGTGCTGACCGCCAGAACCGTCGGGCGCTGCCCGAGCGCGTCCGTGGCGTCGGAGATGATCTGGAGCGCACGCTGGACCGACGAAAAATACTCGAGCCCTTCGCGCGTCAGCGCCAGCCCCCTGGGCAGCCGCCGGAACAGCTGAACCTCCACGACGTCCTCCAGATGCCTGACCTGTTGCGCCACCGCGCCCTGGGTCACGCCGAGTTCGTCGGCGGCCAGCCGGAAATTGAGGTGTCGCGCGGCGGCTTCGAACGCGCGAAGCGCATTGAGCGGCGGGAACCGGCGGGTACGCGTTAGCGCCTTCATGCAGTAGAAATTCTACAGGGTGGGTGGAGAAATCATGATTCGACAAGCCGATTATAGAGTCCTACAGTGCTGCCATGGATCGATGATCGCGGCGCTGCGCCGACCCATTCAGGAGAACAGCATGACTGTAGAGAAAGTGGCCTTGGTGACGGCGGCGGGCAAGGGCATGGGCGCCGCAATTGCGCGGGATCTCGCGAGCAACGGTTATCGCGTCGCGCTGATGTCGCCGTCCGGCAGCGCGGTCGAACTGGCGAAGGAACTCGGCGGGTTCGGTGTGGCGGGGTCGGTCACCGAAGACGCCGACATCGCGCGCTTCGTGAACGAGACGCTCGCGAAGTACGGCCGTATCGATGCGGTCGTCAACAATACCGGGCATCCGCCGAAGGGCGACCTGCTCTCGATCGGTGACGACAAATGGCACGAAGGGCTCGACCTGATCGTGCTCAACGTCGCGCGCGTGCTGCGGCGCGTGACACCGGTCTTCCTGAAGCAGGGCGGCGGCGCGGTGGTCAACATTTCGAGCTTCGCGGCCGACGCGCCCGAGCAGGCGATGCCGGTGTCGTCCGCGCTGCGCGCGGCGCTCAGTGCCTTCACGCGCCTGTACGCCGACCGGTACGCGAAGGACAACATCCGCATCAATTCGGTGCTGCCCGGCTTCATCGACAGCTGGCCGGAGACGCCCGAGATCGTGGCCCGCATTCCGGCCGGCCGTTTCGGCAAGACACAGGAGATCGCGCAGACCGTGACGTTCCTGCTGTCGGAAGGCGCCGGCTACATCACCGGGCAGAACATTCGCGTCGACGGCGGCATCGTGCGCGCGCTTTAAGCCGGTGGGCGGTACGCGCGCGGACGTTGCGCCGGCTGCCTCAGTTGTGCCGTTCGCCGATCCGGTTCTCTTCCGGGCTCCAGACGCTGAGCCCTTCCGTCGGGTCCATCGGCTGATCCCACGGCCGCGCGGCGATCGCCTGCATCGTCGCGTCGAACCCGGCCTGCCGGCGCGCCGCGATGCCGTCCGGCGTGAAATCGATGTCCTTCCACTGATCGTCGCCGTCGAGCCGCGGCGCCGCGAGCTTGATCACGTGCATCGTCGTCTGGCAGCCCCACGCGGCGAGCGCCTGCACGTCGGCCGACGTGCGCTCCGCCTCCGGCAGCCGCATCACCAGTTCCTTGATCACGTGGCGCAGCCGGTGGATCTGCTGTTGCCGCGCGATGTTGCCGTCCGTGCGGCTCGCGTACTGGATGTCCTTCTGTCGCTCCGACACCTGCCAGATGCTTTGCGGCTCGGGCCCGACCGGATTCCACATCTGCACCGAGAAGATGATCGAGCTGCGGCGCGGCGCATCGTCGAGCACGACCTCGACCGGCGTATTCGAATAGATGCCGCCGTCCCAGTAGGGCGCGCCGTCGATCCGCACGGCCGGAAACGCGGGCGGCAGCGCGCCCGAGCCCATCACGTGGTCGAGGCCGAGCGGCCGGTCGCGCGAATCGAAATAGCGCATCGTGCCGGTGCACGCGTTGACCGCGCCGACGGTCAGCCGCGGCCGGCACGCATTCAGCAGGTCGAGGTCGATCAGCGACGCGAGCGTGTCGCGCAGCGGCTCGACCACGTAGTACGACGCGTGCTCGACGCCGACCCGCGCGAGCGGCCCGAGCCACGCGGCGGGATTCGGCCGGAAGAATCCCGTGAGGCCCGCGCCGATCACCGCGAGTTCCGAGCCGATCTTGTCCCAGGTCGTCGGGAAGCCCGGCACGGTCACGGCGGGCCGTTCAGTGACGTGGCGCCAGAATTCGGCCATGCGCTGCGCGCGGTGCGCGGGCGCGTTGCCGGCGATCAGCGCCGCGTTGATCGCGCCGATCGACGTGCCGATCACCCAGTCGGGCTGGATGCCCGCCGCGTCCATCGCCTCGAATACGCCGAGCTGGTATGCGCCCAGTGCGCCGCCGCCCTGGAGCACGAGCACGACCTGTCCAGGTAGCTTCGGGTGTGCGGGTTGACTTGCCGTCATCGCTGGCCTCGTGGTCGGTGACGGCCGGCGGGGGCCGGCCGGTTGGAACCAGTGTAGGCGATCGGCGGGCGTCGCTCCGCGGTGCCGGATCTTCGCGCGCATGGTGCGGCTCGGCGCGCCGCGTCATTCCACGGTGATGGTCTCCTTCATGTACGGATGAATCCCGCAGAACACCTTGTAGACCCCCGGCTTGTCGAAGCGGAACGAGTAGGTCTCGTCCTGGTCGAGCGCGTTCGAATGGAAGACGCCCGCGTCGTTGACGACGGTATGCGGTTCCGCGTCGAGGTTCTTCCACGTGACCGTCGTGCCGGCCTTGATCGTGGTCGACATCGGCGAAAACATGAAGTTGTGGATCGTCACGAGCGGGCCGGCCGGGGGTTGCGCGAATGCGGCGAGCGGCGTGCCGGCGGCGGCCGCGCACAGGGTCAGCGCCGCCAGCAGCGTCGAGGGCTTGAGGATGGTCATGTCGGTCTCCTTGCGTAGCGGAATCGGGCGAGGGATCAGGCGAGGGATCAGGCCAGCGTCGTGTCGCGCAGCGACGCCGCCACGGGATGGCCGGCGAAGTCGACGGTCGTCACGCCGAGCATCGCGGGCAGCCGGTCGCGCGGCACCGTGAGCGGCACCGGGCCGGGGCCGTTGCCGGCGGTCGGCTGCGGGAACGCGGTGGAGCGCGCGGTGTGGAACGTCACGTTGCCTTCGACCTTCGACACGATCTGGTGAATGTGCCCGTTCAGCACGGTGACTGAGCCGAAGCGGCGCAGCAGCGCCATCGTCTGCGGTGCGTCGCCGGTGCCCCAGCCCCACGGCTCGTAGATGGTCCACATCGGCATGTGCGAGAACACGACGATCGGCGTGCTCGACGATTGCCCCTTCAGATCCTGCGCGAGCCACGCGAGCTGCTCGTCGCCGAAGCTGCCGAGTCCGTTCGGCTTGAAGTGCATCACGTTGACGAGCGCGACGAAGTGCACGCCCGCGTGATCGAAGCTGTAGTAGCCGCGGTTGTCCGACGCCTTGCCGAAGCGGCTGAAATATTCGGCGCCCGAGCCGTCGGTCACGTCGTGTTCGCCGGGCACCGTATGCAGCTCCGGCACGCGCAGCGCGGACAGCAGCTGCGACGCCTGGTCGAACTCCGCTGCCTTGGACAGATGCGTGATGTCGCCGGTATGGATCGCGAGCGCGGGCGTGGCAGGCATCGCGTTGACGAGCTCGATGGTCTGCCGCAGCGTGGCCGCGACGTCGGGATTCGCGTCCTTGTTGAAGCCGATGTGCGTGTCGCTGATCTGCACGAACAGCGGCCGGCCCTTGTCCGCGGGGAGTGCGGCGCCGCTTTGCGCGAGCGCGAGGTCGAACGGCGTCAGGATGCCGCCCGACAGCGTAAACAGCGTGCCGAGGCCGCCGAACGCCATGCATTGCAAGGCTTTACGGCGCGACGGGCGGGTGGGATTCGATGAAGACATGTGAGCCTCGCATTCGTGTGACGGAACCGGACGGCCGGATCGTCCTGGAGTAAGCCGGCGCCTTCGTATGCCATACCGCTGCGGCGGCGGATTTATTCCCGCGGGTTGCGAGGTTGCTCGCGGCTTGCGGCGCAATGGCGGACCACCGGCGGATGACCTGTCAATGTCCTGTAAGTGACACGTCACGTTTGCGTCATGTCCGCCCGATAGCCTGCGACACCGAATCACTTCTCCGGAGCCCCTCATGCCGAATCTCGCGGCAACGGAAACCAGCGGTGCGGCCCGTCATCGCGCGCGCACCATCAGCCTCGCGCCGTTCTTGCCGATCGTTGCCTGCGGCATCGTCTACGTCGGCGTTCACCTGAGCGCGGATCCCGGTCCGGTCAAGGAGGGTTCGGTCCTGCCGATCATGCTGCCCGCCGTCGCGCGGGTGCTGGTCTTGCCTGCGTCGATCGCGCGTTCGGCGGTCCTGTGCCGGGCCCGCAACAAGCCGTTCTGAGCCGCGCCGGCTAACGGCGCATCCGGCCGCGCGTCAGCGGCCGATCCCATCGATTTTCAATTCGACCAAGACGCTACCGATGGATATCAGTTTCTTCGATCCGAATCGCACCGCCAACGCGTCCGCGTGGCGCGTGCTTCCCAACCGCTGGGATGCGGTCGCGTTTCCGCTGATCATCGGCATACTCGCAATGGCGATCGTCGGCTTTCATCAGACGATGGCGCCGATCGCCGTGCTGCAGACGCAGAAGATCTCGCTCGATCCGTCGAACCTGCCCGAATACGCGTTGCGCACCACGCTGCGGATGCTCGCCGCGATGGTCGCGTCGCTGGTATTCACGCTTGTATACGGCACGCTCGCCGCGAAAAGCCGCCGTGCCGGCATGGTGCTGATCCCGATCCTCGACATCCTGCAGTCGGTGCCGGTGCTCGGCTATATCTCGTTTACGGTCACGTTCTTCCTCGCACTGTTCCCGGGCCGCGTGCTCGGCGCCGAGCTCGCGGCGATCTTCGCGATCTTCACGAGCCAGGCGTGGAACATGACGTTCAGCTTCTACCAGTCGCTGCGCACGGTGCCGCGCGACCTGAGCGAAGTGTCGCGCGGCTTCCACCTGACGCCGTGGCAGCGCTTCTGGAAGCTCGAAGTGCCGTTCTCGATGCCGGGGCTGATCTGGAACATGATGATGTCGATGTCGGGCGGCTGGTTCTTCGTCGTCGCGTCGGAGGCGATCACCGTCGGCAACCAGACGATCACGCTGCCGGGCATCGGCGCGTATCTCGCGCAGGCGATCGCCGACCAGAACCTCGGCGCGGTGGGCTGGGTGATCGTCGCGATGTCGGTCGTGATCCTCGCGTACGACCAGTTCCTGTTCCGCCCGCTCGTCGCGTGGGCCGACAAGTTCCGGATGGAAAACACCGCGTCGGGCGATGCGCCGCAGTCCTGGCTGCTCGACATGCTGCGCCGCACGCACCTGATCCACCAGCTGCTCGTGCCGGCCGGCTGGCTGCTGTCGCAGGCCGCGCGGATTCCGTTGCGCGTGCCGGCGCTCACGGGCAAGCGCTCGCGCGGCACGTCGGCGCGCGGTTCGTCGCGCGTCGGCGATATCGTGTGGGGCGCGTTCGTGATCCTGCTGACGGTGTACGTCGGGTGGCGCGTCGTCAGCTTCGTCGCGACCGGCGTGACGATGGGCGAGGTCGGCCATGTGCTGGTGCTCGGGCTGCTCACGTTGCTGCGCGTGCTGGTGCTGATCGCGATCGCGTCGGTGGTCTGGGTGCCGCTCGGCGTGCTGATCGGGCTGCGCCCCGCGCTAGCCGAGAAGATCCAGCCGCTCGCGCAGTTCCTCGCCGCGTTCCCGGCGAACCTGCTGTTCCCGGTGTTCGTGATCGTGATCGTCCACTTCCATCTGAACGCGGACATCTGGCTGTCGCCGCTGATCGTGCTCGGCACGCAGTGGTACATCCTGTTCAACGTGATCGCCGGCGCGATGTCCTATCCGAACGACTACAAGGAAGCGACGAAGAACTTCCGCATTCGCGGCTGGCAGTGGTGGCGGCAGGCGATGCTGCCCGGCATCTTCCCTTACTACGTGACCGGTGCGATCACCGCATCCGGCGGCGCGTGGAACGCGAGCATCGTGTCGGAGTTCGTGCAGTGGGGCGACACCAGGGTCGTCGCGCATGGCCTCGGCTCGTACATCGCACAGATGACCGCCGCCGGCGATTTTCCGAAGATCATCCTGGGCATCGCCGTGATGTCCCTGTTCGTCACCCTGTTCAACCGTCTGCTGTGGCGTCCGATGTACGCCTATGCGGAATCCCGGCTCCGTCTCGATTGAGAGTAAGCGCGATGCAAAACCAGACCGTAATCAACGCTCCTGTCCAGACGTCCCAGCCGCTTCAGCCGCCGCGCCTCGGCGAGGAAATCCTGCGCGTCGAACATGTGAATCGCGGCTTCAACAAGTCGCAGGGCGAGTTGCTCGTGCTCGACGACGCGAACCTGTCGTTGCGCGAAGGCGAGATCGTCGGGCTGCTCGGCCGCTCCGGTTCGGGCAAGTCCACGCTGCTGCGGATCATCGCCGGGCTGATCGAGCCGACCGGCGGTGACGTGACCTATCTCGGCAAGCCGCTGCGCGGCCCGGCCGAAGGCGTCGCGATGGTGTTCCAGACCTTCGCGCTGTTTCCGTGGCTGACCGTGCTGCAGAACGTGGAGGCCGGGCTTGAGGCGCTCGGCGTCGGCGCACGCGAGCGGCGCGAACGCGCGCTCGCCGCGATCGACCTGATCGGTCTCGACGGCTTCGAGAACGCGTATCCGCGCGAACTGTCGGGCGGCATGCGCCAGCGCGTGGGCTTCGCGCGCGCGCTCGTGGTCGATCCGACGATCCTGCTGATGGACGAGCCGTTCTCGGCACTCGACGTGCTGACCGCCGAAACGCTGCGTACCGACCTGCTCGACCTGTGGACGCAAGGCCGCATGCCGATCAAGTCGGTGCTGATCGTCACGCACAACATCGAGGAGGCGGTGTTCATGTGCGACCGGATTCTCGTGCTGTCGTCGAACCCGGGCCGCGTGATCGCCGAGATCAAGGTGCCGTTCAAGCATCCGCGCAACCGGCTGGATCCGGATTTCCGCAAGCTGGTCGACGACATCTACGCGAAGATGACGGCCCGTCAGACCGGCGAGGCGACGAAGAAGGGGCTCGAGCTCGGCAGCTGGATGCCGCGCGTGTCGACCAACCTGATGGCCGGCCTGATCGAGACGCTCGCGATGGCGCCGTACCACGGCCGCGCGGACATGCCGGAAATCGCGCGCACGCTGCATCTGGAAGTGGACGAACTGTTTCCGATCGCCGAAGTGCTGCAGTACCTCGGCTTCGCCGACGTGCGCGAAGGCGACGTGTTCCTGACGCCGCCCGCGCGCGTGTTCGCGGAGTTCGGCACGCAGGAGCGCAAGCTGATGTTCGCGGATCATCTGTTGAAGCACGTGCCGCTCGCCGCGCGGATCCGAAAGGTGCTGAACGAGCGCCCGGGCCATCGTGCGCCGCGCGTGCGTTTCGAGCAGGAGCTGGAGGATTTCCTGTCGGACGAGGCGGCCGAGGAAACGCTCGATGCGGTGATCGACTGGGGGCGTTACGGCGAAGTCTTTTCGTACAACGACAAGACGGAAGTGTTCAGTCTCGAGGACGTGGAGAGCTGACGTCCGCGCCCGAATGACGCGCGACCGTCATTCGGGCAAATCCCGCTGATTCGCGTCCTGCTCGCTGCCGCCCGTACTGAGCCGCTCGATCTTTTCCATCCGCTGCCGCGCCAACTCAGGAAGCCGGTTCGTCACGCCGATCACCAGCGCTTCGGCGAGCGCCAGCGCTGGCACATTGGTCTGCAGCATCGCGAACGGGCGCCCCTGGATCCGCAGCACGATCTCGGCGAACGCGCTGATCGGCGAGCGCCATTCGTCGGTGATCAGCAGCACGCGCACGCCGAGCTGGTGCGCGGCCTGCGCGAACCGGATGCTGTCTTTCTGATAGCGGCGAAAATCGAAAATGACCAGCACGTCGCCGGGCCCCATGTCGGTCAGCGACACCGACGAGAGATTCAGGTTCGGCTCGACGTACTGCACATGCGGGCGCGCATACGCGAGCGTGAACGAAAACAGCGACGCGAGCGGCGCGGTATAACGCCCGCCGCCGCAGAACACGCGGATTTCCGGATCGGCCAGCAGCGTCACCGCTTCGTCGAACGCCGCCGCGTCGAGTCCCTCGATCGTGGTGGCAAGCGATTGCGAGAGCCGCTGGAAGATCGCCGCATGGCTGTCGCGCATCCCCGATTCCGAGTGGAACGCATCCATCCGCGCGAGCGGCGAATTCATCGCGGTATCGATCTCGTCGTGCAGCGCCTGCTGGAACGACGAGTAGTTCGGGAAGCCGATGCGCACGACGAAGCGGAACACGGTCGGGTCGCTGACTTCGGCTTGCTTCGCGAAGCTCGCGATCGGCCCGAGCCCGAGGCTCGGATAGCGCTCCAGAAGCGCGTGCGCGACCTTCTGTTCCGACGGCGTGAAGCTATCCATCTGGGATAGCAGCAACGCCCTGATGCTTGTCCCCATCGGGCACTCCGGCTTGTTTTTATCTGAATGAATGACAAACGGCAGGCATGCGTCTGCCGGCGACGCCGTGCATGTTAGCCGATCGCCGCGCCGCGGACCGTGTGAGGCCACAGATTAGAGGGGCGCATCATTCGGGTCGTCAATCGGCTGATTATGTAATGTATTAAACATTATCGATCGGAACCTTTCCATAAATTCATCGGGAATTCAGTAATTACCCTAGGTTTTGACATGAAAATGCCGATGCTATGATCGCGGCCTCGCCGGAATGTATGGTTTATTACATGCCGGATCAGCAGCGTCGTCCGGCCTTCCGAGTCGGTTGCGCATCCCGGTATGGCCCGGTCATTCGTCTGGAGGATTCCGTCATGAGGCGGCTCGTCGTACTCACCCTGTTGTCGGCCATCAGCGCAGGCGCGCTCGCCGCTTCGGAACCCGCGGTGGAAGCGAAGAGCGGCATGGTCGTGTCGTCGCAGCACTTCGCGTCGCAGATCGGCGTCGACATCCTCAAGGAAGGCGGCAACGCGGTGGACGCTGCCGTGGCGGTCGGCTACGCGCAAGCGGTGACCAATCCGTGCTGCGGCAACATCGGCGGCGGCGGCTTCATGACCCTGCACCTGGCCGACGGCCGCGACCGCTTCATCAACTTCCGCGAGACCGCGCCGGCCGCGGCGTCGGCGAACATGTATCTCGATGCGAACGGCAACGTCATTCCGGACGACAGCCTGTACGGCTATCGCGCGGTCGGCGTGCCGGGCACGGTCGCGGGTCTCGACCTCGCGCAGCGCAAGTACGGCAAGCTGACGCGCAGGCAGGTGATGGCGCCGGCGATCCGGCTCGCGCGCGACGGCTTCGTGCTGACGCGCGGCGATACGGACATTCTCGACACGACGATCGAGCGCTTCAGGAAGGACCCGGAAGCCGCGCGCATCTTCCTGCGCCCGGACGGCACGCCGCTGCAGCCGGGCGACCGCCTGGTGCAGAAGGACCTGGCACGCACGCTCGAGCGCATCGCGGAGCAGGGCCCCGACGCGTTCTATCACGGCGAGATTCCGAAGATCGTCGAAGCCGCGGCGAAGCGCGGCGGCGGGGTGATCACGGCGGCCGATTTCGCGTCGTATCGTGCGCAGGACATGGCGCCGCTGACCTGCACGTATCGCGGCTACGAGTTCGTGTCGGCTCCGCCGCCGAGCTCGGGCGGCGTGACGATGTGCGAGACGCTGAACGTGCTCGAAGGGTATGACCTGCGCAAGTTCGGCTACCAGTCGGCGTCGGTGGTCCACTACATGACCGAGGCGATGCGCCACGCGTACGAGGATCGCAACACGCTGCTGGGCGACCCGAACTTCATCGACAATCCGGTCGCGAAGCTGACGAGCAAGCAGTATGCGGCCGAGATCCGCAAGCAGATCAGCGGCGACATGGCGACGGCATCGATCGACGTGCAGCCCGGTGTCGGCGTGCACGAGAAGCCGGAGACGACCCACTACTCGATCATCGACCGCGACGGCAACGCGGTGTCGACCACGTACACCGTCAACGGCCGCTTCGGCGCCGTGGTGATCGCGCCGGGCACGGGCTTCTTCCTGAACGACGAGATGGACGACTTCACGGTCAAGGTCGGCGCGCAGAACCTGTTCGGCCTCGTGCAGGGCACGCGCAACTCGATCGCGCCGGGCAAGCGCCCGCTGTCGTCGATGGCGCCGACGATCGTGAAGAAGGACGGCAAGGTGTTCATGGTGGTCGGCTCGCCGGGCGGCTCGCGCATCATCACGATCACGCTGCAGACCGTGCTGAACGTGATCGACTACGGGATGACGCCGCAGGATGCGGTCGGTGCGCCGCGCATCCATCATCAATGGCTGCCGGACCAGGTCTATTACGAGACCCGCGGCCTGTCGCCCGACACGCTCGCGATCCTGCGCAACATGGGCTACAAGATGGTCGAGCAGACGCCGTGGGGCGCCGCCGAGCTGATCATGGTCGGCCTGCCCGGCACCGAGGCGGTGAGCCATCAGAGTTCCGGCAACGATTCGTCGGTGTCGGGCAACGTGCGCGTCGGCTACATCTACGGCGTCAACGATCCGCGCCGCCCGGCCGGTTCGGCAATCGGCTACTGACCTGAGCTGATTTGATTTGATCTGATTGCACCAGGCTGAACGGTTGCCCCGGCGTTCGCCATCGCGCGAGCGCCGGGGCAGCGACAGCGCGTCCGTTCGCGGACGTCCGCAGTATCGGGCGGGGCGGGTGCCCGGAATGCCGGGCCCGACCGACCCGCAATGCGCGCCGTGGCACGGCACTGACGCGCGCATTTTTTTTCATTCCTGCTCCGTGCGTCGAGTTCCGTTATGAACAAACGAATGTCTGCGGCAGTCTGGATCCTGCTCGCGATGGCGGCCGGCATCTTCATCGGCTACATGATCTATACGCAGTTTCCGGACAAGCAGTCGGCGACCGAGATCGCCGGCTACATCTCCCTCGTGTCCGACGTGTTCCTGCGGTTGATCAAGATGGTGATCGGCCCGCTGGTGTTCTCGACGCTCGTCGTCGGCATCGCGCACATGGGCGACGCTTCGTCGGTGGGACGCGTGTTCGTGAAGGCGTTCGGCTGGTTCGTCACCGCGTCGCTGATCTCGCTGCTGCTCGGGCTGCTGATGGCGAACCTGCTGCGCCCGGGCGAGAACCTCGGCCTGCCGCTGCCGGATATCGGCGCATCCGCGCATCTCGCGACCTCCAAGTTCACGCTGAAGGATTTCGTCAGCCACATGGTGCCGAAGTCGATCGCCGAGGCGATGGCGAACAACGAGATCCTGCAGATCGTCGTGTTCTCGATGTTCTTCGGCGTCGCGCTGTCGGCGCTCGGCGAGCGCGGCAAGATCCTCGTCGCCGCGATCGACCAGCTGGCGCACGTGATGCTGAAGATCACCGGTTACGTGATGAAGCTCGCGCCGCTCGCGGTGCTGGCGGCGATGGCCGCGACCGTCGCGGTCAACGGGCTGTCGGTGTTGTTGAAGTTCGCGGTGTTCATGGGCGACTTCTACGTGAGCCTGTTCCTGCTGTGGAGCACGCTCGTGATCGCCGGCCTGCTGTTCCTCGGGCCGCGCGTATTCAAGCTGCTGGTGCTGATCAAGGAAGCGTTCATGCTGTCGTTCGCGACGGCGAGCTCCGAAGCCGCGTATCCGAAGATCCTCGACGCGCTCGACCGCTTCGGCGTGAAGCGCAAGATCTCGAGCTTCGTGATGCCGATGGGCTATTCGTTCAATCTCGACGGCTCGATGATGTACTGCACGTTCGCGTCGCTGTTCATCGCGCAGGCGTACAACATTCACCTGTCGCTCGGCACGCAGGTCACGATGCTGCTGGTCCTGATGCTGACGTCGAAGGGGATGGCCGGCGTGCCGCGCGCATCGCTCGTCGTGATCGCCGCCACGCTCCATCAGTTCGACATCCCGGAAGCGGGGCTGCTGCTGATTCTCGGCGTCGACACGTTCCTCGACATGGGGCGCTCGGCCACCAATGCGGTCGGCAATTCGATCGCCAGCGCAGTGGTCGCGAAGTGGGAGGGCGAGCTGATGTCGGAGTCCGAAGCACAAGCGCATGCCGCGCATCTCGACGCGGAACTGGAACGGCAGAACCGCGATCCGGCCTATGGTGCCGGTCAGGCGACGTCCGTTTAAGCGGCACACGCCTCGTCGATGCACGCCGCCAGCACCATCGCGGCGGCGTTGCCCGGCGCCGAGCCGAGCAGTTGCGGCGCGTAGACGCTGTCGCCGCGCGCGATCGGCCGCCCCGACAGCGCGCAGACGCCGCGCTTGCGCGTCGTGAACAGCCGCCACTTCTGGTAGCCGTAGTGGCCGGTGCACGCGTCGCACCACGAAATCATCACGGTGTCGGCCGTGGGCCGCTCGAGCACGCTGATCGACGGCTGGCTCGTCGCATCCCACGACGGCAGGCGATCACGCGTGATGCTGCGCCGTCGCGGGGCGACCCAGGAAACGGACGGCATGTCGAAGCTGCCGATCGCGGCGACGGTCCTGAGCCAGGCAACTGCACTGTTGCTCATCTTTGCTTTCCTCGAAACGTTGGGCGACGCCGCGAAACGCGGCGTCACGACAGGCGGATGCGCGGCTGCACGCAGCCGTTGATCCGTTCGGCGAGCCACAGCAGCGTCGCCTTGGAGAATCCGTGCAGCGCCTGCTGGTGGCGCCGGTACAGCATCAGGTGGCTGAATTGCGCGAAACGCCCCTGGATGAAGCCGCCGCGGAAGAACCCGAATTGGCCGAGCGTGCCGAACGCGTCGTAGTCGCTGATCGACACGAGCGCGCCGAAATCGTGGAACGCGAACGGCGGCAGCGGCTTGCCGTCGAGCCATGCGGGCAGGTGCTTCGCGAGATGTTCGGCCTGCTGGGTCGCCACCTGCGCGGTGGGCGGCAGCGGCCGTTCCTGGCCGTCGGGCTGCAGGCTCGCGCAATCGCCGATCGCGAACACGTGCTCGTCGGCCGTGGCCTGCAGCGTGGGCCCGACCAGGATCTGGTTCGCGCGGTTCGTGTCGAGCCCGCCGAGTGCCTGCATGAAATCGGGCGCCTTCACACCCGCCGCCCACACCATCAGATCCGCTTCGGCGAACGAACCGTCGCCGTAGTGGAAGCCGTTCGCATCGGCCGCCGTCACGCGCGTGGACGTCAGCACGTGAAAGCCGATCTGCTCGAGCCGTCGCTGCGCCGACGCGGAAATCCGCGGCGGAAATGCGGCGAGGATGCGCGGGCCGCTCTCGAGCAGCGTGAGCCGCAGCCGTTCGCGCACCGTCGCGTCGCCATACGCCTGCGCGACTTCCAGCAGCCGGCTCAGTTCCGCCGCCAGCTCCACGCCTGTCGCGCCCGCGCCGACGATCGCGACGCGAAACGGCTCGTCGCGCGCGATGCTGCGGAACACGCGCATCCGCAGCGCTTCGTTGAAGGTTTCGGCCTGCCGCTGGCTGTCGATGAAGTAGCAGTGCTCGCGCACGCCCGGCACGCCGAAATCGTTGGCCTGGCTGCCGAGCGCGAGGATCAGCACGTCGTATTCGAGTTCGCGCGCGTCGATCACGCGTTCGCCGTCCTGCGAGCGAATCTCGCCGAGCTGCACGCGGCGGCGCGCGCGATCGAGCCCCGTCAATTCGCCGGGCTGGTACGTGTAGCCGTGATCGCGCGCATGGGCGAGAAAGATCACCTGCTGTTGCTGCACGTCGCGCGTACCGGCCGCGATCGTGTGCAGCATCGGCTTCCAGACATGGGTCGGGCTGCGGTCGACCACGGTGACCTGGGCGCGCCCTGTACGGCCGAGACGTTCGCCGAGGCGGGTTGCGAGCTGCAATCCGGCGATGCCGCCGCCGACGATCACGATGCGAGTAGGGGTTGTCATGAATAAATCATCACGTGATGAATAAGGTATGATCCTAGCGCTTCCCGGCTTCGCGTGTCAACGGAGCCGGGCAGGCGACCCGGTTCCGCGGACGCGAACCGGGGCCCGGACACGGGCATTCGATTCATTCAACGGGAGCAGGAAAACGTGGCTGAAGTCACTGAGCGCGCGCCGTCGAAGCGGCGTACGCGCGGGCGGCCGCTGGCGGAGGCGTCCGTCGGACCGGACGTGATATTGCGGGCCGCGCGCCGCACGTTCGCGAAGCGCGGCTACGACGCGACGAGCGTGCGCGAGGTCGCACGCGAGCTGGGCATCGACGCGGCGCTGATCGCCCATCATTTCGGCACGAAGGAGACGTTGTGGCTGGCTGTCGTCGAGCAGATCGTCGACCTGGCCGAGCCGCTGTTCGACGCGTTGCGCGCACTGCGCACGTCGTCATTGCCGCATCGCGAGCGCGTGCGGCGCGCGATCGAGCTGTGCGTCGATCACGAGTTCGCGGAGCCGGACATCGGCATGTTCTTCTCGACGGCAGCGACCGAGGAGGGCGGGCGGCTCGACTGCCTGCAGCAGCGGATCGTGCGCCCGTATCACGACGCGATGTTTCCGCTGCTGGCCGACGCGGTCGAGGCCGGCGAGATCCGCCCGGTCGACCCGGACGTGCTGTTCTTCATGATCGCGAGCGCGGTCGGCACGACGGTGTCGTACAGCCACATGATGCTGGAGTTCACGTCGCTGCCCACGCGGCAGGATGCGTTCCGGCAGGCCGTGCTCGACGTCGCGCTCGGCATCCTGAGCGTCTGAGCGCCGCGCGGCGCGAAGTCGGCCTGCGCGCTGGCGTGATTGACCCGGCGCGGTGTCGTGCCCGGACTGTCATTGTTTCCAACCGTCAACATTCAGGCAGACTGGCGCCCTCACGGGCACGGCGATCGCGGTGAACGGCGGGGCGGGCCGGTCGGGTGACGCGGGAAGCCGGCGCGGCATCGTGCATCGCACCGGCCGCCGCGCATGCGTCAGTCGAGATCGGGCGGCGTATCACCGAGCCAGCGCCGTGCGCCCGGCCCGTTGCGTCCCGCGCGGTCCTCGGGATTGGTCAGCTTGCAGCGCTTCAGCGACAGGCAGCCGCAACCGATGCATTCGTCGAGATTGATGTAGAGCCGCTGCAGTTCCTCGATCCGGTTCGCGACGCGCTGTTTCCAGCCGCGCGACAGCCGCTGCCAGTCCTTGTTGGTCGGCGCGGTGTCTTCCGGCAGGCTCACGAGCTGTTCGGCGATCTCGTCGAGCGAATAGCCGATCTTCTGCGCGAACACGATGAACGCGATCAGCCGCAGCACCGTGCGCGAATAGTGGCGATGGCTCGAGCCGTTGCGGTGCGACTTGATGAGCCCGCGCGTCTCGTAGAAACGCAGCGTCGATGCCGGCACGCCGCTGCGCGCGGCCACTTCGCGAATCGACATCAGCGGCCATTGCGGGGTTTCGTCGATACCCATGACGCCCTCCGGGAAAGCTTGACTTGAAGTTAACTTCAACTTTTATGCTACGCGGCAGTTTAACCCGTCGCGAGGCATCATGCTCTCCTTATCCCTACGCAGGACCTCGCCTTTGGGCGCGGCCTGCGTATTGCTGCTGGCGTTGTCGGGCTGTCACGACGGCAAAGGCGAAACGTCGGCCCAGCCGCTTCCCGAAGTCGGCGTGACGACCGTCGCGCCGCGCACGATCCGCCTCGCGGACGAATTCAACGGACGCGTCGAAGCAGTCGACGCGGTCGAGCTGCGGCCGCGCGTGAGCGGCTATCTGCAGCGCATCGCGTACAAGGAGGGCGACCTCGTCGCGCAGGGCGCGGTGCTGTTCGAGATCGATCCGCGTCCGTACCGGATCGCGCTCGACCGCGCGAACGCACAGCAGCAGCGGGCGCGCGCGGCCGCGAGCCTCGCCGACGTGCAGCTCAAGCGCGTGCGGACACTGATCGATGCGCATGCAACTTCCCAGGAGGAACTCGACAACGCGCGCGCGACCGCCGAGCAGGCGCGCGCCGACCTGCGGGCGGCCGACGCGGCCGTCGCCGACGCGAAGCTCAATCTCGGTTTCACCGAGGTGCGTGCGCCGATCGCGGGGCGTGTCGGCCGCGCGATCGCGACCGCCGGCAACCTCGCGCGCGCCGACGACACGCTGCTCACGACCGTCGTGTCGCAAGACCCCGTCTACGTGTATTTCGACTGCGACGAGCAGAGCTACCTGCGCTACAACGCACGGCGCGCCGACCCGAAGCATCGCGCGATCGGCGCCGATCCGGTGCGCGTGGGTCTCGCGAACGAGACGGGTTTCCCGCACGCGGGCACCGTCGATTTCCTCGACAACCGGCTCGATCCGCAAACCGGCACGATTCGTGCGCGCGTGCGGCTGCCGAACGCGGACCACACGTTCACGCCGGGCCTCTATGCGCGCGTCCAGCTCGTCAGCGGTCGCGACCAGGATGCGCTGCTCATCGACGACAAGGCGGTGCTCACCGACCAGGACCGCAAGTACGTGTACGTGATCGGCGCCGGCGACAAGGCGCTGCGTCGCGACGTCACGATCGGCCGTGCGCTGGACGGCGAGCGGATCGTCGAGAAGGGGCTGGAGCCGGGCGATCGCGTGGTCGTCGACGGCGTGCAGCGGATCTACTATCCGGGTGCGCAGGTGAAGCCGAAGGTGCTGCCTGCACGCGCGGATGCGGACACCGGCACCGGCCCGGGCAGCGGCACGCAGGCCGTGGCGGTGGCCGTGGCCGACGCCGGCGCGCCGGCCGCGCGGTAACGGGAGGCCCGCAATGGATTTCTCCCGCTTCTTCATCGACCGGCCGATTTTCGCGGTCGTGCTGTCGATCGTCATCTTCGCGATCGGCCTGATCTCGATCCCGATGCTGCCGGCCGGCGAATATCCGGAAGTCGTGCCGCCGAGCGTCGTCGTGCGCGCGACGTACCCGGGCGCGAACCCGAAGGAAATCGCCGAATCGGTCGCCGAACCGCTGGAAGAGGCGATCAACGGCGTCGAAGGCATCATGTACATGAAGTCGGTCGCCGGTTCGGACGGCAGCCTGCAGGTCGTCGTCACGTTCCTGCAGGGCGTCGATCCCGATACGGCCGCCGTGCGCGTGCAGAACCGCGTGAGCCAGGCGTTGTCGCGCCTGCCGGACGAGGTGCGCCAGTACGGCGTGACCACGCAGAAGCAGTCGCCGACGCCGCTGATGTACGTGAGCCTCCATTCGCCGGACAACAGCCGCGATTCGCTGTACCTGCGCAACTACCTGACGCTGCACGTGAAGGACGAGCTGTCGCGCCTGACCGGCATCGGCGACGTCGGCGTGTACGGCTCGGGCGACTACGCGATGCGGCTCTGGCTCGACCCGAACCGGCTGGCGTCGCGCGGGCTGACCGCGAGCGACGTGATCGCCGCGGTGCGCGAGCAGAACGTGCAGGTGTCGGCCGGCCAGCTCGGCGCGGAGCCGACGCCGAAGAAAAACGACTTCCTCGTGTCGATCAACGTGCGGGGCCGGCTGCGCACCGCGCAGGAATTCGGCGACATCGTGCTGCGCAACGGCGACGACGGCCAGGTCGTGAAGCTGTCCGACGTCGCGCGCATCGAGCTCGGCGCGGGCGACTATACGCTGCGCTCGTACTTCAACGACAAGCATTCGTCCGTGGTCGGCATTTTCCTGTCGCCTGGCGCGAACGCGCTCGACGTCGCGAAGGCGGTGTATGCGAAGCTCGACGAACTGTCGAAACGTTTCCCGCCGGGCGTCGCCTATCGTCCGGTGTGGGACCCGACCGTGTTCGTGCGCGAATCGATCCGCGCGGTGCAGCACACGCTGATCGAGGCCGTCGTGCTGGTCGTGCTCGTCGTGATCCTGTTCCTGCAGACCTGGCGCGCGTCGATCATTCCGCTCGTCGCGGTGCCCGTGTCGGTGGTCGGCACGTTCGCGTGGCTCTACCTGCTCGGCTATTCGATCAACACGCTGACGCTGTTCGGGCTCGTGCTCGCGATCGGGATCGTCGTCGACGATGCGATCGTGGTGGTCGAGAACGTCGAGCGCAACATCGCACAGGGTTTGAGCCCGCGCGACGCCGCGCACCAGGCGATGCGCGAGGTGTCGGGGCCGATCGTCGCGATCGCGCTCGTGCTGTGCGCGGTGTTCGTGCCGATGGCGTTCATGTCGGGTGTGACGGGCCAGTTCTACAGGCAGTTCGCGGTGACGATCGCGATCTCGACGGTGATCTCCGCGGTGAACTCGCTGACGCTGTCGCCCGCGCTCGCCGCGAAACTGCTGCGTCCGCACGGCGCGCCGAAGGATGCGTTGACCCGCGTGCTCGACCGTGCATTCGGCTGGCTGTTTCATCCGTTCAACCGCTTCTTCGAGCGCAGCTCCGATCGCTATCACGGCGTGGTCGCGCGCACGCTGAAGCGGCGCGGCGCGGTGTTCGCGGTCTGTGCGGCCTTGCTCGCCGCGACCGCGCTGCTATTCAACGCGGTGCCGGGCGGCTTCATCCCCGTGCAGGACAAGCTGTACCTGTTCGCCGGCGCGAAGCTGCCGGAGGGCGCGTCGCTCGCCCGCACCAGCGCGGTCACCGAGCAGATGACGAAGATCGCGCTCGGCACCGACGGCGTCGAGATGGTCCCGGCGTTCGCCGGGCTGAACGCGCTGCAGGGCGTGAACACGCCGAACATCACGAACTCGTACGTGATCCTGAAGCCGTTCGACCAGCGTCACCGCAGCGCCGCGCAGATCAACGCGGACCTGAACGCACGCTTCGCGGCGATCGGCGGCGGCATCACCTATGCGCTGATGCCGCCGCCGATCCAGGGCCTCGGCAACGGTTCGGGCTACTCGCTTTACCTCGAGGATCGCGGCGGGCTTGGCTACGGTGAATTGCAGAAGGCGCTGACGGCGTTCCAGGCCGCGGTCGCGAAAACGCCGGGGATGAGTTACCCCGTCAGCTCGTACCAGGCGAACATCCCGCAGCTGAAAGTGAAGGTCGACCGGCTGAAGGCGAAGGCGCAAGGCGTCGCGCTCACCGACCTGTTCAACACGCTGCAGGTCTATCTCGGCTCGATGTACGTGAACGACTTCAACGCGTTCGGCCGCGTGTACCGCGTGATGGCGCAGGCCGATGCCGGTCACCGGCAGACGGCCGCGGACATCGCGAACCTGCGCACGCGCAACGCGAAAGGCGAGATGGTGCCGATCGGCTCGATGGTGACGGTCGCGCCCGCGTATGGGCCGGACCCGGTCGTCCGCTACAACGGCTATCCGGCCGCGGACCTGATCGGCGACGCCGATCCGAAGGCGATGTCCTCGTCGCAGGCGATCGCGAAGCTGCAGCAGATCGCGAAGGACGTGCTGCCATCGGGCATCACGCTCGAATGGACCGATCTCAGTTACCAGCAGGTCACGCAGAGCAACGCGGCGATCGTCGTGTTCCCGCTCGCGGTGATGCTCGTGTTCCTGGTGCTCGCGTCGCTGTACGAGAGCTGGACGCTGCCGCTTGCGGTGATCCTGATCGTGCCGGTGTGCATGTGCGCGGCGCTGTTCGGCGTGTGGCTGTCCGGCGGCGACAACAACGTGTTCGTGCAGGTCGGTCTCGTCGTGCTGATGGGGCTCGCGTGCAAGAACGCGATCCTGATCGTCGAGTTCGCGCGTGAACTCGAAATCCAGGGCAAGGGCGCGATCGCAGCGGCGCTCGAGGCATGCAGGCTGCGGCTGCGCCCGATCGTGATGACGTCGGTCGCGTTCATCGCGGGCTCGGTGCCGCTCCTGATCGGCGGCGGCGCGGGCAGCGAAGTGCGGGCGGCTACCGGCGTCACGGTGTTCGCGGGGATGCTCGGCGTCACGTTGTTCGGGCTGTTCCTCACGCCCGTGTTCTACGTGGCGATCCGCAAGCTCGCGCGCGGCACGCCGGCCGTGTGGAGCGAACAGCACGGCACGCTCGAAGGAGAAAACCGATGAGCGCCGCATTCCGTCTTTCCGCGCTCGCGCTGTCGGTGACGCTCGCCGCGTGCGCGGTCGGCCCCGATTTCAAGCGGCCCGATACGGCGAGCGCCGCGCGCTTCGCGCGCGACGCGCATGCGACCACGCCCGATGCGTCGCCGCCCGTTGCGTCGGCCGCTGCCGATGCCGCGTTCTGGCGCGGCTTCGGCGATCCGGCGCTCACGCAGCTGATCGATGCGGCGCTCGCCGCGAACCAGGACCTGCAGGTCGCCGTATCGCGCTACGACGCATCGAACGCGCTGCTGTCGCAGGCCGCGTTCGACCGCTTTCCGACGATTACCGCGAGCGGCCGGATCGGCCATCAGTTGATGAGCAAGGACCAGGCGTTCGGCGCGCCGCGCAGCCAGCGCGATACGCCGATCTCCAATGTCGGGATCAATGCGGCGTGGGAACTCGACCTGTTCGGCCGCGTGCGCCGCTCGATCGAGTCGCAGCGGGCGGAAACGGCTGCGAGTGCGGCCGACGTGCGCGCGGTGCGCGTCGCGATCGCGGGCGAGGTCGCGAGCACGTACGTGGATCTGCGCGGCTCGCAGGAGCGGCTGCGGATCGCACGCGAGAACGCCGACAACCAGAAGCAGACGCTCGCGCTGATCAATGCGCGCGTCGGCGCGGGACGCGGCTCCGAACTCGATGCGGCGCGGGCGCGCGCGCAGTACGAATCGACGACGTCGCGGATCGCCGTGTACGAAGCGGCGATCGGCGTCGACGAGCATCGGCTCGCGGTGTTGACCGGGCAGACGCCGGATGCGCTGATCGGCCGGTTCGACATCACGAACGCAGGCGCATCGAAAGGCGCGCCGGTACCGCTGCCGGCGCTTGCAGCCGACATCGATCCCGGCACGCCGGGCGACCTGCTGCGCCGCCGCCCCGATGTCGCTGCCGCCGAAGCACGGCTGCACGCGGCGACCGCGCGGGTCGGCGTCGCGACAGCCGACCTGTTTCCGCGCTTCACGCTGTCGGGGCTGCTCGGCAGCGCGACGAGCAGCTACGGATTCTTCCGTGCGGGCAGCGATACGAACCTGATCGCGCTCGGCATCGACTGGTCGTTCCTCGATGTCGGCCGCGTGCGCGCGCGGATCGCGGCGAGCGACGCGGACGCGGCCGGCCAGCTCGCGCAGTACCGGCAGACCGTGCTCGGCGCGCTGGAGGAAACGGAGAACGCGCTGCTGCGTGTCGCTCGCACGCGGGAGGAGACCGCGCACCTCGTGCGCGCGGCGGACGACAGCGCTCGCGCGGCACAGCTTGCACAGACGCGCTTCTCGGCCGGTGCGATCGACTACTACGAAGTGCTCGACGCGCAACGGACGTTGCTGCAGGCGCAGGACGCGGCGGCCGACGGGCGGATGCGCAGCGCGGCATCGACGGTCGCGCTGTACAAGGCGCTCGCGGGCGGCTGGCCGTCGGGAACGGCGCAGACTGCACCGGGGCCGCTCGCGGGATCGGCGCAATAGTACGCCGGGGCGCGCGGCGGGCTGGGGCGGTGCGTCCGTGCGCCGTGCGGCCGATTCCGCATCGCCGGTCCGGTGCTCGAACCTTGTAGCCGGCCCGGCCCGGCCCGGCCCGCGAGCGCGTCGCATGGATTGACGGCTGTGGATGCGGTGCCGCTCGGGCGGATCGGCATGGCGCTCGGTACGGCGGTTTCGCGTCGATGCCAGTCGGCCGTTCAACAAGGCGGATCGCCGGCCCGGCGGTCGGCTGTCCGCTGGCGGCGGCTCCGCGCTTCGCCGTCGCTCCTGTCTTGCATCGCCCGCGCCGCCCGCGCGGCGCGGCAACCGGCCGATTCCCCGTCGCGAAACATTGTTCTGCCTCGTCGTAAACGTCTCGAATGCGTGATATTCGCGCTGCCCGATCCGGTTTAGAGTGGCCGCAAATCGATGACGATGTGTCGTATGGCCGCAGTCGCGGGCCGTACCGACGCACCAGAGGAGCTGGAGACAAATGACTGAAGGCAGGATTACCCAAGTCGAATCGTTCGGTTTCGAGCGCATTCCCGACGTATCGCGCTATGCGCGCCCGATCGATCTGTTCCGGTTGCTGTTCGGCGGCTGCAACACGTTTTCCACGTCGGTGCTCGGCAGCTTTCCCGTGCTGGTCGGGCTGTCGTTCAAGGCCGGCATGTGCGCGATCGTGCTGGGCGTGCTCGCCGGCACCTGCATCCTCGCGCCGATGAGCCTGTTCGGCCCGCGCAACGGCACGAGCGACCCCGTGTCGTCCGGCGCGCATTTCGGTATTCATGGCCGAATCGTCGGGTCGTTCCTCGCGCTGCTCACGTCGATCGCGTTCTTCTCGCTCGCGGTGTGGAGCTCGGGCGATGCGCTCGTCGGCGGCGCGCACGACATGGTCGGCGTGCCGGTCAACGGCTTCACGCTCGGCGCCGCGTACATGGTGTTCGCGGTGCTCGTGCTGATCGTCTGCATCTACGGCTTTCGCTTCATGCTGTGGGTCAACAAGATCGCCGTGTGGGCGGCGAGCCTGCTGTTCGTCGCCGGCCTGTTCGCGTTCGCGGGGATGTTCGACCTGAACTACGCGGGCACGCTGAACCAGGGCGGCGCAGGCTTCTGGGCCGCGTTCGTCGGCGCCGTGCTGGTTGCATTGAGCAATCCGGTATCGTTCGCGTCGACGCTCGGCGACTGGGCGCGCTACATTCCGCAGCAGACGCCGAAGCGGCGCGTGATGGCCGCCGTGTTCGCCGCGCAGATCGCGACCTTCGTGCCGTTCTTCTTCGGGCTCGCGACCGCGACCATCATCGCGTCGAAGGCGCCCGCGTTCATCGCGTCGAACGACTACGTCGGCGGGCTGCTCGCCGTGTCGCCGCGCTGGTTCCTGCTGCCGATGTGCCTGATCGCGATCATCGGCGGGATGTCGACCGGAACGACCGCGCTGTACGGCACGGGCCTCGACGTGTCGAGCATGTTCCCGCGCTTCCTGAACCGTGTGCGCGCGACGCTGCTGATCGGCACGATCGCGATCGCGTTCATCTTCGTCGGCCGCTTCTGGTTCAACCTCGTCGAAAGCGTCGCGACGTTCTCGACGCTGATCGACACGTTCAGCTGCCCGTGGATGGCGATCATGGTGATCGGCTACGTGACGCGCCGCGGTTTCTATCTCGCGGACGACCTGCAGGTGTTCAACCGCGGGCTGCGCGGCGGCCACTACTGGTTCACGCACGGCTGGAACCTGCGCGCGATGGGCGCGTGGCTGCCGGCGGCCTTCATCGGACTGTCGTTCGTGAACCTGCCGGGCCAGTTCGTCGGGCCGCTCGGCAACCTCGCGGGTGGGCTCGATCTCAGCGTGCCGATGTCGCTGGTGGTCGGCGGGCTGCTGTATTACGTGCTGCTGACGGTGTATCCGGAAGCGGAAGGCGTGTACGGCGCGCGCGGACGTTTCCTCGTGCGCGGTGGCAGGCAGGCGGCGCGCGGCGTCGGTGCACCGGCGATCCAGCCGAAGGGGTATTGAGCGCCGCGTTGCATCTGACTTCGAATCGGCTTCGGAAACGACAGTGCCGCCGTGCGGAAGAACCGCCGGCGGCATTGTCGTTTCCGGACGATTGATTCGGAATGCGTATGAGTTGTCGGTCTTGGTCGACCACGTCGCTCGCTGGGAGCGAAAACGCCCGCCATGCAGGCGGGCGTATGTCGACCGGAACGCGGATCAGTGGAACGTGCTGCCCGCGAGCATCCCGCCGTCGACGATGAATTCGGAACCCGTGCAATACGCGGATTCGTCGGACGCGAGGAACAGCACGAGGCTCGCCACTTCGTCGGGTTTGCCGATGCGTGCGATCGGCAGGCCGCTGTAGATCGACGACGGGTCGAAATCCACGTATTCCGGCGGCCGCGCCATCACGGTGTCGATGCCGCCCGGGTGGACCGAGTTCACGCGGATCCCGTAGCGGCCGAACTCGAGCGCGGCGGCCTTCGTCATCCCGCGCACCGCGAACTTGCTCGATACATACGCGCTGCCGCCGGCCACGCCTTCCATCCCGGCCGTCGACGACACGTTGACGATCGAGCCGCCGCCCGCATCCTTCAGCGCGGCCAATGCCGATTTCATGCCGAGCCAGCAGCCGACCTGGTTCACGTCGATCACCTTGCGATAGTCGTCGAGCGAACACGACTCGATCGGCACGAGCTTCAGGATCGCCGCGTTGTTCACGAGAATGTCGAGCCGCTCGAAATGCGCGAGCGTCGCATTGACGGCGGTGTGCCAGTCGTCTTCGTCCGTCACGTCGAGATGCTGATAGCGCGCGGCGTCGCCGAGTTCGGCCGCGACGCGCCGGCCCGCGTCGTCCAGCACGTCGGCGATCACCACGCGTGCGCCTTCGGCGACGAACCGGCGTGCCTCCGCCTCGCCCTGGCCGCGGGCGCCGCCCGTGATCAGCGCTACCTTGCCTTCGAGTCGTTTCATCGTGTGTGCTCCTGTGAGTGTAGGGGGACGCGCGCGGGCCCGCTCAGGCGGCAGCTGACGCGTCGATGATGCGAACCGGATCGGCGCCGTCCCAGGTACGCGCTTCCGCGATGCCGTGCGCGATCATCGCGCGCATGCCTGCACCTTCGATCACTTCGACGCGCACGCCGGGATCGTCGGCGTCGTCGAGATAGGCGACGCGCGTGGCCGGGTTGTGCGCGTCGAACACCACGCGCAGCCCGCGCGCCGTAAGTTGCGCGACGGCGGCATCGAGATCGTCGACCACCCATGCGACGTGATGCAGGCCCGTGAGCAGTTGTCCGTGCGCATCGCGGTACGGCGACGGCGCGTCGTTCGTCACGTGGATCAGTTCGATCTGCAGATCGGCGCGATACGCGAGCCCGACATCCATCGTGACCGTTGTCGCTTCGCCGAGGCAGCGGCCGTCGAGCCGCACGTTGCGGAACACGGTCCATGGGCCGACATCGTGGCGGGCGCGCCAGCGCGCGATGCTGCGGTCGAGATCGGCGACCACATAGCCGATCTGGTCGATGGGGCCGAGGATAGGGTCGTTCATGGTGTCTCCGTGGCGGGCGCGAGCGGACGCGGCGCCGTTTCGTGCGGCAATCGGCGCGCGATGAATGACGGTCATGATGGCAACAAAGGCGGCGCGGCGTGCCGTCCAAACGGACTAGCTGCGCGCTAACCGGACGGCGCTGGCCGCTGCATCGCTGACGCCGGATTTACGTACAGGACGGGACGAGCGAGGAAGGCGAGAGAGGCGAGGAAAGCGAGGAAGCGAGGAACGCGAGGAAGCGGGCAAGCGGGCAAGCGGCAAGCGGCAAGCGGCAAGTGGCAAGTGGCAAGCGGGCAAGCGGGGAAAGCGGAAAAGCAGGAAAGCAGGAAAGCAGGAAAGCAGGAAAGCAGGAAAGCGGGGAGGAGCCGAAGCTGACGAAGCGCGTAAACCGGATTCGCGCATTACCCCGCGTTCGGCCTCTTGACCGTCAGTCGGCACACCGTTGCGAGCGCAAGCAGGTTCGGATCGCGTTCGCGCCGATGCAGGAAGCTCAGGCCGATCGTCTGGCGGATCGTCGGTCCGGCGAGCGGCACCAGTGCGATCTTGTGCGAGAACAGGTCGCGCACGCGGCCCGGCAGCAGCGAATGGCCGACACCGCCCGACACGAGGTTGATCAGCGAAAAGATGTCGCCCACGCGCATCACGACGTTCGCCGTGACGCCCGCGGCCCGGAACGCTTTCGTGAAACCGTCTTGCGTCGCGAAACCTTCGCCGAGCGACACGAACGGCGCGTCGCCGCACGCGGCGAGATCGATCGCCTCGCATCGCGCATACGGCGAATCGACCGGCGCCGCAAAAAACATCTCGTCCTCGAACAGCGCGATCGACTCGATTTCGGCGTCCGGTTCGGGCAGCGCCATCAGCGTCGCATCAATCGCGCCTTGCCGCAGCTTGTCAAGCAGGTCGGCGTTCGAGCCGAGCACGAGCTCGGCCTGCAACTCGGGCCGACGCTCCTTCAGCGCGATCACGACCTCGGGCACCGTACGGATCGTCAGCGAATAGAGCGAGCCGATCTTCAATTGCCCGGCGCCGTAGCCGGCCGCTTCGCGCGTCGAGCGGATTCCGTCCGTCATCGTCTTTAGCACGTCGCCCGCGACCTCCGCGAGCACCTGCGCGGCGTCGGTCGGAATCAGGTTCCGTCCTTCGTGGCGAAACAGCGCGCAATGCATCCCTTCCTCGAGCGTGTGCAGCGCACGATGCACGCTGACCGTGCTGACGTTGAGCGCCTCGGCGGCTTTCGCGAGGCTGCCGGCTTCCATGAAGGCGAGAAGCACCTCGAGCTTGCGGAAGGTGATCTCTTCGTTGATGCGATTGCGCATGGTCGGGGCAGCGGGAAGGGCGATCGACGATTCTGCCGCAGAACGCCGGCAGCAACAATGCGCGAATGTCCGGAATATCCGCATCGCGGCGGTACGCGATGACGACGTTTAATCTGCGGCTAAGTATCGACCGCTCCCGTTAATTGATGCGGGTTTTCGGCGTCCCTATGATCGGTTCATGCCGGTTGCGCTCGGGCGCGGGACGATCTTGCGTGTCCCGTCGCGCGCAGCGGTTCGCGATCGCCCGCCCGGGCGGCGGCCGACACGGCCCCACGAGACTGCAGGAGACAAGCATGCGCGACCTACGTCGGAACACGCGGCATCGGCAAGTCATTGCCGCCGTCGTCGGCAATACCCTCGAGTGGTACGACTTCATCGTCTACGGTTTCTTTTCCGGCATCATCGCGCGGCTGTTCTTTCCCGCCGAAAGCCAGTATGCGTCGCTGCTGATGTCGCTCGCGACGTTCGGCGTCGGCTTCTTCATGCGTCCCGTGGGCGGCATCCTGCTCGGGCTCTATGCGGACCGCAAGGGCCGCAAGGCCGCGATGCAGCTCATCATCTTCCTGATGACGCTGTCGATCGCGCTGATCACGTTCGCGCCGTCGTACGCGACGATCGGCCCGGCGGCGCCGATCCTGATCGTCGTCGCGCGGCTGCTGCAGGGCTTCGCGACCGGCGGCGAATACGCGAGCGCCACCGCGTTCCTGGTCGAAAGCGCTCCCGCGCACCGGCGCGGCCTGTACGGCTCGTGGCAACTGATCGGCCAGTGCCTCGCCGTGTTCTCGGGCGCGGCGATGGGCGCGTGGGCCACGCAGGCGCTGTCGGATGCGGCGCTGCACAGCTGGGGCTGGCGCGTGCCGTTCGCGCTCGGGCTGCTGATCGGGCCGGTTGGCTTGTGGATCCGCCGTCACATGGAGGAGACCGAAGCGTTCCTTGATGCGAGCAAGTCGACGGTCGAGCCGCCGGCGAGCGTGTCGCGCGTGCTGCGCGACAACCTGCGCGGCGTGCTGGTGTCGATGGGGCAGACGATCACCGGCACGGCGGTGTTCTACGTGATGCTCGTCAACATGCCGACGTTCGTGCACAAGACCTTCGGGCTGCCGCTCGACCAGGTCTTCAAGGTGCAGATGGTGGCGGTCGCGCTGCTGACGGTGACGATTCCGGTCGCGGCGATCGTGTCCGACCGCATCGGCCGGCGGCCCGTGCTGATCGCCGGCACGCTGTCGCTGCTGACGCTCACGTATCCGCTGTTCTCGTGGCTGGCCGCCGCGCCTGGCATCGGGCGCCTGCTCGTGATGCAGCTCGTGATCTGCACGATCATCGGCATCTGCTACGGTCCCGCGCCGACCACGCTCGCCGAGCAGTTCGCGACGCGATCGAGATCGACCGGCGTCGCGCTCGCGTACAACGTTGCCGTGATGGTGTTCGGCGGTTTCGCGCCGTTCATCGTCACCTGGCTGACGCGTGCGAGCGGGTCGCCCGTCGCGCCCGCGTGGTACGTGCTGTTCGCCGCGTCGTTCGGGCTGGCCGCAAGCGTGTTCATGCACGACGGCGCGCCGTGCGTGCTCGCGCGCCGGCAGTTCTCGGGCGAGCCGCTGAGCGCCAAATAGCCGTTCGCCGTTCGGGGCGATCAGCCATCGGCCCGGGCGGCATGCGGCGTATCGGCGCCGCCGATGGTCAGCATCGCGGGCGGCGGCCTACCGGGGCCGCCGCCCGCTCGTTACGCTTGCGCGATCATCCACTCTGTCCGGAAGGTCGCCATGTCCCGGCTCGATTACACGCTGCTCGGCCCCTGCCTGCTCGCCATCGCGATCGACGCGATGGGGTTCGGGCTGGTCTACCCGATGATGTCCGCGATCTTCAGCGATCCGCACGCGGGCATCCTGCCGGCCGACGCCGGCGAACACGCGCGCAATTTCTACCTCGGTGTCGGCTACGGGATCTATCCGCTCTGCATGTTCTTCGGCTCGTCGCTGATGGGCGAGTTGTCGGACCGTTACGGCCGCCGCCGGATCCTGCTGCTGTGCGTGCTCGGCCTTGCGGCCGGCTACGCGCTGATGGCGGCCGGCGCGTGGCACGGGAGCGTCGCGCTGCTGCTGGCCGGGCGCGGGCTCACCGGTTTGATGGCCGGCTGCCAGGGCATCGCGCAGGCGGCCATCACCGACCTGAGCACGCCCGGGAACAAGGCGTACAACATGAGCATCATGTCGCTCGCGTTCAGCGCCGGCGTGATCGTCGGCCCCGTGCTCGGCGGCGTCACGTCCGACCGGACGATCTCGCCGCTGTTCGACTACGGCACGCCGTTCGTGCTCGTCGCCGCGCTGTCGCTCGTGTGCGCGTTCTGGACCTGGGCGTCGTATCGCGACACGGCCGCGCCGCGCGGCGACACGCGCATCGATCCGCTGCTGCCGCTGCGGATCATCGGGGAAGCCGCACGTCAGCACAACGTCGCGTTCCTGTCGGTGGTGTTCTTCCTGATGCAGGTCGGCTACGGACTCTACCTGCAGACCATCATGCTGCTGCTGCAGGCGAAGTTCGGCTATACGAGCGCGCGGCTCGGGCTGTTCAGCGGCGTGATCGGCATCTGCTTCGTGTTCGGCCTGCTGTTCGTCGTGCGGCGGATGCTGCGCGTGTGGCGTGTGGTCGACATCGCGAAGACGGGCCTGCTCGTCGCGGGCCTCGGCCAGGTCGCGTCGGCACTGTTCCCGCACGAGCCGGTGCTGTGGGTGCTCGCGATGGTGGTCGGCTGTTTCGACATGGTCGCCTACACGACCATGTATACGGCGTTTTCCGATGCCGTCAGCGAGGACCGGCAGGGCTGGGCGCTCGGCGTCGCGGGCTCGGTGATGGCCGTCGCATGGGTCGTGACGGGCGCGCTCACGAACCTGCTGCCGGTATTCGGCGAGCGCGGGCTGCTGCTGATCGGCGGCGCGGGCTTCCTGCTCAGCTTCGTGATGATGGTGAGCTACGGGCGCAAGCAGGCCGGCGGGCCCGCGGCCGCGCTGTCGTAGACGGTTGCGCGCAGGTCGGCCCGATCCTGTCGGACGTTGTCCCGCGGGCCGCTGTCGCGCGTGAGCGCGCGGCCCGACACCAGTGCCTCGCGGTCACGGCGGGTCAGCCCGCGGCGGCAATCTGGCGCGGGGCCGCGTGCGGCGACGTGCTGACGACCGGGCAGGTGCTCGCGCTCGACGTCGCACGACGCATGCGCGGCCGGTGCGCTGGCCGCGTTCAAGGTGCGAAGCGGTCGGCCGCGCATCGGCGCGCGGCCCGCCCGGTCAGAACATCGTGTTCCCGTTCGCGGCTTTTTCGGGCACCGGCTGGATCACGTCCCAGTGCTCGACGATCTTGCCATCCTTCACGCGGAAGATGTCGACCACCGCTTCGCCGCGATCGCCCGGGCGCTCGGTCGCATGAACGTGCAGATAGACGAGGTCGCCGTCGGTCGCGCTGCGGACGATTTGTGCGCGTGATTCGGGGTTCTTCCGGAACGCGCCGACGAAGTACGACACGAACGGCTTCTTGCCATCGGGCACGCGCGGGTTATGCTGCTTGTAGTCGTCGGCGACGACGGCGGCAGCCTCGAGCGCTTCGTGCTTGTTGAAGAAGCGGTCGTAGAACGCCAGCACGAGCTGGCGGTTGGCTTCCTCGGCGGCCAGGTCGCGCGCGGGCGGGCCGGCGGCCGGCGCGGCGGTCGACGCGGCGAGCAGGACGAGCGCGGCAACGGTGCGAACGGGCGAGCGGAGCGATGACATGCGGCAGGTTCCTTGTCGGGAGATGCGTGGACGGACGCGCGGTGCGTGGTGTGCGACTGCGGATGACGCCGATCGTCGTCATCGGCGGCGACGGGGTGCCGGCGGTGCGCGTGCGCATGCTTCGTAGAACTGGCAAATCCGCGCGGCCATCGAGTCGATCGAATGGTACAGTTGCCGCGAACCCGTCACAAGAAGTCACCGCGGTGTGAACAGGTCACACCGCGGTGACCGTGCATTGCCCGTGAAAGAGAATCCCGTCATGTCGTTTCCGTCCGCCGACGAATCCGTCGAATTCGATCAGCCGTGCCCGATCCGCGATGTGCTCGACCGCATCGGCGACCAGTGGAGCCTGCTCGTGCTCGAGGCGCTGTCCGGCGGCACGATGCGTTTCAACGAACTCGCCCGTGCGATCGGCGACGTGTCGAAGCAGATGCTGTCGCGCACGCTCAAGCGGCTCGAGCAGGACGGCTTCGTCAGCCGCACGCTGTATGCCGAGGTGCCGCCGCGCGTCGAATATGCGCTGACGGACCTCGGGCGTTCGTTCCTGACGCCGATGCACGCGCTGATCCGCTGGGCAGACGAACATCATCGTGCGATTTGCGCGGCCCGTCGCCGCGCGCGCGAGCAGGAAAGCAGCGCGCGTTGAGCGGAGTGCGTCGTGCGGTCGCGTGACGACCGGCGACGGGATGCGTGCGTTGCGGCAGAAGCGGGTGATTTCGTTATCCGAACGTTTCGGGGGGGCGCTGCTTTCGCATGCGGTGTCGCGAAGGGCGCAACGCACGCGTGGCGATCGGCGTTTGAAGGGTGCCGACGACTGTCGTGACCGGGGCAAGCGCGATCGGCCTCCGCCCGGTCGGTCAGCTCGTAGGCAGGACAGGGCGGCGTGTCGATCGGCAAGGGCGCGGAAGCGGCGGATTCGCGCCGACCGACGGCCGGCGCGGACGACTTAACGCCAGGTGCCGTCGACGTAGACCCACACTTGACCCTGGCGCCGCCAGTATCCAGGTACCCACCTGCGCCCGGGGTGGCGGGCGACCCAGCGTCCGTGCACCCATATATAGTGGCCGCGCTGCCAGCGCCAGTAGCCGTCGGTCCAGACATAGCCGTGCGGCCGCGGAGGTGGCGGCCGGCGATCATGCCGCGGTGCAGGCGGTGCGAAGCCCGGGTGATCTGAATAAGGCGGCCTGCCGGGGCCCGGAGGCGGTCCGGGCGGCCGGTACCCGGGCGGGGCGGGCTGGGCGGAGACGGTACGCAGCCAGCCGCCGGTGGCGGCAAAGGCGGCGGTCAGTCCGACGGCGCGTAGCAACGAGCGTCGATCCATGCGGGTCCTCTATATAGGTAGTCGAAGCCGCCTTACATTAGCCCGCCGGTCCCGGAGCCGGGTTACGCGGGTCGTTAAGGCTGTTACCGCATGTCACGACGACCCGGCGGCAGCCGGGGCGCCGCCGTCGATCTCCCCGTTGAAGTTGGCGCCGACGGCCAATGGGGTCGGCTACGGCCGCGCGGCCGAATGTTTACCGTTCAATCGCTGCGTTTTAGGCGGCCAGGCCCAATATTTGAGATCGATTTGGGTAAAAATTACCGTTTTCGTGTGATTCCATCGATTCCGTTTGTTGTTTCTATGCAACCGTCAAGCCGATGACACGAAAGAATGGTGGGATGAAAGCCTCCAAAAAGCATCCGTCAAGAGGTCAAAAAAATACGTTAAAACAAATACTTATGACGCGTCCCCACTTTCATTATTTCTAGTTCTGGAAAAGCTTATTTCTTTATTTGCAGATCGCGCCCCTAGGGTACACCCCTAAACTCACGGTTCCCAAACGGGCAACTATCCGGGCGCGGCCAGAAGGACCGATGGCGTTCCCGGGCGGTTGCAGACCGTTTATGAACAAGGTCGCGAGACCTGCCTCTTTTTAGAAGGGAGCTCCACGAATGAACAAGACTCTGATCGTTGCAGCAGCTGCAGCATCGTTCGCTACCGTCGCTCACGCGCAAAGCAGCGTCACGCTGTACGGCGTGCTGGACGCAGGCATCACCTACCAAAGCAACGTCCAGAACGCAGCCGGCCAAGGCAAGTCGCTGTGGTCGATGGGTTCGGGCATTGACCAGAGCCGCTTCGGCCTGCGTGGTTCGGAAGACCTCGGTGGCGGCCTGAAGGCAATCTTCACGTTGGAAAGCGGCTTCAACATCGGCAACGGCAAGTTCGCGAACAACAACGGCATGTTCAACCGCCAGGCTTTCGTCGGCCTGTCGAGCCAGTACGGCACGGTTACGCTGGGTAAGCAGTACGACTCCGTCCAGGACTACCTGGCACCGCTGACCGCAACGGGCTCGTGGGGCGGTACGTACTTCGCTCACCCGTTCAACAACGACAACCTGAGCACGAACGGCGGCTACTCGGCTAACAACACGATCAAGTTCGCAAGCGCGAACTACGCTGGCCTGCAATTCGGCGGCACGTACTCGTTCTCGAACAGCACGAACTTCGGCAACAACCGTGCTTACAGCGGCGGCGTGTCGTACCAGTACCAAGGCCTGAAGCTGGGTGCAGCTTACTCGCAAGCGAACAACCCGAACAACAACGGCACGGGCGCAGTTGACTCGTCGTCGGCTCTGTTCAACGGCCAAGGCCGCCTGCGCACGTACGGCGCGGCTGCTGCATACGCATTCGGCCCGGCGCAAGTTGGCGCAGCATGGACGCAATCGCGTGTCGACAACCAAGCTAACGGCGCGGCTACGTTCCACGCTGACAACTACGAAGTCAACGCGAAGTACAACCTGACGCCGGCTCTGGGCCTGGGCGCAGCGTACACGTACACGAACGCGAAGGTTGCTGGCGAAAGCACGCACTGGAACCAGTTCGGCCTGCAAGCTGACTACTCGCTGTCGAAGCGCACCGACGTCTACGCACAAGCTGTGTACCAGCGCGCTGCGAAGAACGGCGTTGGCGCATCGATCTACAACGGCGACGTCAACACGCTGCCGAGCTCGTCGATCAACCAAACCGCAGCAACGGTTGGTCTGCGTCACCGCTTCTAAGCGTGACGGCTGGGTAACCAGCTTCGCAGTATCGAAAAAGGCGCCTTCGGGCGCCTTTTTTTTCGCCCGCCGCATCGGCGACGCTGCGTATCGTCCGGCCGCAAAAAAAGCGAGGCGCTGAGCCTCGCTTTTTGCTTGGTGTGCCGACGTGTGCGCTGCCGGCCGGCAGCATCAGCGCGTGTATTCGCCGTTGGCTTCCGGCTGGAACACGATCGCGGCGACCTTCATCAGCCTTTCGGCGCCGCTCGGTTGCAGCACTTTCACCAGCTGACCGCGTTGCGTGCCGAGCAGCGCCATGCCGACCGGCGAGAACACGTTCAGGCGGCCGAGCTCGAGATTGGCGGCGTCCGGATAAACAATCGTCCAGGTGGCCTGCTCCTGGGTCGCTTCGTCGAGCAGCGTGATCTGCGAGTTCATCGTGACGACGTTTGCCTTGATGGCGTCCGGTTGCACGATGTCTGCGCGCTCGAGCAGTGTGTCGAGCATCGTCTGGAAGCGCGGGTTGTGTTCGGCGTGCTTCTCGAGGCGAGCAACGTCGAGTTCGGTCAACTGGTAAAGGCGTTGTTTCATGGCAGTTCTCCAAATGATCGGCATGGGGCAGGCGGGGCGTGCCTATGGGGATCGCCCGGAGCCTGTCTGACCTGGCTCCGGGAAGGAGACCGAGCCGTCAGATCAGGCGCCGGGCAGGCGCGAGCGGCGCCTGGGCCGTGCGTCGAGCGAGGGGATGCGCCGGCTGGCCGGCGCGCACGCGCACGCCGACCGGGCCGGGCGGCGAAACCGAAGCGAGCATGGGCGCGTGCATGGTGAATGGGGTATCGAGAGGTGAATAAAACCTTACGATTCTACAACACAACCTTCCGGATCGGTGCTTCGGCTGTCGGCCTTTCGTCAGGCATTGTTGTGAAAATGATTTAAGTAATAGCGATCGCGCACGGTGACAGCGGTCGATTTTTTCCGAAAATGCAACGCTGTATGTTCAAACCAAGGGTTTCCCCTTGGTATGGCCAGCACTACACTTGATCCATCGCTTCAGACAGTCCCGCCGGGAGCGACGTCAAAAGAGAACATATTTCGGAGGTCCACCATGAAGTCGATCATCTACGCAGCGATCGCTGCATCCGTTCTTGCCGCCCCGATCGCATCGTTCGCACAGTCCGAGCAGGGCTTGACTCGCGACCAGGTTCGGGCCGAGCTCGTGCAACTCGAACAGAACGGCTACAAGCCGCTCGCGAGCGATTCGCAATATCCGGACAACATCCAGGCCGCGGAACAACGGATCCAGCCGAACCAGCCGATGCTCGCCCAAGCCGATACGAGCGGTTATGGTGCGGTGGCGACGGGCGCAGGCCAGTCGGGCCGCCGCATGACGCATGAAGCCGCGAATCCCGTGAACTCCGTCTACTTCGGCAACTGAACATTCCCGGGTCTGCCCGAGCACAGCATGTGACCGACGGGACGCGCACCGCTTGCGCGCGTCTGCGTCAGCAGAGCAGAACCTCCGTCGCCGCATTCCGGCGGCTTTTCCGCCCAGACGCTCGCGCGTTTGGGCCTTTTTCGCTGGGACGGATCAGGCGGACGTGACCGTCGGGGTGCCGTGGATATAGTGTTCGAGTTGGCTGATCGTGAATTGCTGGTCGGCAATCACACTCTTCACGAGGTCGCCGATCGAGATCAGGCCGATCAGCTTGCCGTCCTGGATGACGGGCAGGTGGCGCATCCGGTGCTCGGTCATCAGTGCCATGCACTCGTCGGTGGATTGCGACGGTTCGACGTAGCGCACCTTGGCCGTCATGATTTCCTCGACGCGGGTGGCTTTCGACGAACGGTCCTGCAGCACGACCTTGCGCGCGTAGTCGCGCTCGGTGACGATGCCCGCGATGTCGTCGCCGTCCATGACCAGCAATGCGCCGATTCCCTTTTCCGCCATCAGCTTGATGGCGTCATAGACGAAATCGGCTTTCTTGACGGTGTAGATCGTGCGGCCGGAATCCGGCTTGGCTTTGAGAATTTGCGCGACAGTCGTGCTCATTTGCTTTCTCCGTGTGCGGGACGATGCAGGGAAGGCAGGGCGTGATGCGCGGCACCCGACGGGCCCAGTATAGCCGGGCCTGCTGCGGCAGTCGCGTGACGTTTCCAGATTAGCGGTAAACTCCGGTCACGCACTATCCACACAACTCCTACATTCCAGATCGTTTCGATTGAATTCATGATGTCTTCGCGTCCCCAATCGCCCACGCAGGGCAATGGCCAGGCAGACGAGTGCGTGACGCTCGTCGCCACCGCGTCGCTGCCCACGCGCTACGGTACGTTCACGTCGTACGCTTTCCGCGTATCGGGCAGCGATGCCGAACATCTCGCGCTCGTGATGGGTGACGTCACCGGCGAGCAGTCCGTGCTCACGCGGCTGCATTCCGAATGCCTGACCGGCGACGTGTTCGGCTCCTTCCGCTGCGATTGCGGCGAGCAGCTCGATCTCGCGCTGCGCTACATCGCGGCGGAAGATCGCGGCGTGCTGCTGTATCTGCGCGGCCACGAGGGGCGCGGCATCGGCTTGAGCAACAAGATCCGCGCATATGCGCTGCAGGAGCAGGGGCGCGACACCGTCGAGGCGAATCTCGACCTCGGCCTGCCCGACGACGCTCGCGAATACGATTCGGCCGCCGCGATCCTGCGGATCCTCGGCGTGACGTCGGTGCGACTGATGAGCAACAACCCGAAGAAGTTCGACACGCTCGTGAAGCACGGCATTCCCGTGTGTGAACGCGTGGCGCTCGCAGTGCCCGTGCGAGAGGAAAACGAGCGTTACATCCGGACCAAGCAGGTCAAGTTCGGGCATTACTTCGAAGAGAACGAGTAATCGCGTTCGACGCGTGGGCGCCCGATCGGGCGTCGCGCTTATTCCGTGAACGCCGGGCGGGACGATGCGTCCCGCTGCATTCGATTCCCGTCGCCGGTTCTCGCGACTGTCGCCGCTGGTTGCCGGCGCAGCTGACGAGCGCGGTTGCTTCGTCCCTCCGCTTCGCCTTCGAGCTCGCTCCTGCGTTACGAGAACGGTGTACGCGGCCCGACGCACCCCACGCCTTCTGCACATCCCGATCACGGTTGATCCGCCATTGAAGATCGAAACCGAACGTTTGACGTTGCGTCGCTGGCGGCCGGGCGATGCCGGTGCGCTGGCTGCAATGCACGCGGATCCCGATGTGACCGCGTGGCTGGCGCGTGGCCCGATGTCCTTCGATGAGGCGGAGGCCGTCATCGCACGCTTCGAAGCGCATTTCGACACGCACGGTTTCGGTGTGTGGGCGATCGAGCGCCGTGCGGATGGCGCGCTGATCGGGCTCTGCGGGTTGTCGCGTGAAGTTCGTGACGAGCATCCGATGGCGCCGTGCGTCGAGATCATATGGCGCCAGGCCCGCGCATCGTGGGGGCATGGCCATGTCGCGGAAGCGGCCGCTGCGGTATTGGTCGACGGGTTCGACCGGGTTGGGCTCGGCGAGATCTTTGCGTGGACGGCTGCTGCCAACCAGCGATCGCAGCGTGTTGCACAGCAACTCGGGATGGCGCGGCAACCGATGCGCGATTTCGATCATCCTGCGTTGCCGCCGGGGCATGCGCTGCGACCGCATGTGGTGTTTGTCGCGCGCGCAACACCCGTTCGTCCGGCTGATTACATCAGCGCGTAACGCGCCCCGGGCACGCCTGCCCGCTCACGCCACCTCGCGTTCTGCAGCACGATCCGGTAGCCGTCGGCGTCCTCGAACGTCTGTCCGCACGCATCCCAATATGGATTGAACGATGTCGCCCGCATGAAGCCGTGCGCGACTGCGCGTGCGCACGCGGCTTCCCATGCCGGGCGGTCGGGAAGATAGAAGACGATCAGGTCTTCGGGTGTCGGCGACGGGGCGACCGGATGCGCCGGACAGTGCGTGAACTCAAAGTGGTAGTCGAGTTCTTCGCGTCCGAGCATCACGCCGGAGAAACCGTCGTGATCGTCGAAGCGCGCGAGCACTGCTAGCTCGAATGCGTCGCGGTACATGTGCTCGGTTCTGGCGAGGTCGGCGACGGGGCGGGCGATGCGCAGGTGGGCGTGCATGACGACGTCGGCTCTGGGTGAGCGATTCGTCGATGATAAGCCGACGGGCAGGCCCGCGCGCGCTGCGGGCGGCTCGCAGGGAACTTCGATATGTCCCCGATAAATTATCGCAGGCAAGAAAAAGCCCGCTACTGGAGCGGGCTGAATCCATGTTTGGAGACATGGAGGAGACGGATGTAACTTTAAGGGAAAACCCGAGGGATGGCAAGCCCTAGTTGTAATTGTGCAACGCAGCGCGCCTTGAGCTGTCCTGACTAGGCTGGTGCTGCACGCCATCCAGCTGTCGCGGGCGTTCCACCGTGTCGTGCCGAACAGCCGCCGCACCGTCGCGTATCCGCGGAGCCGCCGCCGGTCCTACATTGCGCCTGCCCGCGCGTGCGCGGCAAACGCGCCGAACCGCTCCTGCGCAACCGGCACCGCGTACTTGTCGCGCATTTCCGTCTCGATCCACGCGCAGGCCTCGCGCGCGCAGTCGGTCAGCGCATGTCGTGTCGCGTGTCCGTCGATGTCGTAGACGAAGCGCACGCCCACCTCGTCGTCGGCGACTTGCCGTTGCAGCTGATTGAGCTGCAGTTGCGGCCCGTGTCGCTGCGACAGCGCGCGCAGCTCGTCGAAGTGATATTCGAGCCAGTCGGCAAAGAACAGCGCGTCGCTATGGCAGCGCAGACGGAACGCCGCACTACGCGACGGACGCTGCGCGCCGTCGCCCGCGGCCTGCGGCTCGCCGTTCGGCGCGATGGCCGCATCGACGGGCGCAAGCGGCTGCCCGGTCTGCCGGTACGGTTTGCGGTCGCGCAGTGCGTGCCACAGCAGTTCGTCGCCGGCGGCACCGGACGGCTGCATCGTCAGGTCGCGCCGGCCGTCGCCGACAGCGGCGACGTCGCGGATCACGAGGCGCAGCGAGCAGAGCGGCTCGTCTGCCACCAGCAGCGTCGCCGTGCGCGGCAGCCCGCACACGAGCGGCGTGGCGCCGGCGGCCCGGAACACGAGCCCGCGGCGATCGAGCCGCACGAGCGGCAGCGGCCGCGCAAACGTCGGGTAGGCGACTGCGATGCGGGCGCCCCCGGCACCCGTCAACCCGGGCATCATCGCGCGAAAGACCTGAGACTGGTCCACGGTGGTTCTCCTTCGTTACGGTGCCGCCCGGCCGGACTACGCGCGTTCCGGCTCAGGCGGCGATGGCTTGCCGGGCAGCCCTTCCCGGTTCGATTCCTAGTGCGGCAAACGTTTGCGGATCGATGTCGATCCAGCACGCGACAACCAGGCGACCGTCCACCTGTTTCGGGGGACCTGCCCGGTGCGCGTGCACGCCGATCCGGCGGAACAGCCGCTCCATGCTCGCGAACGTCACGCCGATCAGCTGCCGCGCGCCCCGTTGCGCCGCGCAGTCGACGACCGCGGCGAGCATCGGGCGGACGGCCCACTCGGCATTGCCCGGACCGCCTTCGTCGTCGCCGGTCGCCGCGAACCGCGACAGCTCCCAGACGGCAGCCGATTGCGGCAGTGCGACGTCCTCGGCGATCAGGTCGGCGAACAGCGACTTCAGCAGATACGGGCGGGTGGTCGGCAACAGGCGCGCACATCCGCACACTTCGCCGCCGGCATTTCTCGCGAACACGTAGACGGTATCGTCGCGATCGAACTGGTCGCGCTCGAAACATTCGTTCGCCGACGGGAGCGCCCAACCGAGCTGTTCGACGAACACATGGCGCCGATAGCGCCCGAGATCCGCTGCAAGTTCGTGTGGTAACCGCCCTTCCGCGTGAACGAAGGTCCGCATGGTGTCCTCGGATCGGTACTTTGGTATGCCCGCATTACATCGCGCGTCCCGAGGAGGCGGTAACTGGTAACTCTTACAGGGTGAGGCCGCGCCGACACCATTCGACCGGTGGTAACGGTTTCTTGATCGGCGGGATTGAAATACCGGCGGCTTTTGCTTATAAAGAGCGCCAGTCTTGTGGAAATGTCAGACGAAAGCGCGGCCGGTTGTCACTGGAGCACGGGACCGGCATGATAGACGTCGTTGCGACCGAGCAATGCCGACGCAACCGCGGCCGGCCAGTCGATGTCTGCGAGCCGCGCGGCCAGCACGGCGGCGGTGCGGAACATGCCGAGGTCGGCGCCGGTGGCGTCGACGGCCATGATGTTGCTGCGGACGTCGCCGCCCGCGATCGCGAACGTGCCCGTCGCGCGCTCGAGATACCAGTCCCAGCCGACCGTCAGGTACGCGAGGCCGGCACTGGCCGGGCGGTGCCATTCGGTGTAGCCGGCCAGGCGCGCGTCGACGGCGCTGTCGCGCAGCTCCGCGAGCAGCGATGCATCGAGGCCGCTCGCGACATGGTCGAGCGCGAGCGCGGCCAGCGCGCTTTCGGACAGGCGCACATAGCCGTCCGGAGACGGGCCGCGGACCGGGTGCAACAAAGGTGAAGTCATGCGCGGAATGTATCAGCCCCGAACCGGCGCTGGCACCTGACAGGTATGACAGCGTAACGTTGTCGGAGAACGAATGGAACTGCGCTGGCAGGATGCCTACCAACAATTCAGCGCCGCGGAAGACGAGCAGCAGCTCTTCCAGCGGATCGCCGCTTATTCTAAACGCCTCGGCTTCGAATATTGCTGTTACGGCATTCGCGTGCCGTTGCCCGTGTCGAAGCCGGCCGTCGCGATCTTCGATACCTATCCGGACGGCTGGATGGCCCACTACCAGGCGCAGAACTACATCGAGATCGACTCGACGGTTCGTGACGGCGCGCTCAGCACCAACATGATCGTCTGGCCGGACGTCGACCGGATCGATCCGTGTCCGCTGTGGCGGGACGCGCGCGACCACGGGCTGTCGGTGGGCGTCGCGCAGTCGAGCTGGGCGGCGCGCGGCGCGTTCGGGCTGCTGAGCATCGCGCGTCATGCGGACCGGCTCACACCGGCCGAGATCAACATGCTGACGCTGCAGACCAACTGGCTCGCGAACCTGTCGCATTCGCTGATGAGCCGCTTCATGGTGCCGAAGCTGTCGCCCGAGGCGAGCGTCACGCTGACCGCGCGCGAGCGCGAGGTGCTGTGCTGGACGGCGGAAGGGAAGACCGCGTGCGAGATCGGCCAGATACTCAGCATCTCGGAGCGCACGGTCAACTTCCACGTGAACAACATCCTCGAGAAGCTCGCCGCGACCAACAAGGTCCAGGCGGTGGTGAAGGCGATCTCGGCCGGGCTCATCGATACGCCCTGACGCGGCACCGGCGGCGGGGCGGTCGTGCCGAGCCGGCCGCCGTTTGCGCTCACTCCATCATCGGCTCCGCTTCCTTCGCGGTCCAGCTCACGCTGGAAATGCTCTTCTCCATGCTCATCCGGCTCGCGATCTGCTCGAGCTTCTGCTGATCCTTCGGATGCAGCTTCAGCGTCGCGGTCACCTTCAATCGGTCCGGCTGCTCGGGCACGTCCTCGCTCGTCAGGCTCTGGAACGACAGCGGTTTCGCATACATCGCATTCGACAGCAGCATGCGGATGTGTACTTCGTCGGCGGCGAGGCAGATCACGGTGATCTGGTATTCGCGCACGAGGTCGGCATTCGACACGGGGGTCGCGTTGATCGCCTGGCTGACGCCGCGCAGCACCGTGTTGGTGAGCAGCACGACGCCCGTGCCGGCCAGGGCCGGCACGTAGTGGCCGGAGCCGGCCAGCACGCCGACGGCCGCCGAGCACCACAGCGTCGCGGCCGTGTTGATGCCCTGGATCGAACCCTTGTCGCGCATGATCACGCCGCCGCCGAGAAAGCCGACGCCCGACACGACGTAAGCGGCGATCTGCGTGACGCCGGCCACGCCGTTGCCGGTCAGCACGCCGAGTGTGACGAACAGGCATGCGCCGCTTGCGACGAGCGTGATCGTGCGCAGCCCCGCCGTGCGTTGCCGCATCTGGCGTTCGAGGCCGATCGCGACGCCGCAGGCGAACGCAGTGAAAAGACGGAGTGCGAAATCGAGAGTCATGATGGTCCTGCCGTGCCAAGTGCGCATGCCGGCCCGCGGCGCGGCGGCGCGAAGCCGAACGCGGCACGATGGCCGTCATCGCGCGGTACTGTACCGCGCGGATGCGTCATTCAATGTGAAACGGATGGCGTGCGGGCTCGCGGAACGCGAGCCGCGGCAGGAGAACTGCGTCGGACAGGCGTTCAGGCGGCAAGCGGCGCACGCAATGGAGTGCTGCAACTGTCCACGATGGTTCCTGAAGGAAGAATGGGCGGCATTCTAGTGGGCCGCCCGCGCAGGCGTCAACCCGTCTGGCGGCCCGTGCGTCACTGCGACGGTGACTGCGACGCGCCGATCGTCCCTGTCGCGAGCGCGAGCGCGGCGGCGGCCGACAGCGCGCCGGCGTAGCTGTCGACCTCCGCGTTGCGGGCCGCGAGCAGCTGGCTTTGCGCGATAGTCGCATCGGTGACCGAGCCGACGCCGTTGCGGTACGCGGTCAGTGCCGCGTCGTAGCTCGTCTGCGCGGCATCGACGAGCGCCTTCGCCGCGTCGTGCGACGCGAGGCTCGTCTGCACCGCGTTCTGCGCGGCGACGACCTGGCGGACGGCTTCCTCCTTGGTCCGCGTGAGGCGCGCGGATGCGCTTTGCGCATCGTTGCGCGCCTGCATCAGCACCGCCGAGCGCAGGCCGCCGTCGTACAGCGGAATCGTCACGCCGAGGAACACGCCGCCGCCGTAGTGGCTGCCGTTCAGGTTCACGGTCGGGGCCTGGTCGCCGATCGCGGGCAGCGCGGTGATCGCCGTGCCGCCGCTGGCGTAGGACGTCGACGCCGACAGGAAGATCTTCGGCATGAACGCGGCTTGAGCGGCCTTGATCTTCGCGCGGTTGGCCTGCTCGAGCGCATAGGCGCCCTGCAGGTCGGGGCGGCGCGCGATCGCGTCCGACACGATCGCGTCGACCGACGACGCGAGCGCGGGCGGCAGCGCTCGCCTGGGCAGCGCGGCGATCGACGGTTTCGACAGCGGCGAGATGCCGAGCGCGGAAACCAGCGCGAGGTAGCCGTCGCTTTCCGTGCCGTTCGCCTGGACCAGCGCGAGGTTCGCCTGTGCGCGATTCTGTGTCGCCTGCGCGAGTTCGACGACGGTGCCGACGCCTTGCCTGAGCCGTGCGCGCGACGCCGCGAGGATCGCGTCCGCGTTCGCCAGGCCCTGCTGCGCGCTGACCGCGCGCGAGCGGGCGGCTTCGTAACGGTAATACGCGACGGTCACGTCGTGGATCACCTGCTGATGCACGGCCGTGAACGCGACGTTCGACGCGACCGACACCTGCTCGGCCGCCTCGACGCGTGCGGCGCGGCCGCCGAAATCGAACAGCAGCCATTGCAGCGACAGCGCCGAGATCGTGCCGTGCACGGTCGTGTTGCTCGACGCGTCGCCGAGGATCGTCGACGTCGAGCCGTGACTCGCCTGGTACGCGCCCATCGCGGTCGCGGACAGGTTCGGCAGGTACGCGGCCTTCGCGATGCCGACCGCGAGCGCCGCGTTGCGCGCGTCGTTCCATGCAATGCGGGTCAGCGGGTTCGTCGATTCGGCGAGATCGATCAGCTCGGGCAGCGTGTACGGATGCGCGGCATCGAGCGCTGCCGGCGGCGACACCGATGCGAGCGCGGGCGAGGCCGGCAGCGTGTAGTCGTGCGGCGCACGTTGCGCGGATGCAAGCGGCGGCGCCGGCACGATGTCGCCGGCGGCCGACGTTTGCGGCTGCCACGGGCGGTCGGGGGCCTGCGGCGCGAGATCGACCGACGACGTGGCACAACCGGTCAGCGCGATGGCGGTCGCGAGCGCGGCGGCGGCGATCGATGCGGCCGGCGGTTCAGGGACGCGCATGAGGGGCAGGCTCCTTCGGGGTGTCTGGGCGCGCGGCGTCGGCGATGTGCGCGAGCCGCGTGTCGATCAGGTTCAGCAGCGCGTCGCGTGCAGGGTCGGTGGAGATGGCGGCCGGCGGTCGGGCCGGCACGGCTGCCGCGCCTGCCGTCGACGACGGCGGCGCCGAAGCGGCGTCGGCAGTCGGGGCGTCGTCGCGCAATTCGACCACGCGCGCGAGGTGCGCGCCGATCGCCGCATCGCCCGGCGTGCGCTCGGCGAGCAGGAACAGCGGGCCTTCGAGCGCGCCGAGTTCCGCGAGCGCGCGTCGCCGGGTGGCGAGCCACGTGGCGGCCGGCCGCACCCACGACGGTTCGTAGTGGATCAGGCCGAGCTCCTGCGCGATCGCGCCGTGGCTCGCGAACGCTTCGGCGGCGAGCGTGCGGCGTTCGGCAGGCTGCACGACCTGCGCGATACGGCGCCATTGATCGAGCAGCGCCGCGAACGCGACGTCGATCTGCTTGCCGATGCTGACGGGCCAGATGCGCGTGAACACGAGATACACGACGACGTTGCCGAGCAGGATGCCGATCGTGCGATCGCGCGCGAGCGTCAGGTCGAAGCCGGGGCCCGCGCCCTGGATCACGCACAGGAAGAACGCGAACGCGACCTGGAAGCCCGCGTACGCAATGCGCGGCGAACCGAACGCGATCCACGCGGACAGCCACGCGCCGACGAACACGAGCGCCATCAGCTCGCCGATCGACGACAGCGCCGGCACGACGAACACGAGCGCCGCGGTCCCGATCAGTGCGCCGACGATGCAGCCGGCGATCCGCAGCGTGAGCTTCTCGACCGTTTCGGCCGTCGAGCCGAGCGACACCATGTAGCAGGTGATGAAGCAGGTATGGATGCCCGACCAGTCGAGCTGCGAGTAGAGCAGGTAGCAGAACATCGCCGCGACGGTCGTCTTCAGCGCGTAGCGGATGTGGTCGGGGTTGGTGCGGGCGTCCGGCAGGAAGAAGCCGCCGCGCGGCGCGGCGGGTGCGTTGGCGGTTGCAGCCGATGCGTCGGGCGGACTCGCCGTCGGTGCGGCAGATGCGGCAGCGATAGCAGGCGCGGCCGGTGCAGTCGCTGCAGTCGATTCAGCAGGTGTGGCCGGCTCGGCGAACTGCGTGATGGCCGTGTGCAGATCGGCTGCGACGACGCGCGCGAGCGGCGGCAGCGTATCGACCGGCGGCAGCGCCAGCGTCACGTCGACCGGATAGCCGCCTTGCTCGAGGATGCCGGCCATCTCGTCGAGTGTCGCCGCAGCCGGTTGCGCGAACGCGGCGGGCAGCCGCGCGTCCGGCTCGCGGTCGGCGAGCGAGACCGCGACGAGCAGCGCGGTGCTCGACGCGATGGCTTGCCGTATCGCGGGTGCGTCGGCGGCGGGCGTCGACCCTTCGAGCGTCGACAGCTTGAGCCACGTGAGCAGCTGCTTGTCGCCTTCGCGCAGGCTCGCGTCGAAGGCCGCGCGCGCGTCCTCGTCGCCGCGCAGCCGCTGCGCGGCGAGCCGCAGCCGTTTCGCGAGCTGCGCGAGCGCGAGCTTGCGCGGCGACGGCGCGATCAGCAGGTTGACGACGATCGCGACGCCGACCGGAATCGCGACCATCAGCCATGCGTAGAGCAGCGCGCGCGTCGCGGCTTCGCCGACCGGCGCGAGGCCGAGCTGGTCGAGCCCGAAGCCGACGATCATCGCGAGGATCGCGCCGACCGGGCGCAGCTTGCTCGCCGACGTGAGGTACAGCAACCCGGCCGACAGCACGGCCATGCACGCGACGCGCAGCACCGAATAGTCGATGCTGAAGATCGCGACGCCGATCACGAGCGCGATCACGAGCGTGATGAGCAGCAGCATCGCGACCGCGAGCACGACGCTCGTCACGCGGTCGGCGCGGTTCAGGAAGAACACGACGTACGCGGAGATCGCGGCTTCCGGCGTACCGTAGCCGCTCGTCACGAGCACGACGAGCGCGCAGATCAGCGCGACCCGCGCGGCCATCGCGGCGCGCCCCGGAAACGGCGCGAGCAGTCGCAGGACTTCGCGCGGGCCGGGCGAGCGGACTTCAGCGGCAGGCTGAGCCATGCCGGACCTCGACGATCGCGCTCGCGCCGACGCGCACGAGCTTGCCGTCGGGTTCGTCGAGCTTCACACGCACCGGGAAGCGCTGCGCGACATGTACCCAGTTCACCGAGCGCTGCACGATCGGCAGCGCGCGCGGCAGGTTGATGCGGTCGCTGTCCGAGATGCCCGCGCCGATCCCGACGACCTTGCCCGTCAGCGGCCGGCTGCGGTCGATCATCGAATAGACGGTCGCGCAGTCGCCGACCGCGATGCGGTTCAACGACGTTTCGCGGAAATTGCCGACGGCGAACCATTCGCTCGCATCGATCAGCGTGAAGATCGACTGGTTCGGCGCGAGGGTTTCGCCGGCGAGCACGGTCAGGCCCGTCACGAGCCCGTCGTGCGGCGCGCGCACCACCGTGTCGTCGAGCGCGTGCTGCGCGCGGGCGAGTGCGGCTTCGCGTGCATGGAGCGTGGCGATCGCGTCGGCGTCGTCGCCGATCGTTTGCGCGGACGATCGCTGCTGTTCCTGCGCCTGCGCGAGCGACACGGCCGCGTCGCGCTGCCGGACCTTCGCCTGGTCGAACTGCTGTGCGCTGACGTAGCCCTGCGCCGCGAGCGGTGCGAGCCGGTTCACATCGCGCGTCGCGAGATCGTGATTCTGCGTCGCGCGCTTGACCTGCTCGGCGGCGACGGCTGCGCTCGAGCGCTCGCCGATCAGCGACCGGCGGCGCGTGTCGAGCGACGCGCGCGCGAGTTCGAGATCGGCCTGCGCCTGCGCAACCGTGAGTCGGTACGGAACCGGATCGATCTGATACAGCAGGTCGCCTTTCGCGACGCGCTGGTTCTCGTGCACGGCGAGCTGCACGATGCGACCGCCGACGGGCGATGCGACGTGCACGACGTCCGCGTCGATCGACGCGTCGTCGGTGGACGGGTAGGCCGTCGTGCGGTGGTACGCGTACGCGAGCGCCGCGATGCCGAGCGCGACGATCGCCAGCGCGATCACGCGGCCTTTCGTGGACGGGCGGGCGGTGCCGGCGGCCTTCATGCGAACGGCCCCGTGCCGGTGAGCCATACGATCACGGCGACCACGAGCCCGATCGCGGTGCAGACGGCGAGCTGGTAGGGCACCGTGGCGGCCCAGCCGGTCGCGACGAACACGCGGTGCGCGACGATCGCGCCGACGATGCCGACGATCGCGCTGACGAGCCAGAGCGGGAAATACGCGCCGAACAGGACGTACGACGGTGCGCCGCGCGACGTGCAGCCCGCGAGCGGCAGGGCGGGCGCGAGGACGGCGGCGACGCGCAGCGGCGCGCGCGGCGTTGTTTTTCTCATGGTGTGACGAGCTCGACGTTGGGGGTGGATGCCGGGCGCGGCGCAAGGCGGTTCGTCGCCGCGACGACGATTCCGCGATACGGAGCCGATAATAAATCAGCGCGATGTAGACCGCCAGCGATGCGGCGTGCATCGGCGGCATGCGGCAGCCGTCCGGCGGGCCGCCGCACCCGCCACACCCACCGCGCCCGTGACCGGTCGTGCCGGCCGGTATCTGTGTACCATCGTGCGAAGGGCGCGGCGCGTGGCGCGGGGCATGACGAGACCTGGCGTCACGGTCCCGTCCGACGCGCGGCGCGGAAGCGGTATCGCAACGAGGACGAGTATTCCATGCGAAGTTTCTTTGTCCGGTTCATCGCAATCGGCGTTGTGTTCCATTTGTATGTCGGTCTGCGGATCATTCCCGACGCCTTCACGTCGCCGCTCGCGCGCGCGATCGCGGCGCTCGTGCTGGCGAGCTTCGTCGTGCTGATCCCGGTCGGCATGTTCTCGCGCCGCTTCGACGAAGGCTGGGCCGCGACGCTGGTCGGCTGGCTGGGTTCAATCGCGATGGGTTTCTTCTCGTCACTGCTGGTGCTGACATTCCTGCGCGAGCTGGTGCTGCTCGGCGTCGTCGTCTGGCGGCATCTGGGGCACGACGGTGCCTGGAGCGGCGCGGCATCCGACACGGCGCTCGGCGTGCTGGCGGGTGCGGTGCTGGTCAGCGCGATCGGATTCGTCGGCGCGCGCCGCACGGCGGCGGTCAAGCGCGTGTCGATTCCGGTCGACGGGCTGCCGGCCGCGCTCGACGGGCTGACGATCGTGCAATTGTCGGACATTCACGTCGGGCCGACGATCAAGCGCCCGTATATCGAGCGGATCGTGCGCGCGGTCAATGCGCTCGAGGCCGATCTCGTCGTGGTGACGGGCGACGTGGTCGACGGCTCGGTCAAGCGGCTGCGCGAACACACGGCGCCGCTCGGCCGCATGCAGTCGCGGCACGGCAGCTTCCTCGTGACGGGCAACCACGAGTACTACGCCGGCGCGCACGCATGGATCGACGAGTTCCGGCGGATCGGGTTGACGGTGCTGCTCAACGAGCACGTGCTGATCGAGCACGACGGTGCGCGCGCGGTGCTCGCGGGCGTCACCGATTTCACGGCGGGCGGGTTCGATCCCGCGCATCGCAGCGATCCCGAGCAGGCGCTGGCGGGCGCGCCGCGCGACGTCGCCACGAAGATCCTGCTCGCGCACCAGCCGCGCAGCGCGGAAGCGGCGAGCCGCGCCGGTTACACCGTGCAGCTGTCCGGCCATACGCACGGCGGGCAGTTCCTGCCGTGGCCGCCGTTCGTGCGTCTGCAGCAGCCCGTGATCGGCGGGCTGAACCGGTTCGGCGCGATGTGGCTCTATACCAGCCGCGGCACCGGCTACTGGGGGCCGCCGAACCGCTTCGGCGTGCCGTCCGAGATCACGCTGATCCGGTTGACCCGCAGCCGCTAGCGCGCGGCATCAGACGATGCGCGCGATATCGTCGAAATCGAAGCGCGGGCTGCGCGGGAACAGGCCCGCCGGGTCGCCGTAGCCGAGATTCACGAGGAAGTTGGTCCGGATCGCGGTGCCCGCGAAGAACTCGGCATCGACCTTCGCGGCGTCGAAGCCCGACATCGGGCCCGCGTCGAGGCCGAGCGCGCGCGCGGCGAGGATCAGGTACGCACCCTGCAGCGACGAGTTGCGGAATGCGGTGGCTTCGATCAGCGCGTCGTTGCCGGCGAACCAGCTGCGCGCGTCGGCATGCGGGAACAGGCGCGGCAAGTGCTCGTGGAACGCGAAGTCCATGCCGACGATCACGGTGACGGGCGCGGCCATCGTCTTCGCGCGATTGCCTTCGGACAGCGCGGGTTTCAGGCGCGCCTTCGCTTCGGGCGACTTGACGAACACGAAGCGCGCGGGGCTCGCGTTCGCCGACGTCGGGCCGAATTTCGTCAGGTCGATCAGCCGGTGCAGCAGCGCGTCGTCGACGGGTTTGTCCTGCCATGCGTTGTGCGTGCGCGCGGTGAGGAACAGTTGGTCGAGGGCGGAATCGGAGAGCGTCATGGTGGGTCCGGGAAGAAATCGGCCGGGTCGCGCCGGCCGGCGTGGCGGAAGATGGCCGCGCGCTGGATAAGGGCGCGCCGCGACACGGCGCGATGATAGCGTGGCACGCGAAAACGCATCGGCTTCGCGACCGGCGATGCAAGCGCGCGGGTGTGTCACGCGCCGGAATGACAGCGCATGGCGGCGCGCGTCGCCGTTGGCTACCATGCAGGCATGGCTCGCCCGCACCGTTCATTTGCTGCCTGATCCCGACATGTCGACGCCCGATCTTTTCGCCGATTCGCCCGTGCCCGACGTGGACTGGTACCCGGACTGGCTCGCACCGGCCGACGCCGATCGCGTGCTGGCCGCGCTGATCGACGAGGTCGCGTGGCGGCAGGACACGATCCGCACGCCGCGCGGCCGCATTCCGCTGCCGCGGCTCACCGCGTGGCAGGGCGAGCCCGACGCCGTCTACGTGTATTCGGGGATCCGCAACGTGCCCGCGCCGTGGACGCCGGCCGTGCTCGACCTGAAGCGCGCGGTCGAGGCGACCTGCGGCGCGCGATTCAACAGCGTGCTGCTCAATCGGTATCGCAACGGGCAGGACAGTCTCGGCTGGCATGCCGACAACGAGCCGGAGCTCGGCGACGCGCCGGTCATCGCGTCGGTGAGCCTCGGCGCGATGCGCGTGTTCGACCTGCGGCATCGTGCGACCGGCGTCGTGCACGCGTACCGGCTGACACACGGCAGCCTGCTCGTGATGCGCGGCCGCACGCAGGCCGAATGGCAGCACCGCGTGCCGAAGGCGCCGGCCGTGCAGGGCGAGCGCGTCAACCTGACGTTCCGGCGGGTGGTGTCGGCGGGAAGCGGCCGGTAGCGGCCGGAGATGTCGACCGGCGGACGCCGCGGGCCGACGATCGCGGTGGTCCGGCACTCGTGCAGGTCGCACCCCGTTTTCATCCAGGCGAGGCAAGCCGCCGTCGATGCGGCACGTTGCCGCACGCAGGTGTCCGGGGCGGCTGGAACCGGCCTGCGAGGCCCGTCCCATAAGGGTTTCAGGTGGTTTTGATCGACCGTCCGGTTCTGATAGGCAGGTGTAAGCCCTGATGGTGCGTCGCAGCATTCATTGACTAGACTGTCGAATGGCTGAAACGCGCCGGACGCCGGCGCACTATTTCGACATGCCTGACGCGTCGCCGATGCGATGCGCAGTGCAGGAGCATAACCCGTGACCGTACTGGACTCATCCCTCGAACCCTCGCTGCACGTCTTCGAACAAGACGGCGGATGGCAATGGGCGCTGACGGTGAAGCGGGCGTCGGGTGTCGGTGTGAAAGTCGTCGCATTCAGCACGGACGGCTTTCGCGGCGAAGCCGACGCATACGCCGCCGGCCAGCTCGCCCGTGCCGAGTACGACGCCGCCGTAACGGCCTGACGTCGCATCGCGCCGATCCCGCTCGCGGATCGGTACGGTCGTTTGTTCCCTCGCGTTTCTTCCCCCTTTCGTTTTCTAGTCGCACATCGGCCGTGATCGTGCCGGCCGGTACCGCACGTGATGCATCCCGTCGCAGATGAGCAGGGCCGGCGGCCCGCCTTGCCCACGGCGACGTTCCGGTGGGCAGTCCTGTCTATCGCTGTTATCCTTTCGATCGCATCAGGCTATATGAGTCCGGCTACCCGATCGGGCGCACCGGGCCATCGGCCGCCTGCGCCGGATCGTGTTGATCCGGTCCGGTCGAAAATCCATAATCAAGCATTGCGGGTCATTCGTGAACGCTTCCATTCCGTCCATGTGCACAGGATCAATCCAACGATGAGCGGCGCATCGAAACCGCCGGCGAAGCCGGCAAGCGCGCCGCGCGCGACAGCCGGCGACGACGTCGACCACGACGCGTCGAAGCCGGGCGCGGGCGACGACGAATCGTCGGCCGGCGCGTCGTCGTATCTGGTGCCGGGCCTCGAGCGCGGGCTGCGGATCCTCGCCGAATTCTCCGCGCGCGAGCCGGTGCTCGGCGCGCCCGAGCTGTCGAAGCGCATCGGCATTCCGCGCACGACCACCTTCCGCCTGCTGCAGACGCTCGAAGCGCTCGGCTTTCTCGAGCGCGTGAACGGCGACCGTTATTTCCGGCTCGGCGTCGGCGTGCTGCGGCTCGGCTTCGAATACCTGAATTCGCTGGAACTGACCGATCTCGGCACGCCCGTGCTCGAACGATTGCGCGATGCGACCGGCCTGTCGACGCACCTGCTGATCCGCGACCAGCGCGATGTCGTGTTCGTCGCGAAGGCGCAGAGCAACACGTCGATGTTCGGTTCGGTGAAGGTGCACGTCGGTACGCGGCTGCCCGCGCACGCGACCGTGCATGGCCATGTGCTGATGGGCGACCTCACGCGCGACGCGCTGCGCCAGCTGTATCCGGAGAAGCGCCTCGAACAGTTCACCGAGCGCACGCCGGGCACGGTCGACGAGTTGTACGAGCGCGTGCGCCATTACGCGCGGCTCGGCTACGCGGTCAGCGAAGCCGCGTTCGAGAGCGGCATCTCGGCTGTGACGGCACCGGTGCGCGACCATTCGGGCGCGATCGTCGCGGCGATCACCGCGACGGTGCCGCGCTCGGAAATCGGCGAGGCCGGCGAGAAGGAGCGGCTCGTCGAAGCGGTATGCGGCGCGGCGGTCGATCTGTCGCAGCGGCTGAACTACCGGCCGCTCGAAAGCGACCCGACGTTCGCGCACGCGCGCCATCGGGTCGCGATGTTCTGATTCGCGGCACGAGCCGCGTCGCGCGGCTTCGTCAGAAGCCTGTCGCAAGTAGCAAAAAAAAGAGCAGCCCGCGGGCTGCTCTCTTCTTTTTCGGCCCCGGGCGCATCCGCCCGCCGCCGCTCAGAACGAGTGATGGATGCCGGTCAGCACGATCACCTGGTTCGCGGTGCTCGACGCGCCGGCCGTGAAGAACGCGGCCTTCGCGCCGCCCGAACCGTGCTCGTACAGCACGTTCGCATACAACTGCGTGCGCTTCGACAGCGCATAGATGTCGCCGAGCTCGACCTGCGTCCAGCGGCGGCCGGCCAGCGTCGTGGTCGCCGCGCCGCCCGCGATCGTGTTGAACGCGCTGCTGCGGTAGTTCACGCCCGCATCGTAGCTCTGGAACGTGTCGGAAAACCCGTTCGACTGCATCTTCACGCGCGTGTAGAGGCCGTGCACGAGGAAGTCGCCGATCTGGTAGGACGCGCCCGCGCCGATGTTCTCGACCTTGTTCGCGATGTAGCCGTTCGCGGTGTTCTGCTTCTGGAACGACGTGATGCCCGTCTGGCCGATCAGGATCGCGCGGTCGTGCTCGTTCGAGTAGACGGCCGACGCCTTGAACGGCCCGTTCGCGTAGTTCAGCGCGACCCCGACCGACTTGCCGGTCGAGAAGTTCGTCGTGTTGCCGAGCGCCATCGCCGCCGCGGCCGAGAAGCCGGCGAAGCTCGGCGAACGGTACTTGACCGCGTTGTTGTACGGCACGTTGCCGGTCGCGGCGAGCCCGTCGATGTTGCCCGGATGGAACGCATACCAGCTCAGCGCGAGATACGCGGTGCTGAGCGGATCGAGATAGTCGAACGTCAGCGGCGTCTGGCGGCCGAGCGTCAGCGTGCCGTAGCGGTCCGAGCTGAGGCCGACGAAGGCCGCGCGGTTCCAGATCGTGTTCGCGGTCGCGAACTGGCCGTTGTTCGTATAGAAGCCGTTTTCGAGCTGGAAGATCGCCGACAGGCCGCTGCCGAGGTCTTCCTTGCCTTTCAGGCCCCACCGGTCGGGTTGCGTGTTGCCCTGGATCATCGCCCACTTCGCGTGGCCGCCGACGTTGTTCACATAGGCGACGCCCGCATCCAGGCTGCCGTACAGCACCACGCTGCTTTGTGCCCAGGCGCCCGACATCGCGCCCATTCCGATGATTGCTGCTGCTACCGCTTGCTTGACCATTTGATCTCCTGACTCTCCAAACCTGATGAGAAACGTGCCGGGGCGGCGGGCGCGGGGGACGGCCGGCCGTCGCGCGTTCTTCACCACCGGGCGGGCATTTTTAATGTTCCATATAAGGAACGATGTGCCTCTGATGGAATGGAGTATAGAGGCGTCACGCGCCGGATCAAAAATAAATTTATCGGGCCAGAAGCGGATGGTGACGATCCGCAACATGGGATCGAGCGTCCTGAGAAAAGGCCTTAAATCCCCGCCGCTAAACAAAAAATCATCTTTTTCAAGATGGGTGGCGGTGACCGTCGACCCGGCGGTCGGTGTTTTCCCTAGGACGTGCAGCTTTTTGTTTTACTCGTGGGAAGTCACTCCTATAATCACCATCCATAAACTGCTGTTCCGGGTATGGAACAAACCCGGGGCGAACCGAGAGTCGATCAGAAGGAAGGGTGTGAGATGTCTGAACAATGGGTTTGTGCCGGGCACGCCGGCGCGCTGTCGGAAGACACGCCGATCGAGTTCAAGCGGACCGACGGCGTCGAAATCGGGATCTACCGCGTCGGCGACGAGGTGTATGCGCTCGAGAACGTGTGCCCGCATGCCTACGCGCTGCTGACGCAGGGGTTCGTCGACGAAGGCACGGTCGAATGTCCGCTGCACGAGGCCGTGTTCGACATCAAGACGGGCGAATGCCTGAAGGGCCCGGGCGGGCGCGCGCTGAAGCAGTACGCGGTGCGCCTGGCCGGTGAAGAAATCCAGATCAAGGTGGAATGACATGAAAGAAGCGACCGTCAACTTCAATCCGTTCCTGAAGCCGTGGGTGGCGCCGCAGCCGAACAACGTTGCCGGCAAGGGGCAGATCGAGATCCCGGGCCAGGTCGAGAACCGCATCTGGCAAAACCGCAAGGCCGAGCCGACGCAGTACGAGAACGATCTGGGCGATGCGCTCGAACGCGTGTTCGAGAGCGGCGCGACCGAGCTGGACGAGGTCGTCGCGGGCCTGAACCGCATCGGCTTCCGCGCGCCGGACGGCACGGCGTGGACGCCCGAGCGCTTCCGCGCCGAAATGGCCTCGCTGGCGGAATGAGCGCACCGACCGCGCCGCACGCCTGAGCGCCGACCCGACAACCGCATCCGGAGCACACTGATGACGTCCCCCGCACAACACGAAACACAACACGACCCGGTCCGCGACTACCTCGACCGCGGCATCAAGAACTACTGGTATCCCGTCGCCCCGAGCTGGCAGGTGTCGAACGCGCCGGTCGGCCTCACGCGCCTGTCCGAGCAAATCGTGCTGTGGCGCGATCACGAAGGGAAGGTCCACGCGCTGGAAGATCGCTGTCCGCACCGCGGCGCGCGCCTGTCGCTCGGCTGGAACCTCGGCGGCAGCATCGCGTGCTGGTATCACGGCATCGAAGTCGACGGCGGCGGCACGGTCAACCGCGTGCCGGCCGTATCGAACTGTCCGCTCGAAGGCACGAAGTGCGTGAAGTCGTATCCGGTCGAAGAGAAGGCCGGCGCGATCTTCCTGTGGTTCGGCGACGAAGCGCACGGCGAGCCGGCGCCGCTGAACCTGCCGGAAGAACTGGTCGCCGACGAATACGCGCACTTCCTTTGCGTGTCGAACTGGAAGTGCAATTACCAGTACGCGATCGACAACGTGATGGACCCGATGCACGGCGCGTACCTGCACGCGACGTCGCACTCGATGGCCGAAGGCGACAAGCAGGCCGACATGCGCGTGCGCAAGACGGAAACGGGCCTGATGTTCGAGAAGATCGGCCAGCGCGACGTGAACTTCGACTGGGTCGAGCTCGGCGAAACGGGCTGCCTGTGGATGCGTCTCGCGATTCCGTACAAGCAGAAGTTCGGCCCGGGCGGCAACTTCGGGATCATCGGCTTCGCGACGCCGGTCGACGGCGACAACTGCCAGGTCTACTTCTGGCGTACCCGCAAGGTCAGCGGCTGGCAGCGCGACGTGTGGCGCTTCATGTACCGCAACCGCCTCGAGGGCCTGCACTGGGACGTGCTCGAGCAGGACCGCTACGTCCTCGAAAGCCTCGCGCCGCACGCGCGCGATCACGAATACCTGTACCAGCACGACGTCGGCATCACGCGCGTGCGCCGGATGCTGCGCCAGCGCGCGCAGGAACACCTGTCCGCGCTCGACGCGCATCGCGCGGCGCACGCCGCGGCGGAGCCCGCGAATGGCTGAGTTCGCACCGGTCGTGTCTCTGCCGGGGCGCCGCGTGCTCGTCACGGGCGGCGCGCGCGGTCTCGGCGCCGCGTTCGTGAAGGCGCTCGTCGAAGCGGGCGCGCAGGTCGCGTTCGGCGACGTGCTCGTCGAAGAGGGCCGCGCGCTGGCCGCGCAGCTCACGCAAGCCGGCCACACCGCGCATTTCTTCACGCTCGACCTGGGCGATCCGGCGAGCGTCACGGCTTTCGTCGCGCAGGGCGCGGCGGCGCTCGGCGGCATCGACGCACTGATCAACAACGCGGCGATCACGAATTCGGGCGGCAAGCTGTCGACGGAACTCGACGTGTCGACCTGGGATGCCGTGATGAACGTGAACGTGCGCGGCGTATGGCTCGTCAGCAATGCGGCGCTGCCGTACCTCGCGCAATCGGGCCGCGGCGCGATCGTGAACCTCGCATCGGACACCGCGCTGTGGGGCGCGCCGAAGCTGCTCGCGTACGTCGCCAGCAAGGGCGCGGTGATCGCGATGACGCATGCGCAGGCGCGCGAGTTCGGCGCGCACGGCGTGACGGTCAACGCGATCGCGCCGGGGCTCACCGAAGTCGAGGCGACGGCCTACGTGCCGGCGGAACGCCACGCGTTCTACATGCAGGGCCGCGCGCTGACGCGCGCGCAGGTGCCCGACGACGTGACGGGCCCCGTGCTGTTCCTGCTGTCGGACGGCGCGCGCTTCGTGACGGGTCAATTGCTGCCGGTGAACGGCGGCTTCGTAATGAATTGAATTGAAGTTTTCACTCTGATGAAGGAGAGGACGATGGCGGACGCCGATCTCGAACGCAAGTCGTGGGACCAGCCGGAAGGCGCAAGCTTCAACGACTGGATGGAAGGGCGCGTCGCGCGCTACGCGACGCGGCGCTACGACTGGGACGCACTGAAGTTCCAGGCCGACTACGACCCGAAGTACCGCCGTGCGCAGATGCGCTACGTCGGCACGGGCGGCACGGGCGTCGCGAAGGACGTCAACACGGTGCCGGCCGGCAACTTCACGTTCTCGACGATGGTCATTCCGGCCGGCAACATCGGCCCGAGCCACATCCATATCGACGTGGAAGAAATCTTCTTCGTGCTGCGCGGCAAGATGAAGGTGATCTGCGAGCGCGACGGCGAGACCTGGGAAGCGATCCTCGGCGAGCGCGACCTGATCTCGGTGCCGCCGGGCGTGTACCGCACGGAAATCAACATCGGCGAGGAAGACGCGCTGATGTGCGTGATGCTCGGTTCGCCGAAGCCCATCACGCCGACGTATCCGCCGGATTCGCCGCTCGCGAAGATCAAGCGCTGAGACGGGGCGGAGCAAGCAATGCGTGTCATCGACAAACGTGAACGCGACCGCACCGCGGCGTTCGCCGCGCTGCTCGGGCAGTTTCCCGAACAGCGCTGCGCGGCCGGCGCGGCGGGCACGATCGGCTACCGTGAGGCTGGCGCAGGCGAGGCCGGCGCGCAGCATGCGGGCCGCGCGCTGCCCGTCGTGCTGCTGCACGGGATCGGCTCGGGCGCCGCGTCGTGGGTGTGCCAGCTCGACACGCTGGGCGCGTCGCGCCGCGTGCTCGCGTGGGATGCGCCAGGCTACGGCGTGTCGACGCCCGTGCACGGCGCGTCGCCGGCGGCCGCCGATTATGCGGCGTCGCTGAACGCGTGGCTCGAGGCACTCGGCATCGAACGCTGCGTGCTGGTCGGGCATTCGCTCGGCGCGATCGTCGCGGGCGGGTTGGCCCGCGTGATGCCCGCGCGGATCGCCGGCCTGCTGCTGATCTCGCCCGCGGGTGGGTACGGTAGCGCGCCCGCGGAAACGCGCGACACGCGCCGCGATGCACGCCTCGCGATGCTCGACGAACTCGGCCCGGCCGGGCTCGCCGAACAGCGCAGCGGCAACATGCTGTCGGGTTTCGCGAGCGAGGATGCGCGTGCATGGGTACGCTGGAACATGGCGCGCATCGTGCCGGCCGGTTATGCGCAGGCCACGCATCTGCTCGCGAACGCCGATCTCGCGTCCGATCTCGCCGGCTTTCGCGGCCGCACGGCGGTGGCGGTCGGCGCGAACGACGCGATCACGCCGCCGGCTGCCTGCGAGCGGATCGCCGCTGCCGCGCACGTCGGGCTGCAGGTGATTCCGCAGGCCGGTCATGCGGGCTACGTGGAAGCGCCGGCGGTCTACTCGTCGCTGATCGACGCGTTCTGCCGTCAATGCGACCGTCAACGGGGGCTGGAATGAACTACCCCCACGCTCACATTCGTTCGCTTGGGGGGGCGCAGCCCGCCCAATCCCGACATGCATTTCAACGTGCCCCTGGGGCGGCCCGACCGGAGGCATCATGAGCGAACCGTTGCAACAACAGGATGCGGACACCGCGAAGTCCGAGGCCAACTACGTGGTGCCGGGCCTCGAACGCGGGTTGCGGATTCTCGCCGAATTCTCGCCGCGCGAGCCGGTGCTCGGCGCGCCGGAACTGTCCAAGCGCCTCGGCATTCCGCGCACGACGGTGTTCCGTCTGCTGCAGACGCTCGAATCGCTCGGCTTTCTCGAGCGCGCTGACAAGGATCGCAACTACAAGCTCGGCATCGCCGTGCTGCGGCTCGGCTTCGAATACCTGAGCTCGCTGGAACTGACCGATCTCGGCCTGCCGGTGATCGAGAGCCTGCGCGATGCGACCGGCTTCACGACGCACATCGTGATCCGCGACGGCCGCGACGTGGTGTTCGTCGCGAAGGCGCAGAGCCAGTCGCCGGTGTTCAGCTCGATTCGCGTGAACGTCGGCACGCGGCTGCCCGCGCATGCGACGACCCACGGCCACGTGCTGATGGGCGACCTGTCGCTGAAGGAGTTGCGGGCGCTGTATCCGGAAGGCGCGCTGAACCGGATGACGAGTGCGACGCCGGAATCCGTCGACGCGCTCTACGAAGTGATCCGGGAAGATGCGCTGCGCGGCTACGGCGTCAGCAATTCGTCGTTCGAGCGCGGCATTTCGGTGGTCACGGCGCCGGTGCGCAACGACACGCAGAGGATCGTCGCGTGCATCACGGTGACGGTGCCGCGGCCGGAGATCGACGCGGCGCTGATCGCCGACGGCCTGATCGACAAGGTGCAGCGCGCGGCGGCGGAATTGTCGCGGCGGCTCAATTACCGCTCGGATGACGAGCACACGTTTCTCAAGGCTTTAGGACTCCGATGATTCAGATCGATCTGACCGGGCAGGTGGCGGTGGTGACGGGCGGTTCGTCCGGCATCGGCCTCGCGACTGCCGAACGGTTCTTGCAGGCCGGCGCATCGGTCGCGATTTGCGGCCGCGACGGCGAGCGTCTCGCGCGCGCCGAGGCGATGCTCGGCGAGAAATATCCGGGCGCGCCGCTGCTCGCGGTGCGCTGCAACGTGCTCGACGAAGCCGACGTGGCCGCGTTCGCGCAGGCCGTGTCCGACCGCTTCGGCCGCGCCGACATGCTCGTCAACAACGCGGGCCAGGGCCGCGTGTCGACTTTCGCCGACACGACCGACGACGCGTGGCGCGAAGAGCTCGAACTGAAGTACTTCAGCATCATCCGCCCGACGCGCGCATTCCTGCCGCTGTTGCGCGATGCGGCCGCGCCGACGATCACCTGCGTGAATTCGCTGCTCGCGCTGCAGCCGGAGCCGCACATGGTCGCGACGTCGTCGGCGCGGGCGGGTGTGCTGAGCCTCGTGAAGTCGCTCGCGACCGAACTCGCGCCGCAGCGCATCCGCGTGAACTCGATCCTGATCGGCATCGTCGAGTCGGGGCAGTGGCGCCGCCGCTACGAAGCGCAGGCGCCGGCCGGCGAGAGCTGGGAGGACTGGACGGGCGCGCTCGCCCGCAAGAAGAACATTCCGCTGAACCGCTTCGGCAAGCCCGACGAGGCAGCCTGGGCACTTTTTTATCTCGCAACGCATCTGTCGTCCTACACGACGGGCAGCCATATCGACGTTTCTGGAGGCTTTGCACGCCATGTCTAAAAAAACCACGGTTGGCGAGCTGATTGCCGCCTTTCTCGAGCAGTGCGACGTCAAAACCGCATTCGGTGTCATCTCGATCCACAACATGCCGATCCTCGACGCGATCAACTCGCGCGGCAACATCCGGTATGTCGGCGCGCGCGGCGAAGCGGGCGCGGTGAACATGGCCGACGGGCTGGCCCGCGTGTCGGGCGGTCTCGGTGTCGCGTTCACGAGCACCGGCACGGCGGCGGGCAACGCGGCCGGCGCGATGGTCGAGGCACTGACGGCCGGCACGGCACTGCTGCACATCACGGGGCAGATCGAGACGCCGTACCTCGACCAGGATCTGGCGTACATCCACGAAGCGCCGGACCAGCTCACGATGCTCGATGCGATCTCGAAGGCCGCGTTCCGCGTGCGCACGGTCGAGACCGTGCTGCCGACGATCCGCGAAGCCGTGCGCATCGCGCAGACGGCGCCGACGGGCCCCGTGTCGGTCGAGATCCCGATCGACATCCAGGCCGCCGAAATCGAATGGCCGGAAGATCTCGCGCCGGCGCACGTCGCGGTGCGCGAGCACGACGATGCACGCGTCGCGAAGCTCGCCGACGCGCTGGCGGCCAAGCGCCGTCCGCTGCTGTGGCTCGGCGGCGGCGCGCGTCATGCGCGTGCGGAAGTCGAACGCCTGGTGAAGCTCGGCTTCGGCGTCGTGACGAGCGTGCAGGGCCGCGGCGTGCTGCCCGAGGATCACCCGGCGACGCTCGGCGCGTTCAACGTGCATTCGGCGGTCGAAGCGTTCTACAAGACCTGCGACGCGCTGGTCGTGGTCGGCTCGCGCCTGCGCGGCAACGAGACGCTGAAGTACAAGCTCGCGCTGCCGCAGCCGCTGTTCCGCGTCGACGCCGATGCGCTCGCCGACAACCGCGGCTATCGCAACGAGCTGTTCGTGCACGGCGATTCGAAACGCGTGCTGGCCGAGCTGGCCGATCGCCTCGAAGGCCGCCTGTCGGTCGATCCGCAGTTCGCGGGCGATCTCGCGGCGGCGCGCGAAGCGGCCGTCGCGAGCGTGGCGGAAGGCCTCGGGCCGTACAAGAAGCTGGTCGATACGCTGCAGGGCGCAGTGGGCCGCGACTACAACTGGGTGCGCGACGTGACGATCTCGAACAGCACGTGGGGCAACCGCCTGCTGAAGATCTTCGAACCGCGCGCGGGCGTGCATGCGCTCGGCGGCGGCATCGGCCAGGGCATCCAGATGGGCATCGGCGCGGCGCTGGCCGGCTCGGCGGCGAAGACGGTCTGCCTGGTCGGCGACGGCGGCCTGATGGTCAACGTCGGCGAGCTCGTGACGGCCGTGCAGGAAAACGCGAACGTGATGATCGTGCTGATGAACGACCAGTGCTACGGCGTGATCCGCAACATCCAGGACGCGCACTACGGCGGGCGCCGCTGCTTCGTGCAGCTGCACCAGCCGGATTTCGCGCAGTTCTGCGCGAGCTTCGGCCTCACGCACTACCGGATCACGTCGCTCGACCAGGCGGAAGCGATCGTGCGCGAAGGGATCGCGAAGGAAGGGCCGGTGATGGTCGAAGTCGACATGCTGTCGGTCGGCTCGTTCGCATCGCAGTTCGCGGGCCCGCCGGTGAAGAAGGAAGAGACGCCGTCGGAGCGCCAGTATGCATAACGGCCAGCGACACGGGCATGCGCCCGTCGACGTCGCGATGATCGGCTTCGGCGCGATCGGTGCCGCCGTGTATCACGCGGTCGAGCACGATGCGTCGTTGCACGTCGCGCACGTGATCGTGCCCGAGCATCAGCGCGACGCGGTGCAGCGCGAGCTCGGCGGTGCGGTGGAGGTCGTGTCGTCGGTCGACGCGCTGGCTCGCCGCCCCGAGTTCGCGCTCGAATGCGCGGGTCACAGCGCGCTCGTCGATCACGTCGTGCCGTTGCTGAAGGCCGGCACCGACTGCGCGGTCGCATCGATCGGCGCGTTGTCCGACCTCGCGCTGCTCGACGTGCTGTCGCAGGCGGCCGACGAGGGCGGCACGACGGTGACGCTGCTGTCCGGCGCGATCGGCGGGATCGACGCGCTGGCGTCCGCGAAGCAGGGCGGCCTCGACGAAGTGCTGTACGTCGGCCGCAAGCCGCCGCTCGGCTGGCTCGGCACGCCCGCCGAGGAGCTGTGCGACTTGCGTGCGATGACCGGGGAAAAGGTGATCTTCGAAGGCAGTGCGCGCGACGCCGCGCGCCTGTATCCGAAGAACGCGAACGTCGCGGCGACGGTCGCGCTCGCGGGCCTCGGCCTCGACGCGACGCACGTGCGCCTGATCGCCGACCCGGCGGTCGAACGCAACGTGCACCGCATCACCGCGCGCGGCGCGTTCGGCGAGATGTCGCTCGAAATGAGCGGCAAGCCGTTGCCTGACAACCCGAAGACGTCCGCGTTGACCGCGTACAGCGCGATCCGCGCGCTGCGCAACCGCGCGGCCCGCTGCGTGATCTGAGCAGGCAGACAACCCGGACAACCAGGCCGACGCGGCCATTCGGGCCATTGAACGGCCGCCGGCGCCACGGCGCGGGCGGCTGCGCAGAGACAGATTTGTGGGACTTGTGACATGACTCCATTCGATACGAGCCTCGTACCCAACGGCGACATCCTGATCGGCGGCGAGTGGCGGCGCGGCCGCGGCGCGCCTTACGCGAGCATCTATCCGGCCGACCAGTCGCTGAACATGGAAGTCTCGACGGCGAACGCGGAAGACGCGGCCGACGCCGTCGTGGCCGCCGACGCCGCGTGGCGGCGCGCCGACTGGGCCGGCCTCAAGCCGCACCAGCGCGCGCTGGTGCTGTACCGGATCGCCGACCTGATCATGCAGCGTCACGAGACGCTCGCGAACCTGCAACGCCGCGACAACGGCAAGCCGATCGGCGAGACGCGCGTGCTGGTGGCGAGTGCGGCCAACACGTTCCGCTATTTCGCGGCGTGCCTGGAAACGCTCGACGAAGAACTGACGCCGTCGCGCGGCGACTACCTGACGATGAGCGTGCACGAGCCGATCGGCGTGATCGCGGCGATCACGCCGTGGAATTCGCCGATCGCGTCCGACGCGCAGAAGCTCGCGCCGGCGCTCGCCGGCGGCAACGCGGTGGTGCTCAAGCCGGCCGAGGTGACGCCGCTCGTGTCGCTCGCGCTGGCCCGCATCTGCGAGGAAGCAGGCGTGCCGAAGGGCGTGCTGAGCGTGCTGCCGGGCAAGGGCTCGGTGATCGGCGACGTGCTGGTGCGCCATCCGCTCGTGAAGAAAGTGTCGTTTACCGGCGGCACCGAAGTGGGTCGCGGCATCGCGCGCATCGCGGCGGAAAAGCTGATGCCCGTGTCGCTCGAACTCGGCGGCAAGTCGCCGACGATCGTATGCGACGACGCCGATCTCGATCACGCGGTGAACGGCGTGCTGTACGGCATCTTCAGCTCGTCGGGCGAAGCGTGCATCGCGGGTTCGCGGCTGTTCGTGCAGCGCTCGGTATACGACGCGTTCATGAAGCGCCTGGTCGCGGGCGCACGCAAGTTGCGCGTGGGCGACCCGACGCGGCCCGACACGCAGATGGGCCCGCTGATCACCGCGAAGCATCGTGAATCGGTGGAACGCTACGTCGCGCTCGGGCTGGAGGAAGGCGGCCGCCTGCTGTGCGGCGGCGAGCGGCCGTCGGGCGACGGGCGCGAGGACGGCTTCTTCTACCAGCCGACGATTCTCGAAGGCTTGCCGAACAGCGCGCGCATCTGCCAGGAGGAAATCTTCGGGCCGGTGCTGGTCGCGATGCCGTTCGACGACGAAGCGTCGCTGATCGCGCAGGCGAACGACAGCGTGTTCGGCCTCGCCGCCGGCATCTGGACGCGCGACTACAAGCGCGCATGGCGCATCGCACGCGCGCTCGAGACGGGCACCGTCTGGATCAACACGTACAAGCTGTTTTCGATCTCCACGCCGTTCTCGGGCTGGAAGGAGAGCGGGATGGGCCGCGAGAAGGGCCGTCTCGGCATCCGCGAGTACATGCAGCAGAAGAGCCTCTACTGGGGCTTGAACGACGCGCCGCTGCCGTGGGCGAACTGAGCGAAGGGGAATGACGCAATGAGCATCTTGGGTATCGAGCAGATCACGTACGGTGTCGACGACCTCGCGACGTGCCGGCGCTTTTTCGCCGACTGGGGCCTGAAGGAAGTCGCGCACGACGACACGCGCGCACGTTTCGAGACGCTGAACGGCTGCACCGTGCTGGTCGTCAAGGCCGACGATCCGTCGCTGCCGCCCGCGTTCGAAGCGGGCCCGACGCTGCGTGAAGTCACGTGGGGCGTCGCGACGCAGCAGGAAGTCGACGCGCTGCGCACGAAGCTGGCCGGCCAGCCCGGCTATTACGCGCAGGACGATGCGGTCGGCTGCATCGATCCGAACGGGATGGCGATCCGCATCGAGGTGACGCGCAAGCGCGCGCTCGACATCACCGGCTCGCCGTCGAACGTGTGGGGCCGGACGGCGCGGGTGGACCAGCCGAGTCCAATCTATGCGCGCGCCGAGCCGGTCGAGGTGGGCCACGTCGTGTTCTTCACGAACTGCCTCGACGCGCAGGAGAAGTTCTATCACGAACTGCTCGGCTTCGAGACGTCGGACCGCTATCCGGGCCGCGGCGCGTTCATGCGCTGCGCGCCGCACGGCGGCCACCACGACCTGTTCCTGCTCGCGCTACCCAATGGCAAGCGCGGCCTGAACCACGTCGCGTTCACCGTGCGCGACATCCACGAAGTGTTCGGCGGCGGCATGCACATCGACCGCTGCGGCTGGGAAACGCAGCTCGGCCCGGGGCGTCATCCGGTGTCGTCCGCGTATTTCTGGTACTTCCAGAACCCTGCCGGCGCGCTGATCGAGTACTACGCGGACGAAGACGTGCTGACGCCCGAATGGCAGCCGCGCGAATTCGAACCGGGCCCGACCGTGTTCGCCGAATGGGCCGTCGACGGCGGCCTCGACGGCAACACGCGCCGGCAGAAGAATGCGAAGGCGCCGGAAGGCAAGTTCATGACGGAGCGCAAATCATGAGCGAAGCAAACACGCAGGAATCGGCCGCGCCTCGCACGGTCGTCGTGATCGGCGGCGGCCAGGCCGCCGGCTGGGTGCTGAAGACGCTGCGCGCGGAAGGCTTCGCGGGCAGCCTCGTGATGATCGCCGACGAGCCGCACCTGCCGTACGAGCGTCCGCCGCTGTCGAAGGCCGTGCTGGCCGGCGACGCCGATATCGAGACCGTGCGCGTCGTGCGCCCGGACGAATTCGACGCGCTGAACGTCGAGGCGTGGCAGCCGGAACGCGCGGTGTCGATCGACCGTGCGCGCCGCGTGGTGAAGACCGAAAGCGGCCGCGAGATCGAATACGACCGCCTCGTGATCGCGACCGGCGGAACGTCGCGCCGCTTGCCTGAATCAATCGTCAGGACACCGAATCTGCATTACCTGCGCACGCTCGACGAAGCGGCCGCGCTCGGCGAGAAGCTGCGCGCGAGCCGGCGTGTACTCGTGATCGGCGGCGGCTGGATCGGCCTGGAGGTCGCGGCGACCGCGCGCAAGCTCGGCGTCGAAGCGGTGGTCGTCGAAGGCGCGCCGCGGCTGTGCGGCCGCTCGGTGCCGCAGGTCGTGTCGGACTTCCTGCTCGACCTGCATCGCGCGAACGGTGTCGACGTGCGGCTCGGCGCGGCGCTCGCGTCGCTCGACGCGCAGCCGGACGACGCATCGAAGGTGCGCGCGACGCTTGCGGACGGCACGACGATCGACGCCGATTTCGCGGTGGCCGGCATCGGCCTCGCGCTGAACGCGACACTCGCGAGCGACGCGGGCCTCGCAGTCGACGACGGCATCGTGGTCGACGAATTCGGCGCGACCAGCGATCCGGCGATCTTCGCGTGCGGCGACGTCGCGAACCATCACAACGGCTGGCTGAAGCGGCGCGTGCGGCTCGAATCGTGGGCGAACGCGCAGAACCAGGCGATCGCGGCCGCGAAGGCCGTGCTCGGCGTGCGCGCGCCTTACGCCGAGATTCCGTGGTTCTGGTCCGATCAATACGACGTGAACTTGCAGATCCTCGGCGATCTGCCGGCCGATGCGCAGCTCGTCGTGCGCGGCGATCTCGCCGCGCGACGCGCGACGCTGTTTTTCGTGGGCGATGGGCATGTGAGAGGTGTCATCGCCATCAACAACGCACGCGAGCTCAAGCTCGCACGCAAGTGGATGAACCAGGGCCGGGCAGTGGACACGGAAGCCCTGGCGGACACGACCAAAGCGCTTGCCTGACCGGCGAGACCGGTACAAAGACCCAGGAGACACCCCGCATGAGCACTTTCGACAACGTCGTGGCCGGCAGGGCCACGATGGAAGCTGCCGCCTCCACGCCCGGCGCGATCATCGCGCGGCTCGAGCGGCTTCCGGCCAACGCGATGCAGATCCGCGCGCGCGTGCTGATCGGCACCGCGACGTTCTTCGACGGCTTCGACGTGATCACGATCGCGGCGACGCTGCCGCTGCTGATTCACAAGTGGGGGCTGTCGCCGACGCAGATCGGCATGCTGATCGCGTCCGGCGCGATCGGCCAGCTGATCGGCGCATTCCTGTTTCCCGCGCTCGCGGAGAAGCATGGCCGCGTGAAGGCGATCGCGTGGAGCTCGGCCGTGATCGGCATCACGAGTATCGCGTGCGGCTTCGCGCCGACGTTCGAGGTGTTCGTGCTGCTGCGGATCCTGCAGGGGCTCGGCCTCGGTGGCGAGCTGCCGGTCGCGGCGACGTACATCAACGAAATCACGCGCGCGCACGGCCGCGGCCGCTTCGTGCTGCTGTACGAAATCGTGTTCCCGATCGGCCTGCTGGTATCGATGGCGCTCGGCGCGTGGCTCGTGCCGCGGTTCGGCTGGGAGATCATGTACTTCGTCGGCGGGCTGCCGCTGATCCTCGCGCTGGTGCTCACGCGTCTGGTGCCGGAATCGCCGCGCTGGCTCGCGTCGCGCGGGCGTCTCCCGGAAGCCGGGCGCGCGGTCGGCGCGTTCGAAGCGTCGGTGCGCGGCGAACTGCCGCCGGTCACGCAGGTGGCCGCGTACGACGAGATGGTGCGCCAGCACCCGAAGCGCCGGATGAGCGACCTGTTCAGCGCCGCATATCGCAAGCGCACGCTCGCGGTGGCGACGCTGTGGGCGACCTGCGGGTTCATCCAGTACGGGCTGTCCACGTGGCTGCCGACGATCTACAAGAACTTCTATCACGCGCCGCTGCAGCTCGCGTTGAATCTCGCGGTGATCGGCTCGGTGATGGGCGTGCTCGGTTCGCTCGCGTCCGCGCTGCTGGTCGACAAGCTCGGCCGCAAGCCGGTGATCGTGTGGTCGTTCGTGCTGTGCGCGCTGTCGCTGGCGTTCGCGGGCATCTACCACGCGTCGTCGGTGTATGTCGTCGCGACCTTCTGCTCGCTGTCGCTGGGGCTGATGGCATCGGGCTTCATCACCGCGTACGTCTATACGCCGGAACAGTATCCGACGAGCATCCGCGCGTCGGGCTGCGGGCTCGGCAGCGCGTGGCTGAAGATTGCGTCGTTCGCCGCGCCGATGATCGTGCCGCACGCGATCATCGGCGGCAATCTCGCGCCGGCGTTCTACTTGATCGGCATCGTGCCGCTGATCGCCGCCGTGACCGTTCATTTCGTCGGGATCGAGACGAAGGGGAAGGTGCTCGAAGCGCTCGAGGCATAAGCGCGGCGCGCGGCAAAGGCGATGTGGAAGGCCCGGACGATGTGTCCGGGCTTTTTCGTTTCGGGCAGCGGATCGTGCGTGGCGGACAGCGCGAACACACGCGATGGCCGGCCTCCGGATAGCGTGTTCTAATTCATGCTTGCGTTTTTTCCCCGGCCGCCGCGATGCCCTTGTTCGAACCCGTCACGCTGCATACGTCCCGACTCGTCCTGCGTCCGCTTCGCGACACGGACGCTCACGCGTTCTTCGACCTCTGGTCCGATGCGCAGGCGATGCGCTATGCGTCGTTCGCGCCGCTCACGGATTGGCGGCAGGCCGCCGAGCGCGTCGCGCGCAACCTCGCAACGACCGCCAGCGGCCAGGATCTCGTCTGCGTGCTCGAAGCGCGGGACACCGGCGACGTGCTCGGCGAATGCGTGCTGTTTCATGCGCACGAGCAATGCCGGCGTGCGGAAATCGGCTTCAGCCTGCGGCGCCGCTACTGGCGCGGCGGCTATATGCGCGAGGCCGCGTCGGCGGTCGTCGAGCATGCGTTCGGCACGCTGAGCCTGAACCGCATCGAGGCCGACATCGATCCGCGGAATGTCGCATCGGCCGCGCTGCTCGAACGGCTCGGGTTCGTCAGGGAAGGCGTGCTGCGCGAACGCTGGATCGTCGGCGACGAGGTGTCGGACAGCGCGCTGTACGGGTTGCTCGCGCGCGATCGTCGCGGGTGATGCGGGTGACGCGGCGTGTCCCGTGCGAACGAATGACGCATCGGCATCGTTCCCGTGGTCGCGACGCAGGCGCGGCGGCCGATCCGGCTGGCGGCTTGCCGGATTGCCGTGTCGAACGTACGCTTTGCCTACACCCGACTCCATCAGCAGGTTACCGCCCATGCAAGCCCATCCTCTGCGTCTTTCCCCCGGCGACGATCTGCGCGCGTCGATCGAGCAGGCGTTGCGTCGACTCGACGCGCATGCAGCATTCGTGATCCAGGGCATCGGCAGCCTGAACGTCGCGCAGCTGCGCTATGCCGGCGTCGCTGCGCCGACCGAGCTGCGTGGGGATCTCGAGATCCTCACGCTAGCCGGTTCGGTCTCGCCGGACGGCGCGCACCTGCACATGGCGGTGTCCGACGCGCACGGCCGCGTCTCGGGCGGCCACGTCGCGAGCGGCTGCGTGGTGCGCACGACCGCCGAGATCCTGCTCGTATCGTTGCCCGCGCATCGTTTTTCCCGCGAGCACGATGCGCTCACCGGGTTCAACGAGCTGGTGGTCCGTCCGGCGAAAGACTGAGATCGCGCGGACCGAGCCGTTCACGATCGTGCGTCCATCGCAACGGCGCACGACCGGCGGCGACGATTCAACGGGCCGTCTTGCCGACCACATGGCGCCGGCAATGTTCGAGATACGCCTCTTCGTGTGCGACCATCAGTTCGATGATGCTTCGCCACAGCCATGACGGCGCGTCGGCCGTCTTCGGGTGCTGGCGCCGCAACTCGCTGCGCCACGCGCGTTGCGTCGTGTGGTCCATCTGCGCGGCATGCGCGCTGCCGATCACCAGCGCCAGATAGCGCGCGACTTTGACCGCATCGGCCTCCGACATCCGTTCCGCGTCCAGTTTCAGATCCTGCGGCATCAATTCGCGTATGACGACGGGGCATCCGTCGAGGCGTGCCGCGCACATCCGGCTGCCCAGCATCGGCGATACGTGCCGCGCGCCTTCGAGCACCCGTTGCGCGGGATCGCGCGGCATGCGCACGCCGGGATCCTTCGGGGCCTTCGCCGCCGCGGCCTCCTTGATGTCGATCAGATACGGCGGATGGCCGTCGGAACACGCGTCGTCGATATCGAGCATGACCGCGAAGCGGCGCCGTCCGAGCGAGCTGCATCCCTTTACCCAGAAGGCGGCGTCGAGCACCTTCATCCTCGCGTCGCGGTGTGGCGCGCGGCTGAGTGCCGCGCCGATCGGTGAATCCAGCGTGGATTCGAACAGCGCGTGGATGGCGCTCCGCTCGCGCTCGGACAACGGCCAGAAGCGTTTGCCGAGCGGAATGCGCGGCGTGACGTTCTGGATCGTCTGCCGGTCGAGCTTGCGCCACGATCGGTGCAGCGCCGCCTTCATCGCGATCTTGATCGCGGTTGGGCGTTGCAGGTGACCGGTTTCGGCGCGGTGCCGGCTGTCGAACGCCTGCTCGTATCCGGCGATGAGCGCTTCGACCATCCGCCACGTGATGATGCCGGGCAGATCGGAGCTGCGCGCCGCGGTCGCGAGCGAGAAGCCGAGACGCAGCAGGTCGTGTACGGGATTGCCGATCACGCTCTGGTCGAGATCGCGGATCTGCACGGCAACCTCGCCCGTCTTCGCCGCGACAGGCCCCAGATTGCCGAGATGGCAGTCGCCGCCGATCCACACCGCGGGGCCGTCGGGCAGGGTGCCGGAGCGATGGTCGGCGAGCCATGCGTAGAAGCGCTCGGCGCTGCCGCGCGTATACGTGTGTATCGAGCGCGCCATCTTGCGGCTGCGCAGGCGCGCGAGAATCTGTGCGCGCTGGTCGCTGGACGGCAGCCGTGCCGATCCCGATGCTTCCTTCGCCACGATGCGTTCTCCTTCTGTTCCGCGGCATGCGTCGCCGGTGCGTGTGCCGGCTCGCGTGACGTCGGTGTATCCGGCGCCGCGCCGGCCGGCGCGGCTCCACCTGCTCAACCCGGTACGAACACGCCCAACGCCGCGACCGCCATCGCGAACGTCGCGAGCCAGCCGCCCCAGGCCAGCAGGCCGGTGATCGCGAACTTGCCCATGATGCGCGTGCTGTGGGCCATCAGCATCATCACGACCATGATTGGCACGGCGGTCACGCCGTTGATGACCGCACTCCAGTAGAGCGCGCGGATCGGGTCGAAATGCATGAACGTGATCGCGACGCCGCCGATGATCGCCAGTGCGATGACCGCATAGAACTCGCGCGCGACGCCGAATTGCAGCGCGAGGCTGTTGCGCCAGCGGAAGGTGCCCGCGGCCGCATAGGCGGCCGATCCCGCGAGGACCGGCAGCGCCAGCAGGCCGGTGCCGATGATCCCGAGCGCGAACAGCACGTACGCGAAGTGCCCGCCGATCGGCTCGAGCGCCCGCGCGGCATCCGCCGACGTCTTCACGTCGATGTGGTGCAGGTTCAGCGTGGCCGCGGCCGTCAGCGTGATGAAGAACGCGATGACGTTCGACACGCCCATCCCGACCCACGTATCGAAGTTGATCCGGCGCAGCTGCGCGGGGGCCTGGTGAGGCGCGTGCCGCAACGACTGCTGGTTCGGCACCGCGCGCAACTCCTCGACTTCCTGCGATGCCTGCCAGAAGAACAGGTACGGGCTGATCGTGGTGCCGAGCACGGCGATGACCGTGGTCAGGTAGGCGGCGGACAACTGGACGCGCGGCAACACGAGCGCACGGCCCACCTCGCCCCACGGGACGGGCACGATGAGCGCCACGGCGACGTAGGCGAGCAGGATCAGCGCGGTCCATTTGAGCAGGCGCGCGTAGCGGTCGTACGGCACGAGGATCTGCAGCAGGGCCGATGCGCCGCCGAGGCACACGACGTAGAGTTCTTGCGGGCCGTGCAGCAGCAGCTTGACCGCCGCGCCCATCGCCGACAGGTCGGCCGCGATGTTGATCACGTTCGCGACGATCAGCAGCACGACGGTGACGTAGAGCAGCCACGGCGGATAGTGCGTGCGCATGTTCGACGCGAGGCCCTTGCCCGTCACGCGGCCGATGCGCGCGCTGACCAGCTGGATCGCCGTCATCAGCGGATACGTCAGCAAGAGCGCCCACAGCAATTCGAAGCCGAACTGCGCGCCCGCCTGCGAGTACGTGCCGATGCCGGACGGATCGTCGTCCGCGGCACCGGTGACGAGGCCCGGCCCGAGGCGGCGGAGCCACGTTGCGGCACGCGGACGCTGCTCCGCGGAATCGAGGGACTCGTTGTCGTTCATGATCGCGACTCGTGGGGAGGGGGCAATCGAGTCGCAATTGGCATGCCCAGGAGGAAGGGGCGGCTGGGGCGGGCGGGTTACGGGATGCGGCCGCCAGACGCGGTGCAACCGAACGCAACTTGACGCGATGGAAAACCCGCTCGGCTAACGGGCGGGAAGCGGCGGTACGGCAGGGAGCGCACGACGTGCTCGCGTGCTCGTGACGGGGGGAACCCGAACCCAGTTGGAGAAGCGACGGACGGTGCCGAGCGATTCGCGCAAGTCGCTATCGCTGCGACGTGCGTGACGTGTCGCGGCGAACGCTCATCGGTCGCCGCGATCGTCGGATGGTTGGCGTATTCGTACTGCCGCTGCCGGCGAGCCAATGCCGCCGGTGGCAAGCGAAAGAACCTCGGAAGGCGCCACGGATCACAGTTGGTGCTCAGGCGCCGCGACACGCATGCGACCGGCGCGGCGCCCGGTCGGCCTCAACGGGCCGCCACCGCGACGTCCTGATTGCCGCGCCCGGACACGAGGCAGCTCGACATGAACGCTTCGCTCTGGCTGTCGGCCGCCGCGCTGCCGAAGCCCTTGCCGAGCGCGGCGTATTTCACCTGCTCGGCGCCCTGCGAGCAGGCGGTCGGGCTGGCGTCGCGGCCTTGCGCATGCAGCAGCGCGCGATCGCCGATCAGATAGACCAGCAGCGCGAAAAAAGCGATGTGTACGACTCGTCTCATGGTTCGTCTCCTCGTCGCTCAAGCGTAACGCGGAGACGTTTCTCGAAGCACTTGGGGCTTCCCCCGGTAAACGTCTGCAGAAATGGCGACGAGCCCGGCTGATCGCGTCCCGTTTTTACCGTGCGGACGACGAAAAGGCACGTTGGCCGCCCGCATCGCCGCGCGATTGACGCGACTTTGACGAATGTCAGACGGCGGGCAGGGCGAGACGGTCGTGCCGACGGTCACGGCGATAGCATGAATACATGTTTCAACGGAACGCGATGCGCGGCAGGCGATGGGCGCCGCGGCTCCGAATGCAGCGGGTACGTATTGAACATCGCTATCGAATTAGTGAGGAATCCAAATGCTTAACGTATCGTCCGTCCTGATCAGTCTCGCGCCGATGTGGGCGATTCTGCTGGTTGCATCGTCCGCCGCGACCTATCTCGTGTTCTGGCGCAAGGTCATCAAGTAAGCGGCGAGCGCCGCACCGCGTGCCGCTTATCTGACCGCCGTCACCGGCACGTTCGAAATCCGCACGAGGCGGCCCATCATGCTGCGACCGAACATCGACAGCATCTGATGAAACGGATCGTGCCGCGGCGCGACCACGACGATTTCGTCGCAGCCCGTCTCGGCCGCAACGGCCGCGATCGTGTCGGCCACCGGCCCGACCTTCTTCACGACGCTGTATCGGACGCCGGCTTCCCGCAGCACCCGCTCGGCCGTCGCCAGATCGTCGCACGCGAACTGGTCCTCGATCGAGCGCAGTCGCGACAGCGAGTGAAATGCCTCGAGCCGCGTCGCTTCGAGCGGCGGCTGGACGTTGATCAGCACGATTTCCGACGCGCAGCGTTCGCGATACAGGAAGGTCGCATGGCGGACCGCCTGCAGCGAACGCGGCGAATGGCCGACCGGAACCAGCAGTTTGAGCATGGAAGATGCTCCGGAATCGAGATGTTTGCAGCGTAGCGCGGCGCCGGATCGACCGACCTAAAGAGATCGGGCGGCCGCGTAAAAATGTCGTCAACGTCCGCCGCGCCTATTAGAAATATAAGAAATTTAAGTTTATGCGCATAAACGTTTTCACCGACCGGCCGGGCGGCGGCGCGGGGCGGGCCGCGCCGATTTAGTCGGATCCTCAATGAATCGCGGCGGAAAATATCGGAGGTCGGCGATCCGGCGTCGCGTAGAGTAGAGCGTCGGCCGCGGCGCGGCCTTCTCCCGGCTCCGGCGCCATCCCGGCCGTTCGGGACGGACCGCCGCCACGCCGCGGCCCGCCATTCCATTCCGATTCCAGGAGACCTCGCATGCCGCATGGCGCCCCGCAGCTTCTCGCACCCGCTTCCATCACCGTCGACCCGATCGTGCGCCTGTCGGCCGGCGAACTCGCGTCGGCGATCCGCGGCAAGGCGGTCTCGTGCGTCGAGACGATGCGTGCGTATCTCGATCACATCGAGCGCGTGAACGGCGCGGTGAACGCGTTGATTTCGCTGCGCGATCGCGCCACGCTGCTCGCCGAGGCGGCGGAGAAGGACGCGGCGCTCGCCCGCGGCGAGTACCACGGCTGGCTGCACGGGATGCCGCAGGCGCCGAAGGATCTCGCGATGACGAAAGGGCTGCGCACGACCTACGGCTCGCCGATCTTCCGCGATCACGTGCCGCAGGCCGATTCGGTCGGTGTCGGCCGGATGCGCGCGGCGGGCGCGATCTTCATCGGCAAGACCAACACGCCGGAGTTCGGCCTCGGCTCGCATACGTTCAACGAAATCCACGGCGCGACGCGCAATCCGTACGACCTGACGAAGAGCGCGGGCGGCAGCAGCGGCGGCACGGCGGCGGCGCTGGCCGCGCGCATGCTGCCGGTCGCGGACGGCAGCGACTTCGGCGGCTCGCTGCGCAATCCGGCCGCGTTCTGCAACATCTACGGCTTGCGTCCGTCGCAGGGCCGCGTGCCGCGCTGGCCGGGCGTCGACGTGTTCATGCAGCAGCTCGGCATCGAAGGGCCGATGGGCCGCACGGTCGGCGACGTCGCGCAGCTGCTCGCGATCCAGGCCGGCTACGACCCGAACGATCCGCTGTCGCTCGCGGAAGATCCGGCCGTGTTCGCGAAGCCGCTCGACACGGACCTGCGCGGCAAGCGCATCGCGTGGGTCGGCGACTGGAACGGCTATCTCGCGACCGAGCCGGGCGTGCTCGCGCAGTGCGAACAGGGCCTCGCGACGCTGCGCGAGATCGGCTGCGACGTCGATGCCGCGCTGCCGCCGTTCGCACCGGAGCGCATCTGGCGGCTATGGCTCGCGCATCGGCACCTGCTGTCCGGCGGCGGGCTGCTCGCGCACTATCGCGACCCGGCACGGCGTGCGCTGCTGAAGCCCGAGGCGATCTACGAGGTCGAAGGGCTGCTCGCGATGCAGGGGGCCGAGGTGTTCGACGCGAGCGTCGAGCGCACCGCGTGGCACCAGGCCGTGCTGGGCTTCTTCGATCGCTACGACTTCATCGCCGCGCCGACCGCGCAGGTGTTCCCGTTCGACGTCGAGCAGCGCTGGCCGCAGGAAATCGCGGGCCGCGCGATGGATACCTACCACCGCTGGATGGAAACGGTCGTGCCGTGGACGCTGGCCGGCTGCCCGGTGATCAGCGTGCCGGTGGGCTTCAACGACGCGGGGTTGCCGATGGGGATGCAGCTGATCGGCCGGCCGCGCGCGGATCTCGCCGTGCTGCAGCTCGCGCGCGGCTACGAGCAGGCGGCCGACTGGGTCGGCCGGCGGCTGCCGGGCTGGATGGCTGCGTAATGCGACGGCCGGCGGGCCGGTGACACACGCCGAACGCAAGTGACGAACCGGGCGGCCGCGTGCCGCCCGGTTCGTTTCCACACCTCGAAACGCGCCGGCTAATCCTGCCATTCGTGCGCCGGGCATCACGCTGTCGCACAACAGCGCCGGCCGACACCGGCGCAGCGCCGGCGCATACCGGGCGTCGCCGGGATTGCCGCGGTGCAGGAACGAATCGCGACGCCAGCCCGATATCGCGCGGCAAATCCGGATGAATCCGCGCGCCGGGCGACGGTCGTGCCGGGCGATTTCGTATCGATGTGTTTCAGTCGTTGCGGCGGCGCGCGGCGCGCTTCGACAATATCGGCCTCAAACAAATTCGGGCACGAGGGAAACACATGAAGCACATTCGCGCGACGGGCAAGCACCTGGCATCGGCGGGCATCGCCTTCGGCATCATGCTCGGCGTGAACGGCACCGCCCATGCACAACTCGACCTCCAGTCGATCGGCTCGGCGCTGCTCGGCGGCGGGCAACAGCAGGCCGCACCCGCGCAGGGCGGCGTCGCGCAGTTGATGCAGGCGTACGTTGGCGCGAACCAGCAGGTGCTGGTCGGCCAGTCGTCGCTCGCGTCGGCGATGGGGCTCACCGGCGCGGCCGGTCAGGCGCAGCAGGCCGCCGGCCTGCTCGGCGGCGGCAATGCGCTGACGCCGGCCGCGCTGTCGCAGATGGGCGGCGCGCAGCAGTCGGTGTCGCAGGCGCTCGGCCAGGCGTTCGCGAGCGGCGGGGCGTCGCACGGCCCGATCGACAAGCAGGCGTTCAGCAACGGCCTGGCGTCGCTCGGCCAGGGCCTGACGCAGTACTCGCAGCTGCAGTCGGGGCTCGGTAATCTCGGTTCGACCAGCGCGGCATCGCTGCTGCAGTCGGGCCTGAATCCGCAGAACATGCAGGCCGCGTCGTATATCGCGCAAAGCGCGCCGGGCCAGTTGCAGTCGCTCGCGTCGACGCTCAGCCAGGCCGTGCAGTTCGCGACGAGCCAGGGCATTACGGTGCCGTCGGTCGCGTCGTCCGCGCTGAAGCTGCTGCCGTAACGCGGCCGCACCCGCTACGGAGCCGGCAGCGCGCGCGGCGATCCGGGATGGCCCCGCGCAACATGGGGATATCGCTCGATGCTATCGTGGCGTGTTCCCCGTTACCGGTGCCGGTTCATGACTGACTCGTTCGACCTCTCGCGCTACTTCGCCCGCATCGGCTACGACGGCCCGGCCGAGCCGACGCTCGACGTGCTGCGACGGCTGCACCTGCTGCAGCCGCAGGCCATTCCGTTCGAAAATCTCAATCCGCTGACCGGCGCGCGCGTCGCGCTCGACCTGCCCGCGATCGTCGACAAGGTGGTCGGGCGCCGCCGCGGCGGCTACTGCTTCGAACTCAACAAGCTCTTCTACACCGCGCTCACGACGATCGGCTTTCGCGTGACGCCGCTGATCGCGCGCGTGCGCTGGATGCGGCCGCCCGAGCTCGTCACCGCGCAGACCCACATGCTGCTGCGCATTGATCTCGACGGCGCGGCGTGGCTCGCCGACATCGGCTTCGGCAGCGCGACGCTCACCGCGCCGCTGCGCTTCGTGCCGGGCGAGCGGCAGCTGACGCCGCATGGGGCGTTTCGCGTCGTCGACGCGCCGGTCGACGGCGAATTCGACATGCAGTTCCAGATCCCCGACGGCTGGCAGACGACTTACCGCTTTTCGCTGAAGCCGGCCGAGTGGATCGATTACGACGCCGCGAACTGGTTCACGTCGACCTATCCCGAGTCGATCTTCGTCAACGACCTGATCGCCTGCCGCGTGCTGCCGGACGGCCGCGCGGCACTGTTCAACACCGTGCTGACGCTGCGCGACGCGGCGGGCGCGGGGCGCACCGTCACGTTCGACGACGCGGCCGCGTGGGGCGCGTGCCTGCGCGACACGATCGGCATCGATACGACCGGCTTCGACCTCGACGCGTTGTTCGCGCGGGTGGCGGCGCGGGCGAACCCGATGTAATGCGTCGCGGGCCGCGACATGACCGTATGCAATCCCGCCGGCCGTGCGTGGCGCCTGCAGGCGCCGCACCAGCCGCGCGCATGAGGACGAGACGATGACCGACCTTCATCCGGACGCCCCTGACAGCACCGCCGCGCGCGTCGCGCTGTGGCGCGCGCTGCACGTCGAGCTCGATGCGCCGCCGCACGTGCTCGTGGACGAAACCGGACTGCGCCTGCTCGCGCCGGCGCCCGGCTGGCAGCAGCGCGGCGACATGGATCCGCAATTCACGCGGCCGTTTCGCGCGTCGATCGTCGCGCGGGCGCGCTTCATCGAGGATCTCGTCGTCGAGCAGGCCGCGCGGGGAGTGAGCCAGTACGTGATCCTCGGCGCGGGCCTCGACAGCTTCGCGCAGCGCCGGCCCGAGATGGCGTCGCGCCTGACCGTCTTCGAGGTCGATCCGCCCGCGCCGCAGGCGTGGAAGCGCCGCCGGCTGACCGAGCTCGGCTTCGGCGTGCCGGACTGGCTGCGGTTCGTGCCGGTCGATTTCGAAGCGAAGCAGTCGTGGCGCGACGCGCTCGTGCGCGCGGGCTTCGATGCAGGCAAGCCGGCGGTCGTCGTGTCCACCGGCGTCAGCATGTACCTGACGCGCGACGCGAACGCGGCGGCGCTGCGCGAAGTCGCGTCGCTCGCGCCGGGCTCGACGTTCGCGATGACGTTCCTGCTGCCGCTCGAGCATGCCGATCCGGACGTGCGCCCGGCGCTCGAAATGGCCGCGATGGGCGCGCGCGCGAGCGGCACGCCATTCATCAGCTTCTTCATGCCGGCGGAGATCCGCGCGCTCGCGACCGGGGCCGGCTTCGCGCGGGCCGAGCATGTGTCGGCCGCGGATCTCACGCGCCGCTACTTCGCCGATCGGACCGACGGCCTGCGCCCGCCGGACAACGCGGAAGAGCTGCTGGTCGCGACGGTGTGACGTCGCGACCTTCCATCACGCGCGTTCGAGCACGGCCATCTCGCGCACGATCACGAGCAGCACCGCGAGGCTTGCGCCGCCCGATGCGCGCAGGTCGGCGAGCAGGTGCTCGTAGCGTTGCAGCGCCGCTTCGCGGCGTTCGCGCCACGCGTGGACGATCGTCTCGGGCGCCGTCGAGTCGGCCGACTCCGCGAGCGCGCTGGTGGCGAGCGTGCGCTTGAGCCGCGCGACTTCCGCGAGCGCGGCCGCGCGCGCCAGCATGTCCCAGTGCGTCGGGGTCGGCAGCGAGGCCGCGCGTTCGCCGATCCACCCGTAGTTCAACAGCGTGCCGAGCGAGAAGTAGACGCCCGCGACCAGCTCGAGGCTGCGATCGCAGGTCGCGGCCACTTCGGCGATGTCGAGCAGCGCGGCCGAGATGTCGCCGCTCGCGACGCGTACCGCGAGCGCGCTCTCGACGCCGGCTTCGACCAGCGCGCGCTGCCGCTCGGACAGCGCCTCCAGATCGGCGGTTGGCAGCAACGACGGCAATTGCGGCGCGATGCGCTGCACCGCGTCGCGGCACCGCGCGATCAGGCCGGCGACACCGCCGTCGGCCACCGTGCCCGACTGCAGCTGCCGCAGGAACCACAGCGCCGCGCGCTCCAGCAGCCGCGCGACGTCGACGAACATGCGCGCCTGCACGTCGTCGGCGACGCGGTTGTCGAGCGCGTCGATGTCGCGCCACACCGCATCGAGATCGAACACGTCGCGCGCCATGATGCAGGCGCGTACGATGTCGCCCGGCTTCGCGTCGGTTTCCTCCATCAGCCGGTGCACGAACGCGCAGCCGACCCGGTTGACGAGCGCGTTGGTCAGGTGCGTCGCGAGAATCTCGCGGCGCAGCGGGTGGCGCTGCATCGGTTCGCTGAAGCGCTGTTGCAGCGGCTTCGGGAAATAGTCGACGAGCATCGCGGCGACGAGCGGATCCTCGGGCACGTCGGATTCGAGCAGCGCGTCGTACAGCCACATCTTGCTGTACGCGAGCAGCACCGCGCGCTCCGGCGACGTGAGGCCCTGTTTCGCGGCCTGCCGTTCGGCGATCTCGTCGTCGGTCGGCAGGAATTCGATCACGCGGTTCAGGCGGCCCGCGCGTTCGAGCCAGCGCATCAGGCGCGCCTCGGCGTCGAGCAGCTCGACGCCGTAGCGGCCCGCGATCGACAGCGCCTGCGTCTGGTAGTAGTTGTCGCGCAGCACGAGCAGCCCGACTTCGTCGGTCATTTCCGCGAGCAGGGCATTGCGCTGCTTCTCGGTCATCTCGCCGTCGCCGACGACGAGCCCGAGCAGGATCTTGATGTTGACTTCGTGATCCGAACAATCGACGCCGGCCGAGTTGTCGATCGCGTCGGTGTTGATGCGCCCGCCGCGCTGCGCGAACTCGATGCGGCCGAACTGCGTGCAGCCGAGGTTGCCGCCTTCGCCGACGACCTTGCAGCGCAGGTCCGCGCCGTTCACGCGTACCGCGTCGTTCGCGCGATCGCCGACCTGCTGGTGGGTTTCGCGCGCGGCCTTCACGTAGGTGCCGATGCCGCCGTTGTACAGCAGGTCGACCGGTGCCTGCAGGATCGCGCGGATCAGCTCGGTCGGCGGCAGCGCCTGCGCGTCGATGCCGAGCGCGGCCTGCACGGCCGGCGACAGCGGGATCGTCTTCGCGGTGCGCGGGTAGACGCCGCCGCCCGCCGAGATCACCGACGTGTCGTAGTCGGCCCAGCTCGAGCGTTCGAGCGCGAACATCCGCTGGCGCTCCGCGAAGCTCGTCGCCGGGTCGGGGTTCGGGTCGAGGAACACGTGGCGATGATCGAACGCCGCGACGAGCCGGATATGCGGCGACAGCAGCATCCCGTTGCCGAACACGTCGCCCGACATGTCGCCGACGCCGACCACCGTGAAGTCGGTCGTCTGCGTATCGATGCCCATCTCGCGGAAGTGCCGCTTCACCGATTCCCACGCGCCGCGCGCGGTGATCGCCATCTTCTTGTGGTCGTAGCCGACCGAGCCGCCGGACGCGAACGCGTCGTCGAGCCAGAAACCGTATTCGTGCGAGATCGCGTTCGCGTAGTCGGAGAAGGTGGCCGTGCCCTTGTCGGCCGCGACGACGAGATACGGATCGTCGGGGTCGTGGCGCACCACGTCGGGCGGCGGCACGATCACGTTGCCGGCGAGATTGTCGGTCAGGTCGAGCAGGCCGCGCAGGAAGGTCTGGTAGCACGCGATGCCTTCGCGCATCCACGCTTCGCGATCGCTCGGCGGCGGCGGGTTCTTCACGACGAACCCGCCTTTCGATCCGACCGGCACGATCACGACGTTCTTCACCATCTGCGCCTTCATCAGCCCGAGCACCTCGGTGCGGAAATCCTCGCGACGGTCGGACCAGCGCAGCCCGCCGCGCGCGACGCGCCCGCCGCGCAGGTGCACGCCCTCGACGCGCGGCGAGTACACCCAGATCTCGAACATCGGCTTCGGCTCGGGCAGGCCGGGCACCTTCGCCGGATTGAACTTGAACGACAGGTACGGCTTCGATTCGCCGTTCGCGTCGTGCAGGAAATAGTTGGTGCGCTCGGTCGCGTTGATCACGCCGAGAAACTGGCGCAGGATCCGGTCCTCGTCGAGGTTCGGCACCTGGTCGAGCGCCGTCTCGATCGCCTTCAGCAGGCGTTCGGCCTGCACGTCGCGCGTGCCGCCCGTGGCCGGGTCGAAGCGCACCAGGAACAGCTCGACGAGCTGCCGTGCGATCGCCGGGTTGCCGGTCAGCGCGCGTTCGATATAGGCGTCGCTGAACGTCGAGCCGACCTGCCGCAGGTATTTCGCATACGCGCGCAGGATCGTGACTTCGCGCGCGCTCAGGTGCGCGCGCAGCACGAGGCGGTTGAAGTCGTCGTTCTCGATCCGGCCGCTCCAGATCCGGTCGAACGCATCCTCGAACAGGCCTTTCACGCGCTCGATGTCGAACTCGGTATCGTCGGCGAGTTCGAGGCCGAAGTCGTGCACCCAGGCGGGCGCGGCATCCTGCGTCTGGATCCGGTACGGCCGCTCCTCGTCGACGCGCACGCCGAGATGCTCGAGCATCGGCAGGCTGCGCGACAGCGCGATCGGGTCGCCCGCGCGATACACCTTGAAGCGGAACGCGCGCGCGTCGGCCTCGATCGGGCGGTACAGGTTCATCGCCAGCTGGCCCGACGCCTTCACGCGCTCGATCAGCTCGATGTCGCGCACGGCCGTGCGCGCCGGATAGTCGTCGCGATAGCCGGCCGGGAACGAGTCCGCATAGTGCTGCAGCAGGCGGTTGCCTTGTTCTTCGCCGAACGCGTCGAGCAGCGCGTCGGCGAGATCGTCCTGCCAGCGGCGTGCCACCTGCACGAGCCGCGTTTCGAGCTCGCGCGTGTCGACGTCGGGCATCGTGCCCGGTTCCGCATGGACGACGAAATGAATCCGCGCGATCGCCGATTCCGACAGCAGCGGCGTGAACTCGACGTTCACGCCGTTGTACGCATCGACGAGCAGCTTCGCGATGCGGCGGCGCAGGTCGGTGTTGTACTTGTCGCGCGGCACGAACGCGAGGCACGACACGAAGCGGTCGAAGCGGTCGCGCCGGACGAACAGGCGCGTGCGCTGGTGTTCCTGCAGGCGCAGGATGCCGAGCGCGATGTCGTAGAGCTGGTCTTCGTCGGCCTGGAACAGTTCGTCGCGCGGATAGGTTTCGAGCACCGTCACCAGCGACTTGCCGAGATGCCCCTTCGGCAGGAAGCCCGCGCGCCGCACGATGTTCGCGCATTTGCGGCGCACGATCGGTATCTCGGTGTACGAACCGAAATAGGACGTCGACGTGTAGAGTCCGATGAAGCGGCGTTCGCCGGTCACCTTGCCGTCGGCGCCGACCAGTTTCACGCCGACGTAGTCGAGATAGCCGGGCCGGTGCACGGTCGCGCGCGAGTTCGCTTTCGTCAGGAAGATCGGCCAGGGGCCGGTGATGATCTCCGCGGCGGCCGGCGGCAGCGGCGTCACGTCCGGCGCGCCGGGCGCGCGCAGCGATTCGCGCAGCAGGCCGCAGCCGGAGCCTTCGACGCCGCGCAGGCCGAAACCCGTGCCGTCCGACACGAGCGCGTAGTCGCGCTGGCCGAGGAAGGTGAAGTGGTCGGCGACCATCCATTCGAGGAACGCGCGCGCCTCGATGTCTTCCGCGGTGGATTCGCGGGCCTTCATGTCCTTGATCGTCGCGCGCGCGATGTCGACGATCTTCGGCCAGTCCTCGACCGATGCGCGCACGTCGCCGAGCACGCGCGCGATGTCGTTGCGCAGCGTGTTGAGCAGCGCGGCGTCGCCGCAGCGGTCGACTTCGAAGTGGATGAACGACGCGAGCTGCGACTGGCCGTCGCCGGCCGTCGCGCCGCCGGCGTCGACGCGCTCGATCGCGCCGTCGCCGCCGCGCCAGATGCGGAACACCGGGTGCAGCGCCGAGTGCAGCGCGAGCCCGAGGCGGTTGACGGCCATCGTCACCGAATCGACGAGGAACGGCATGTCGTCGTTGACGATCTCGATCACCGTGTGGTCGGAGTGCCAGCCGTGCTGTTCGAGGATCGGGTTGTACACGCGCAGCCGCTCGCTGCCGGGCACGAATTTCTGGGCGGTCTGCCAGTGCGCCATCGCGGCGCCGTAGAGGTCAGCGATGCCGCGATTCTGCAGATCATCGGCGTCGACGAAATCGTAGTAATGACGCAGGAACGGTTCGACGATCCGGAACGTGGCTTCGGGCAGGCGTCCGCGCGCGAATTCGACGACATCGGAGAGCAGGTGTGCGACGACTTCTTCGTTCTTCGCTTCCATGGCGGTCTCCTGGTCGGGTGGCCATTGGCTGCTGCGTCAGTGCCGCATTATATGCGCCGATTGCGTGACAACGCGATGTGCGGGCGCACAACGCGGCGCAGGGAACGAAGGCCGCGTGAAACGCCGGTAGCTGGCGTCGCGCGGGCGAGTCAGGCGAGGCCGGCGGCTTCACGTCGAGCCGCATCGTGCGGCGCATTCGTCCGGATGTCACCGCAACTCGAACGCCTGTCGCCAGGCAGGTTCCGCCACCGCTGAACGCAGCGGTGTCAGCGTTCGTCGCTCCACAGCTTGCCGCCCGTCGCCCAGTTCTCTTTCTTCACGTCGGCGAGGATGATGTCGACCGAGCCCGGGTCGCAGCCGAGCGTCTCGCATGTGACGCGCGTGATCGCTTCGACGAATGCGCGTTTCTGCTCGACCGTGCGGCCTTCGAACAACTGGATATTGAAAGTCGGCATGACTGGATGCTCCGATGGTTGGGGTAGGGAAGTCGGGACGCGAGCGGCGTCAGTCGCGATACGACGGATCGATCCGGTCGAGGCGGCGCAGCAGCGCCGGCCATTCCAGTTCGCCCTCGATCGCGCCGCCGTCGCGCAACTGCGCGGCGGTGCGCTCGGCGACGGCCGGCTCGGGCAGCACGAGCGGCCCGCCGCCTGCCTGCGCGCGCACCTGGATGTCGCAGGCCTTGATCAGCGTATCCATCAGCACATATGCCTCGGCGACGGTCCGGCCGACCGTCAGCGTGCCATGGTTGCGCAGCAGCATCGCGGATTTCGCGCCGAGGCTGGCGGTCAGCCGCGTGCCTTCGGCCGGCGAGAACGCGAGCGCCTCGTAGTCGTGGTACGCGAGGTCGCCGTGAAACCGCAGCGCGTGCTGCGACGCGGGCAGCAGCCCGTCGCGCTGGATCGAGACGGCGATGCCGGCCGTATTGTGCAGGTGCATCACGCAGACGGCGTCCGGCCGCGCGGCATGCACGGCCGCGTGCAGTGCAAAGCCGGTTACGTTGACTGCGTATTCGCTCTCGCCGATCCGGTTGCCGGCCAGGTCGATCTTCACGAGATTCGATGCGCGAACCTCGTCGAACGCGAGGCCGAACGGGTTGATCAGGAAATGCCCGGGTTCGCCGGGCACGGTCGCGGAAAGATGCGTGTAGATCAGGTCGTCCCAGCCGTTCAGCGCGATGAGGCGATAGGCGGCGGCGAGATCGACGCGCAATCGGCGCTCGGCGTCCGAGATCGGGCCGCCGGGCTTCACGGTGTCAGGACGGTGTGCGAATGACGACATCGGGTTCTCCGAGGGTGAAGCGGCGCGCGACGATCACCGTGATCCATGCAGCGATCGCAAACGGGGCCGTGAACGCGGGGAGGCCCGCGCGCGTCGCGAGCCACTGGATCAGCGCGGCGAGCGCGGCGGCCGCGAACGCCGCGCGCGGCCCGCGCGGCATCAGCGCGAGTGCGGCGAGCGCGCCGTTGAAGCCGAGCAGGCCGTCGGCGAACGACGCGCCGTTCGCGCCGGCCGCGATCAGCAGCACGGTCGACACGATCGTGCCGCCGAGCGCGAACGCGGCCGCGCGGCGCGACGCGACGGCGAGGCCGGCGACGACCAGCGCGCCGGCCCACGGGCCTTGCGCAAAGGTGGTTTGCGCGACGCCCGACAGCAGCGCGTCGGCGATGGAAGGAAGCGTCAGCGGCGCACCGGCTGTCGCGTCGCCCGCATGCTGCGGCGCGACAAACGGCAGCCACAGCGCGGTGACGGCGAGGCACGGGCTCGAATACGGGCACTGGCGCCAGCGGGCGAGCGGCACACGCATCGCGCGCTGCACGAGCGCCGCGCCGATCGCGACCAGCGGTACCAGCGCGACGGCGGCGGGCGAAGCGGGCGCGAACAGCACGGCGATCAGCGCGGCGAGCGCGCCGTTGAAGCCGTGCAGTCCCTGTTCGACGTCGCGGCGCTCGGCACCCGTCAGCACCGCCGTCATGCTGGCGGCGGCCGAGCCGACCAGCGCCGCGGACGCGAGCCGCAGGTCGGTCAGCGCCAGCGCGGCGAGCAGCAGCGCGCCGGTGACGGCATGCGCCTGCAGCACGATCTGCCCGATGCCGCGCAGCAGGATGCGCAGGTCGATCGACGGCGAGATGGGGCGGGCGGTAGGCATGGCGGCGGTGGAGCAGGACGAGCCGCGAGCATAGGACACAATGCCGTGCACCGGAATAGGGAATTCTGGATAGTCAGGATTTGTGGCGCATGCCCTGAGTTGGGGCGGGGTGCGTGTTTCGGCGTCTTGTCTGCCCGGGACAATGGCGCTTTCGCGGGATTGCCGGGCCGGGAAACGAAATTTTGGCCGCAGCCGGATTTTTCGTGCGTATGCTGACGCGTCGGCGTTTTCGAGGAGGAACGATGCGTGAACTGCGCTGGGCGTCGCTCGAGGGCGACGGAATCGAACACCTGACGTTCGACCGGGGGGACGCCGGCATCGTCGTCGAAAGTGCCGTGGTCGGCCAGCGGTACGGCCGCGCATACGGGCTTGCGTACCGGGTCGAGTGCGATCCGCAATGGCGGGTCAGGTATGCGGTGCTCAAGGTGATGGGCGGCGGCACGCTGGAACTGCACGGCGACGGGGCCGGGCACTGGCGCGACGGTTCAGGCAGCGCGCTGCCGGAACTGGATGGCTGCGTCGACATCGACATCGCGGCGACGCCGTTCACGAACGCGCTGCCGATCGGCCGCCTCGGGCTCGCACGCGGCGAGCGGCGACCGATCGACGTCGCATACATCTCGACGCCGGACCTGAAGGTGACGCCGGTCAAGCAGGCTTACGCGTGCATCGAGCCGGGCCGGCGCTACCGCTACGAAGGCATCTTCCGGAATTTCACGGCCGAGATGGACGTCGACGCCGACGGGCTCGTGATCGACTACGAAACGCTGTTCAAGCGCCTGCCACCGTTGCGCTGAACCGCCGCCCGCGGTGCCGCGGGTGCTGCCGCGACCGCCGGTTGTTCATGCGCCGAGGCAAACCGGTCGATCCGCGCTGCGATCAGGTCGGGATTGCGTACCACGACCCAGTGCCCGCCGTCGATTTCCTCGCGCACGTGCTCGCCGAGCCAGCGCTCGAGATCGACCGACATTTCGGGTGTCACGTAGCGGTCGCGCACCGGCACGAGGATCTGCACCGGCGCCTGCGCATACCGCTCGCGCGGCTTTCTCGCCCGCGCGAGGAAATTCGCGCGGTAGAGCTGCAACCCGTTCAGCGCGTTCTTCAATTGCGCGGGATCGCGCTCGGCCCGCACGCGTTCGGTCAACTGCAGCCAGCGCGGCCACAGTGCGGCGCCGCCGAGGCGCCACACCAGCGACGGCACGACCGGCAGGTGGAAGAACGCGATGTACCACGATTTCAGGCTCTGCCTGAGCCGCATCTTCGCGCGGAACACGTGGTCGAGGCACGGGCCGGAGATCGACGTGTACGACGCGATCCGGCCGCGCAACGCAGGGTCGGTCACGGCCTCCCAGCACTGGATCGACCCCCAGTCGTGACCGACCAGATGGAACGGCCGCGCGCCGCAGGTCGCGTCGGCGACGGCCTTCAGGTCGTCGGCGAGCCGCGCCAGCGTGTAGTCCGCGCGGCGGCGCGGCGCATCGGATGCGCCGGCGCCGCGCACGTCGTACGCGATCACGCGGTAGCGCTTCGCGAGCCGCGCACGGACCGGCGCCCACACGGCCGACGAATCGGGATAGCCGTGCACGAGGATCAGCGGCGGCGCGCGGCGCGGGCCGCTGACATGGACGGCGAGTTTGACGTCGCCGGAGCGGACGGTCAGCATCTCGTGCGTGCGCGCCATGACGTCATGCCTGCGGAACCGGATGCAGCGGCACGCGTCGCGGGGCGGCCTGCGCCGCGTGGCGTGCATTGGTCGCGTCGATGTTCGCGAGCAGCGTGTCGAGCCCCTGCAGGTACTGATGGTTGTCGTGGTCCCACGGATGGAAGCCCGGACGGAAGTAGTCGAGCCATTCGCGCGCGATGCTCGGGAACACGCCGGTCCGCGGGCTGTACAGATACTTCACGAGCCGCCACATGCCGCCGAACCTGCCGTGTTCGCGACGGTGCGCGCGCATCAGGCGCACGTGGAAGTCGAACACGATCGTCCAGAACAATACCGTCGTCGTCAGCATCGTGCCCGTGCGCAGCAGGTAGCTGCCGAGGCCCGGCTTCATCACGGCGTTCCATACGTCGTACGACACCGCCTTGTGCTCGGTTTCCTCCATCGCGTGCCACATCCACATCTGCTGATAGCCTTCGACCGACCCGTCGATCCGGTGCTCGTGGCCCGACAGCAGCTGGTTCGCGAGGATCGCCGTGTAGTGCTCGAGCGCGATCGTGATCGCGAGCTGCATCGAATGCGGCAGCGTCTTCTTGAAGAAGCCGAGGATCGTCCACAGCCGCTTGTCGAGCTTGTGCGCGGGCAGGCCGGACGACTGCAGCAGGTCGTTGTACTCGATGTGCTCGCGCGTGTGCATCGCTTCCTGGCCGATGAAGCCGAGCACCTGCTTCTTCAGCTCCGGATCCTCGATGCGGTCGCGGTAGTGGCGCACCGAATCCATGAAGAAGCGCTCGCCGGCCGGGAACAGGAGCGACAGCGCGTTCATGAAGTGCGTGACCGGCACGCCCTGGACGTGCCAGTCCTTCGCGCGTTCGGGCGGCAGCGCGAAACGGATGTCGCGCCGCACCGGCATCATGTTCGGGGTCTTCATGATTGTTCTCCTCCCTGATTGCCTGCGTTATTGTAGGTGGCGTGAAGCGGCGTGGCGGCCGGCGTGCCGTAGCGGGCGGCCGCGCGGCGAGCCTTCGCGGCCTCGCGGCGCGTCGTGAGCACGACGAGCGCCTGGTACGCGGCCGGCAGGATGCGCGCCATCCAGTCCGCGGCCTTCGCGTCGCGGCCGATCAGCACACGCCGCTTGTTGCGGCGCACGCCGGCGAGGATCGTGCGCGCGGCGTCGTCGGCGGTCGTGATGAAGAACTTCTCGAAGCTGTCCTTGCCTTGCTGCTCGCTCTCGACGATGAAGCCGACCATGTTCTTCGCGACGCGGCTCGACTGCGCGATGTTGGTGCGGATGCCGCCCGGATGCACGCAGGTGGCCGACACGCCGCACTTCATCATGTCGAGTTCCTGGCGCAGCGATTCGGTGAAGCCGCGCACCGCGAACTTGGTCGCGTTGTAGCCGCTCATGCCCGGCTGCGCGAAGATCCCGAAGATGCTCGACGTGTTGATCACGTGACCGTCGCCGCTCGCCTTCAGGTGCGGCAGGAACGCCTTCGTGCCATGCACGACGCCCCAGAAGTTGATGTTCACGATCCACTCGAGATCGCCGTATTCCATCCCTTCGATCGTGCTCGACAGCGCGACGCCCGCGTTGTTGAAGATCAGGTTGACCTTGCCGTGTTCCTGCGCGGTGTCGTCCGCCCACGCGAACATCGCGTCGCGGTCGCCGACGTCGAGCACGCGCGTCGACACGCGCACGTTCGGCGCGATCGCGCGGACGATCCGCTCGGTTTCGGCGAGGCCGACGCCATTCTTGTCGGCGAGCGACACGTGGCAGCCGGCCTGCGCGAGCTGGATCGCGAGCGAGCGGCCCATGCCCGAGCCTGCGCCCGTGATCGCGGCGACCTTGTTGGCGAAATCTCTCATGTCGTTGGCTCCTTGTCTGGCTCAGGCCGCTTCGGCGGACGTGGAAGCGGAAGCGGCGGACGCGGCGGGCGCGGCGACGGGCCGCGCGCTCGTGTCGTGGTGCGGCGCGCGATACGCGTGGTAATCGGCGATCGAGAAGTGCGCGGTCGCCTGGCGGAAGCGCCAGGTGAAGCCCGGCCACAGCGTCGTGTTCTTGCCGGTGCGCGGGTCGAGGTACCAGCTCTTGCAGCCGCCCGTCGACCAGATCGCCTTTTTGAGCCGGCCCTGCAGGTCGCTGTTGAACTGCGCCTCGACGAGCGGGCGCACCTCGATCGCATCCGCGCGTTCGCGCTGCATCGCGTTCAGCGCGCCGAGGATGTATTCGATCTGCGACTCGATCATGAACACCATCGAGTTGTGGCCGAGGCCGGTGTTCGGGCCGACGATCATGAAGAAGTTCGGGTAGCCCGGCAGCGTCGTGCCGAGATACGCGTGCGCGCCGTCGCGCCACGCATCGACGATGTCGAGGCCGCCGCGGCCGATGATCGCGCCGCGCGGATACGGATCGGCGACCTGGAAGCCCGTGCCGTAGATCAGGCAGTCGACTTCATGACGCTTGCCGTCGGTCGTCACGACCGCGTCGGCTTCGATGCGCTCGATGCCGGTCGTGATCACGTCGACGTTCTTGCGCGACAGCGCCGGGTAGTAGTCGTTCGAGATCAGCACGCGCTTGCAGCCGAGCGTGTAGTCCGGCGTGACCGCACGGCGCAGTTCCGGATCGGGAACCTGCTTGCGGATATGGCGCAGCGCGAGCTTCTGCACGTTCTTCATCAGCGACGGATGGATCGCGAAGCCGAGCACGCGCGATTCGAGCATCCAGTAGATGCCGCTGCGCACCGCCTTCTGCGTGAACGGCAGCGTGCGGAACAGCCACTTCTCGAAGCCGGTCAGGTTGCGGTCGGGCTTCGGCATGATCCACGGCGGCGTGCGCTGGAACAGCGCGAGTGTCTTCACGCGCGGCGCGATCTGCGGCACGAACTGGATCGCGCTCGCGCCGGTGCCGATTACCGCGACGCGCTTGCCTTCGAGTGGGTAGTCGTGATCCCACTGCTGCGAATGGAACGCACGGCCCTTGAAGGTCTCGACGCCGGGAATCGCAGGCAGCGCGGCGCGCGACAGCCCGCCCATCCCCGATACCAGCACGCGCGCCGACAGTCGCTTGCCGTTCGCGAACGTGAGGCGCCAGCGTCGCGCGGCCTCGTCGTATTCGGCACGCTGCAGCTCATGGTTCAGGCGCAGGTGCGGGCCGACGCCGAAGCGCTGCACGCAGTCTTCCAGGTACGCGCGGATCTCCGGCTGCGGCGCGAACATGCGCGTCCAGCGCGGGTTCGGCGCGAACGAGAACGAATAGACGTGCGATTGCACGTCGCACGCACACCCGGGGTAATGATTGTCGCGCCACGTGCCGCCGACCGACGCGGCCTTCTCGAGCACGACGAAGTCGGTCACGCCGGTCTGCCGCAGGCGAATGGCCATCCCGAGACCGGCGAAGCCGGTGCCGATGATGGCGATGTCGGTGGTTTCGTCCGGGCCGTCGTGGCCGGGCGGGCCGAAAGGCAACGTGCGAGCATTCATCCGGGTGTCTCCGATTTGGCTCATTTTTTAATGTTACATTGGTTGATGTAACGATAGTGGGTGAACCCGGAAACCGCAAGAGCCTAGAAGCGGCGCTCTAAGGGCCGGAAGCCGCGCGGGAAAAGGCTGAGCGGGGTTTGGAACGGTCTGGTTTCCGCATTGCGGAATGTGCGGAAACGGCCGTCGGCAGGGCTGGAGAGGCGGGAGACGAAGGCCGCCGACACGCGGCGGCCTGTTTGAAACACTATCAGGGACGGATCGGGCGGGCGGCCGTCTCATGGAAAACCCCGGCGACGATCGTGATCTGCGCGAGCGCGTAGAGGCCCCAGATCAGGTAGTCGATGCCGGGGAAGCCGCCGAGGAAGCGTCCGACGCCGATCAGCGTGTCCGATCCGACGAAGATCAGGCTGCCGACGGCGACCAGCGGGCCGCGCGTGCGGGCCGCGAGCGCGAAGCTCGCCATCGCGCACAGCACGAGCATGTAGACGGCGACGGGTACGAGCAGTTCGCCCAGATGCGGAAGGAACGCCGCATAGAACGCCGGCGCGGCGATCCACAGCCCGATCAGTGCGAGGAAGCGCCAGCCGTGCGGCCGCGCGCGCCAGCGCACGAAGATCGCGCAGTAGCACAGGTGCGTGAGCAGGAACGCGCCGAGGCCTAGGACGAACGACAGCGGCCACTCGGGCAGCGCGAGCAGCACGTCGCCGAGCACGGCCGTGACGAGCGCCGCGCACAGCCACGCGCGTTCGCGCGGTGCCGCGCAGGTGCTGCCGGCCGCGAGCAGCAGGATGCCCATCGCGGCTTTCGCGGCGGCCTGGCCGGGATAGGGCGCGGCGGCGAGCGACAGCCCGTACAGCAGCGCGGCGGCGATGGCGAGCGGCCAGAGCCGGCGATAGGTGGCGGGAAGCGTGGCGATCAAGGCGGGTGTCTCCGGGGTTGTCGTCGTCTGCGGTGGACGGCGCGCCGTCGGGGGCGCGGCTGCGGCCATTATCCGGAAGAAAGCGCGGGCGAAAACCGGCGAATCCTTCTAGGCGCGGCATGGCGACGGGGGCGGTGGTGCGACGGTGCGGCGGCACGGGATCGGGCCATGCGGTGCCGGTGCGCCTGCCGCCGCGCCGATCGTTTCGATGCGTTTGCCCCGGTCGAACCGGGGCAACACGGCGGTTTCGGCTTGCTATCATCGCCGCGTATCGACGTTGTCCCGCCCGGCCGCGCTACAGGGTTCGCAGGCCGGCGCGACGGCCGCGCCCGGCGAGGGCATGCCGCCGCGCTTTCAATGAATCCGTGCCGAGTCCCGCCAGCGCGCCCGATGCAGTGGCCGGGGCCGGTCCTCCCGACCAACAGGTTCGACATGACCGAACTGCTCCACGGCGACGGCGCGATCCGTCGCACGACGCCATACGGCTCCTCGATCGAAAACACCTATGCGGGCGTGCTGTCGTTCATGCGCCGCAACTATTCGCGCGCGCTCGACGGCGTCGACGTCGCGATTTCCGGCGTGCCGCTCGACCTCGCGACGACCTATCGCTCGGGCGCGCGGCTCGGGCCGGCCGCGATCCGCGCGGCGAGCGTGCAGCTCGCGGAGCTCAAGCCGTATCCGTGGGGCTTCGATCCGTTCGAGGATCTCGCGGCCGTCGATTACGGCGATTGCTGGTTCGATGCGCACAACCCGCTGTCGATCAAGCCGGCGATCGTCGAGCATGCGCGCACGATCCTGCGCTCGGGCGCGAAGATGCTGACGCTCGGCGGCGATCACTACATCACGTATCCGCTGCTGGTCGCGCACGCGGAGCGCTACGGCAAGCCGTTGTCGCTGATCCACTTCGATGCGCACTGCGATACGTGGGCCGACGACGAGCCCGACAGCCTCAATCACGGCACGATGTTCTACAAGGCGGTGAAGGAAGGGCTGATCGATCCGGCGACGTCGGTGCAGGTCGGTATCCGTACATGGAACGACGATTTCCTCGGGATCGAGCGGCTCGATGCCGCGTGGGTGCATGAACATGGTCCGCGCGCGGCGGTGGAGCGGATCGTCGACATCGTCGGCGCGCGGCCCGCGTACCTGACGTTCGATATCGACTGTCTCGATCCGGCGTTCGCGCCCGGCACGGGGACGCCGGTCGCGGGCGGGTTGTCGTCCGCGCAGGCGCTCGCGATCGTGCGTGCGCTCGGGGCGGTGAATCTGGTCGGCGCGGATGTCGTCGAGGTTGCGCCTGCGTACGATCACGCGGACATTACCGCGATCGCTGCTGCGCATGTTGCGTGTGATTTGCTGTGTCTGTGGCGGCAGAAGAAGGTGGCGGGGCGTTGAAGTGGGGTGGGGCTGGTGGGCACGGCCATAGCTTCCCGGCCCATTGCCGACCTTCAACGCCCCAACGTCAAGCCGAAAAGAGGATGTTCAACCCGACGCATAAAGCCCCATGCAGCCCGGCAACACCGCTTGCCGCTCAGGGATCGTTGACCGTTTCGGGCTCTGCCGGGATCAGGATTTCGAGCAGTTCGCAATCATCCGACCAGCCTATTACGGTATGGCGGATGCCCGGTGGCTGAATCCAGCACGAACCGGCCACCAGCCGCTGCGGTCCAATGCCTTCAAAGTCGGTCTGAAACCAGCCCTTCAGGCAGTAAACCAGCTGAAACTGCACGTCGTGGTGATGTCGCACGCTCAATTCCGGACGGAACGGCGCAACCATGCGGATCACGTGCGCGCTGACAAAGCCGCTGGTTGCCGCCGCAACGCCCAAGTCCCGGTAAGTGGAGTAGCCGCGCAGGCCGCCAGTCTTGAAGTCGTCCTCCGCGTAATGGCTGATGACGAAACGCTGCGGCGCGTCGGGAAGAAAATGTTCCATGCCCCCCTCCGAAGGAATGGGTCAGTGGGAAATGAAATACCGAACTGATCCGGAAAGCAATCGGTAGCGGCACGCACCCGGGACGTCGACGTAATTGTCCGAGCAGAAACGACGGTTGAATGGCGGTGCGAAAGTGCGGGCAGATGGCCGAACGCCGCCAGCGCGCCCGACGTTCCGCCCGAAAATTCCAAAAAAAAGCCGACGGGCAGGGTACCCGTCGGCCTGTTCGAAAGAGTGCGAACCGTGCGTTACTTCGCCGCGAGCGCGCTTGCCACGCCCTTGTCGGTCCACGCGTTATCGGCCACGTTCAGCTTCTGCGGAATCAGCTTCGCCGCATAGAACGCATCGGCCACCCCCTGCTGAACCGCGACGATCTTCTCGTCGACCGGCACCGCGCCGAACGGCACACGCTTGATCCACGTTTCCACGAGCGGCTGCGGCAGGCCGACCTTCGGCGCGATCAGCGCGGCCGTCTCGGCCGGATGCCCGTTGACCCACAGGCCCGTCTCGCGCAATTGCTTCAGGATCGTGCCGACCACGTCGGCGTGTTGCTCCGCGAAGCCACGCGTTGCCTCGTAGAAGTTGTTCGCGGGCGTGAGGCCCGTGTAGTCGGACAGCGTGCGGATCTTCAGCGAATTCTGCGCGGCCGCGTAATACGGATCCCACACGGCCCACGCATCGACGTTGCCGCTCTCGAACGCGGCACGCGCATCCGCGGGCGGAAGGTACACGGGGCGGATCTCGTCGTAGCGCACACCCGCTTTCTTCAGCGCTTCGAGCAACAGATAGTTCGCGCTCGAACCCTTCTGCAGCGCGACCGTCTTGCCGCGCAGATCGGCGAGCGAGCGGACCGGCGAATCGGCCTTCACGAACACGGCTTCGTTGTGCGGCGACGGCGGCTCCGCGGCGACGTACACGAAGCGCACGCCGGCCGCCTGCGCGAACACCGGCGGCGGCGCGCCCGTATAACCGAAGTCGATGCTGTTCGCGTTCAGCGCCTCGAGCAGTTGCGGGCCCGCCGGGAATTCGAACCACTGGACGGTGTAGCCGAGCGGCTTGAGCCGCGTCTCGAGCGAGCCCTGCGTCTTGACGACCGACAGCAGGCCGGCCTTCTGGTAGCCGATGCGCACGACCTTGTCGGCGCTGCCTTGCGCGAAGGCCGATGTGGCGGCGACGGCGACGAGCGCCGTCGCGGCGGTGCGGGTGATCCAGCGGGTGAAACGAATCATCGAACGGACTCCATGCGAAACGTCTTCGGGGAGCGGCGCGTGCCGCTCGGTTGGAAGAATCGTCGCACGGGCGATCGGGCCCGCAAACCAAGCAATGCCGATATGAATATGACGGCGGCGGTCCTATGCTTTGTCGCCGTCGCGTTGCGGGCCGGACGTATCGGACGTATCGGCCGTGCCGGCCTGGCGTGCTGCTTCGTCGCTGAGTTTCCGGTCGAGGATCGTCGCGACACGGCCGCCCAGATACGCACTGGCGGCGTTCTCGAGCGCGCGGTTCGTCTCGCCCTCGACGAACACGGCCGCGAGCGGGCGCAGGCGCCAGATCGCATCGACGAGCGCGGGCACGTCGGTGACGGGCGGCAGCGTGCCTTCGTCATAGCGGTCGAGCCGCTTCACGACGAGATCGACGAGCAGCCGCGCGATCGCATCGAAGTGCGGCCGCGCGAGGCTGATCACGTCGAGCAGCTCGCGCGGCGGGATGCCTTCCTTCGTCATCGCGGCTGCCGCCTCGAGCAGCGCGGGGCTTTTCGCGACGAACGACAGGCCGCGCCGTTCGAGCAGGCCGAGTTCGGTCACCCGCGACAGTTGCGACGCCGTCTGCGGGCCGAACATCTGCGCGAGTTGCGCGAGCGAATAGGTTTTCGGCAGTTCGTGCGACCAGCGGCCGCCGATCGCGTTTTCCAGGCCGAGGATCGAGCGCAGGTCGTGACCCTCGTCGATCGCCATGATCAGGTCCTGGATGTTCGACAGCGTGTAGCCGCGCGCGAGCAGGTGGTTGATCAGCTTCAGGCGCGCGACGTGCGTGTCGTCGTAGATGCCGACGCGCCCGCGCTTCTCGGGCGGCGCGAGCAGCCCGCGATCCTGGTACGCGCGCACGTTGCGCACGGTCGTATCGGACACGCGTGCGAGTTCGTCGACCGTGTACTCGTTGCGGGAATCCGGCGCGGCCTCGTCTGGCATGGTTGGAGTCTGTTTTGACATGCGGCCATTCTAGCGCGGCGCGACAGGCTCGGGCGCGGCGGGGAGCGTGCGTGCGCCGTCGCCGAGCGCGCGCTGCATCAGCGCGGTGTCGATCCAGCGGCCGTGCTTGAAACCGACCGCCTTCAGCACGCCGGCCGGCTCGAAACCGAACGCGCGGTGCAGCGACGTCGACCCGCCGGTGCCGCCGTCGGCGATCACCGCGATCATCTGCCGCCACGGGCCGGCTTCGCAACGCGCGATCAGTGCCGCGAGCAGCGCGCGGCCGATGCCGCGGCCGCGCTGCGCGTCGTCGATGTAGATCGAATCCTCGATCGTGTGGCGGTACGCGCTGCGCGTGCGATAGGGCGTCGCGTACGCGTAGCCGGCGATGCGGCCGTCGCATTCCGCGACGAGATAGGGCAGCCCGTGGCGCAGCACCGCGTCGCGGCGCGTGCGCAGTTCGTCGACGTCGGGCGGCGTCTCCTCGAACGACGCGACGCTGTGGCGCACGTGGTGCGCATAGATCGCGTGAATGGCGTCGAGATCGGCATCGGTCGCGTCGCGGACGACGCAGGCGGGAGCGGCGGGCATGGTGGCGGAGCAGGCGGATGAAACCGCTACTATGCCGGCCGTCGGGCGGTGCGGTAAAGGCATTGGCCGCGTCGCCTGCGTGCAGGGCCTGCCCGACCCGCCTACAGATGGCCGTCCGCGTCGCGAACCGCGTCGGCGATCGCCTCCGCGACGCGCTGCACGCGCGGCGAGCGGCGCACGTCCGGGTGGACGACGAGCCAGATCTCGCGCTCGACGTCGCAACGAGGCACGGACGTCAGTTCGACGAGCGTTGCGGGGGCCGACAACGACGGATCGGCCGCGGCCGGGCCCGAGCTCGTGGCCGGCACGTCGACGAGAAAGCGCGGCAGCAACGCGATTCCCGCACCGGCCACGCACGCACGATGCAGCGCGGCCAGGTCGTTGGCGACGAACGCGAAGCGGCGCCCGGCCGCGAAGCGCTCGAGCCATTGCTGCTGCGGCATTTGCGCGAGCGCGTCGTCGTAACCGAGGAATGCCCAGGTGTCGGGCGGCGCGGTGGCCCAGTCGGGCGATGCGCACAGCGCGAAGCGCATCGTGCCGAGCCGGCGCGCGGCCAGCCCCGGCTCGTTCGGTCGTGACAAGCGCACGGCGAGGTCGGCTTCGCGCGCGTACAGGTTCGCCGCGTGCATTTCGCCCATCAGGTCGATCCGCAGCGCGGGCCACGCGCGCTGCGCGCGGGCGAGCCGCGGCGCGAGGAAGTGGCTCGCGAACACCGGCGACGCGGACACGCGCACCACCCCGTCGAGCGCCGCCGCCCCTTGCGCGGCGCGCGCGAACGCATGGACGTCGGTTTCGACGCGCGCCGCATGTTCGGCGAGATGCAGCCCTTCGTCGGTCGGCGGCCAGCCGCGCGGCAGCCGGTCGAACAGCCGGATGCCGAGCGCGGACTCCAGCGCGTCGATGCGCCGGGCAACCGTCGAATGCTGGACCTGCAGCGTCCGCGCCGCGGCCGACAGGCTGCCGCCGCGCATCACCGCGAGGAAATAGCGGAGGTCGTCCCAGCTCATCGGCGGCGCGGACACTGCCGTTGGTTCGGTCGAATTTTGCACAGTAGATGGGCGCGTAACGGGAATTCCGTTCGATTATGCACGATGGGATGATCGTGTCACTTCATTCGATTGCGAGGAACGTCATGACCCAAACTGCCACCGCCACCCGGATCGGGATCGACCGCTACGGCGACGCCGGCGTGCTGCGCCGTGTCGATGCGCCCGTCGTGCCGCCCGGTGCCGGTGAGGTACGGATTCGCCAGACCGCCGTCGGCGTGAATTTCGTCGACATTTATTTCAGGACCGGCGCGCACCCGTTGCTGGCACTGCCGGACGCGCTCGGCGTGGAGGCGGCCGGCGTGGTCGAGGCGGTCGGGCCCGGCGTGACGGCGCTCGTCCCGGGCCAGCGCGTTGCCTATGCGGGACTGCCGACCGGCAGCTACGCGAGCCTGCGCACGCTGCCCGCCGAGCGCGTGGTGCCCGTGCCCGACGGCGTGAGCGACGAAGCGGCCGCGGCCGGGCTGCTGAAAGGCATTACCGTCTACATGCTGCTGCACCGCGTGCGGCAGGTCGGTGCCGGCGAGACCGTGCTCGTGCATGCGGCGGCCGGCGGCGTCGGCTTGCTGGCGACGCAGTGGGCGCGCGCGCTCGGCGCACGGGTGATCGGCACGGTCGGCTCGGCCGCGAAGGCGGCGCTGGTGCGCGCGCACGGGGCGGAAGCGGTGGTCGATTATCGCGAGGCGGATTTCGTCGCGGCGGCCCGCGCGTTCGGCGGCGGCGCGGGCGTCGACTACGCGATCGACGGAATCGGCGGCGACGTGCTGACGCGTACGCTCGGCGCGGTCCGGCCGTTCGGGATGGTCGCGAGCATCGGGCAGGTCGCCGCGATCGGCGCGCGGCAGACGATCGATCTCGACGAACTCGGGCCGGCCCGCTCGATCGCGCTGGCGCGGCCGAGCGTGCTGGGTTTCATCGCGCGTGACGTGGCGGGGTATCGGGAAGCGGCGCGCGCGACGCTGGAACGGCTCGCGGACGGGATGCACGTGGAGATCGGCGCGCGGCTGCCGCTCGAACAGGCGGCCGACGCGCATCGCTTGCTGGAGTCGCGGCAGACGACGGGCGGGGTGGTGCTGGTGCCGTGACGGCGCGCGGGGCGGCACGGCAATCGCAAATCGGGAGAACGGTCGCCACGTGGCGTCGATCGGCCGGCGAGCGCTGCCGCCGGCCCGCAAATCAGTGGTGCTTGCGCAGCGGCGCGCTCTCGACGAACCACGCAAGCACGAACGCGATCGCGATCACGCCGGCCGCCGCGAGATACACCACATGCAGCGATCCGGCGAACGCATGCAGGTAAGCATCGCGCACCGCATCCGGCAACTGGTGCACGGCCGCCGGGCCGAGCGCGGGCGGCAGCTCGGTGCCGGCCGGCAGCGCCTGCACGATCCGCGACTGCAGCCCGTGCGAGAACAGTGCGCCGAACGCGGCGACGCCGAGCGAGCCGCCGATCGAGCGGAACAGCGTCGCGCCCGACGTCGCGACCCCCATGTGCCGGAATTCGACCGTGTTCTGCACCGCGAGCGTCAGCACCGGCATCACCATGCCGAGCCCGATCCCGAGCAGCGCCATGTACGCGTACATCGTGTGCAGCGGCGTGTCGAGCGACAGCGTCGACAGCAGCGCCATCGCGACACCGCCGATCAGCGTGCCCGCGATCGGAAACGGCCGATACGTGCCGAGCCGCGAGATCAGCCGGCCGCTGACGACCGACATCGCGAGCATCCCGCCCATCATCGGCAGCAGCTGCATCCCGGCCTGCGACGGCGTCGAGCCTTTCACGACCTGCAGATAGAGCGGAATGAACGTGACCGACCCGAACAGCGCGATGCCGACGACGAAGCCGATCAGGCTCATCAGCACGAAGGTGCGCTGGCGGAACAGTTCGAGCGGCATGATCGGCTCGGCCGCGAGCCGCTCCTCGTAGATGAAGCCGCCGACCGCGACCACGCCGAGCACCAGCGTCATCCATAGTTGCGGCGACGACCACGGCAGCAGCGAACCGCCTTCGCTCGTGAACAGGATCACGCAGGTGAGGGCCGTCGCGAGGAACGCGGCGCCCATGTAGTCGATCCGGTGCTTCACGTGCGCGGTATGCGGCCGGAACGCGATGCCGATCACCGCGAGCGCGAGCAGGCCGAGCGGCAGGTTGATCGTGAAGATCCAGCGCCACGACAGGTGTTCGACCAGGAAGCCGCCGAGCAGCGGCCCGACGATCGTCGCGAGGCCGTACACGCCGCCGAACATCCCCTGATAGCGCGCGCGGCGGTCGGGCGGCACGAGGTCGCCGATCGCGGCCATCGTGACGACCATCAGCCCGCCGCCGCCGAGCCCCTGCAGCGCGCGCAGCACGATCAGTTGCGTCATGTCCTGCGCGATGCCGCACAGCGCGGAGCCGGCGAGAAACAGCACGATCGCGGCCTGCAGCACGATCTTGCGGCCGTACAGGTCGCCGAGCTTGCCGTACAGCGGCAGCACGACCGTCGACGACAGCAGGTACGCGGTGACGACCCATGACAACTGGTCGAGGCCGCCGAGCTCGCCGACGATGGTCGGCAGCGCGGTCGACACGATCGTCTGGTCGAGCGCGGACAGCAGCATGACGAGCAGCAGCGCGGCGACGATCAGCCCGGTCGGTGCGTCTCGGCGGGCCGCGTCGGCGGCCGGCGGGGCAAGGAGGGTATCGGTTCTCATCGAGATATCTGCCATGGCAGGGAATTGAGCGAAATATAGGGATGATTTGTTGCCTGGTCAATTTCTGCCGGGCCTCGATTTGTTGCATCGGTAACAGGAGATTGCCGACGGGGAAAAATTGATCGCGATCAGCCCGACGGCGGGCCGGGCTCAAGTTTTTTGCAGGCAAACCGTAATCCAGAGTGCAGCGGACCGATTGCCGCGGCACCCTTTATCGCTCCCGTCCCGTCATGAACCTGAACGCCCTGTTTTCCCGTTTCTCGATCCGTACGCGGATTTTTTCCACGCTCGGGCTCGTCGCCGCGCTGCTCGTCGTGTCGGGCCTGATCGGCCTGACCGGCATGCAGCGCTCGAACCGCGCGCTCGACGAAGCCTATACGCGCGAGCTGGCCGCGAAGACCGCGCTGTCCGCCGCGAGCCTGAACCTGACGATCGTGCGCACCACGCTCGACCGCGCGATGCTGCATCCGGAGGCGCCGGAAGTGCCCGAGATCGTCAACAAGGCCGAGGGCTATCTCGCGAAGGCCGACACCGCGTGGCGCACCTACGCGACGATGCCGCACGACGGCGACGAAGGCCCGCTCGCGACCCGGCTCGACGCCGCGCGCCAGGCGTTGATCGGACAGGCGTTGAAGCCGCTGATCGACGCGATCCGCGCGGGACGCCGCGACGACGCCGACCGCCTGCTGATGACGGTCGCGCCGCCGCTGTCGGTCGCGCTCACGCAGGCGACCGACGCGCTCGACGCGTACCAGGCCGCGCGCGGCAAGGACGTCTACGACACCGCGCAGACCTATTACGGCTGGATGCGCGCGGGCGCGATCGCCGGCATCGCGTTCGGTCTTGCCGCGTGTCTCGGCTGCGCGGTCGGCCTGCATTTCGCGATCACGCAACCGGTGAACCGCCTGCTGTCGCATTTCCGCCGCCTGTCGGACGGCGACCTGACGTCGGAAGTGCGCTGGTCGTCGCGCGACGAGATGGCCGAGCTGGTCGAGGGCGTGACGGGCATGCAGCGCAGCCTCGCCGATACGGTGCGCCAGGTCAGCCAGGGTTCCGAAGCGATCTCGACCGCGACGCACCAGATCGCGGCCGGCAACACCGACCTGTCGCAGCGTACCGAGGAGCAGGCGTCCGCGCTGCAGGAGACGGCCGCGAGCATGGAACAGCTGACGGCGACCGTGAAGCAGAACGCCGATCACGCGGTCGAGGCGCAGGCGTGCGCGGACAACGCGAGCGAGATCGCGACGCGCGGCGCGACGGTCGTCGGCGAGGTGATCGGCACGATGAACGAGATCGACCAGAGTTCGCAGAAGGTGGCCGACATCATCGGCACGATCGAGGGCATCGCGTTCCAGACCAACATCCTCGCGCTGAATGCGGCGGTCGAAGCCGCGCGCGCGGGCGAGCAGGGCCGCGGCTTCGCGGTGGTCGCGGGCGAGGTGCGCACGCTCGCGCAGCGCTCGGCGTCGGCCGCGAAGGAGATCCGCACGCTGATCGGCGAGTCGGTCGAGCGCGTCGCGACGGGGTCGCGGCTGGTCGGCGTGGCCGGCGCGACGATGCAGGACATCCAGCAGGCGATCGGCCGCGTGACGGGCATCATGACCGAGATCGCGGCCGCGTCGAACGAGCAGCGCGACGGGATCGAGCAGGTGAACCGCGCGGTGTCGCAGATGGATCAGGTCTCGCAGCAGAACGCGGCGCTGGTCGAGCAGGCGGCGGCTGCGGCGGCGTCGCTCGAGGAGCAGGCCGATGGGCTGCGGCGGGCGGTGGGGGCGTTTCGGGTGGCGTGAGGAACGGTGGTTACCTCGATATGTTTCACCGTCGACGTGACGCCGTCTGATGTTCAGACGGCGGGATGAGCGCTGAACCCGATCGACTCGCACAAGACCGCGACCTCTGCGCCGCATGATGGATCGAGTACGAACAGCGCCTTTCGACCTGCGCCGAAATCGGCCAGATACTGATTTGCCAGAGACTCGTCGATATTCGCCGCCTCGAAATCCTCTCTGCTGTTGATCCATTTCAACCACTGGCACACCTCCGCTGCCGAGAACGGGTAGGCAGGGGAAATCAGAAGGCGTGACACGACGTTCTGTTCTGCAAAATCGAGCACTCGCTGGCAGATGACGCCGGTGAAGCGGAAGGTGTTGACGTCACCGCCGACTCGACTGAATCGAAGGCGCAACTCTCGATCGGTCGGACGATGGTCGATCGTGACGAGTTCGGCATCGTGGAAGGACGGCATTTTCTCGAGCCCGATCATGCTTTGATAAGTCACGTTTCCCATGAATGAAATTCCGGTTCATGTTCAAGGAAGAATAGATAACGGTACACCCGGCCCCCGGCGCAATCTCCCGCTAAGTGGGTCGAGCGCCCAGTTATGAGCATGAGGAATACCTTGACCGTGATCGTGGTCGAAATCGATGTCGACCGCAGGTTGGCCACCGTTGCCGTACAAACGCATTTGTCCGCTGCCGGGATTCGTATACCAGGTTCCAGGGTCACCTACGTTCGGCGTCTTTGCAATATTGAAGGGTTCCGCGTGCTGCGCGGCTTCCAGATACTCGAACGGTTGCGCGTCGCCGAGTTGCGCCGGGGCCGGGACTTTACCCGCCAGCGGGTCAGCGTCGTGAGATTCAAAATCCCCTACAACGCTTTGCAGATAATTCCAGAGCTCGTCGGTGCTTACGTCGCTGGGTGTGGCCCAACTGCGGGTAATGGTCGTGTTGCGAGATGACGACCGTACGCTGACCGGGGTGACTCTTTCCAGATCCGAGAACGGACTGAACGACGGCCCAGCCACCGTAGACTTACGGATAGCCGGTCTGCCAGTTCCCCCGGACTCACCGGACCGCGTAGTCGTCCGCTCGATCACGACGGAAACGCGTCCATTCTGTATTGCCGAGCGAAGTACGGTGGCAGCATCGCCGACGGCCGCGCCATGTGACGCGTGCAGACCGAGTCGTCGTATATGGTCAAGCGCTCGGTGGGTTTCATTTTCGGCTGATGCCGTGGGCCAGGCCCGCAGGAACTCGTCCGCATCTCGCTTCTGCTGCGATGTCAATACGCGCGGAGAAACGAGCGGATTCAATCTAGCTTGCCTGCCGAAACCCAATGCGATTTTCACTGCGACCATGGATCGACACCTTTCAAATGCCATGCGAGACGGCTTGGCATCGTAACGACAGGTAGCGAGCGGATAAATCAGCAGCGGTAGCGGGAACCGGGCGAAACGCGAGCAGATCAGGGCATCAGGCAGAACGAAATGTGCCCGATTGTCAACGAGCATCATGGCGGAGAGCGTCCTCGTGCAGGAAGAGTCGTTCCGCCGCGTCATCCCCCCGCAAGCTGCGCTGCCGAGCGCGCCGACGCGACGAGCAGCAGCTTCATCGTCGCGCGCGTCGCGCCGACGAACAGCTTGCGGGCCGCACGTGCATCGAGCGTGTCGAAGTCGATCTCGGTGAGGATCACGCACGGCGCGGACTGGCCCTTGAAGCGGTAGATCGAATCGAGCAGCACGTCGCCTTCGCGATATTCAGGGTTGCCGAACAGGTCGTACTTGCCGGTGAAGCGCTTGACCCGGTGCGGGCCGAGCTGGTCGAGCCGCGCGAGCACCGAGCTTTCGCGGCCGCGATACGACAGCACCGCGATGTCCTGCTTGCGGAAGCCGAGCGACAGCGCGTGCGTGATCGCGCGCTTGGTCGCGTCGATGCACGCTTCGGCGAGTGCGTCGCCCGACGCGCCGTCTTCCCCGTATGACGACACCGACGGATCGGAACCGTCGAACGGGCTGCCCGAGCGCAGTTCGGCCGCGAGCGGCTCGACGCGGCCGACGACGTCGCGCACGAATTTGAGCAGGTCGCGCGGGCTGCGGTAATTCGTCAGCGCCTTCAGCGTGACCCAGCCGGGCAGCGCGACGGGCTCGCGCAGATAGAGGTTCTGCAGCGGGTCTTCCAGCCACCACCATGCGGCGTCCGGCGCCAGCAGGCGCTCCAGTGCCGCCGCCCACGGCGCGTGGAAGTCCTGTCCTTCGTCGACGATCAGCACATCGAAGCGCCAGCGTTCCGGAATCGGCGCTTGCGCGAAGCGCGCCTCGAGCCGCTCGAACGCGCCGGGCGTGTCGAAGTCGGGCGTATAGCCGCCGTCGCGGGCGACCCAGTCGCACAGCTGATGGTAGTTCGCGATCTTCGCGCCGGGCGGCGCGATGCGCGCGATGTAGTCGGCGAGCGGCCGGTTGAAACACACGTAGAGCACGCGCTTGCCGGCCGCGACCGCGTCGCGCATCGCCTGCACCGCGAGCTGCGTCTTGCCCGAACCCGCGGTGCCCGTCACGCGCAAGCGGAACGGCGTGAATTCGAGCTGGCGCGCCCACTCGGCAAGCCCGCCCGACAGCCGCGTGACGAGCGTTCCGGCCTGCCCGACGAGCGCGCTCGTGTCGGGCGTGAGCGCCAGTTCGTCCGCGAGGAAGTGATGCAGCTTCGCTGCGTTCGGCAACGGCTCGTCGTGCTCGGGCAGGATCTGCTGGATCACCTGCGCGAGCTGCGCCTTGCGCGACGCGTCGACGATGCGGTCGGCCGCGACGCCGGCGATCGCCGTCTCGCGGATCGCGTAGTCGGGGCAGTACAGCAGCGCCTCGACGCCATAGACGCCCGCGCCGAGCGCGGCGGTCAGCCGCCGGTGCAGCGTCTCCTGCGTGCGCGCGAGCTGGATCGGGACGTTGCGCTCCTTCTGCAGGTAGACCTTCACGAGCCCCTTCGGCGTTTCGCGCAGGAAGCCGGCCTTCTGCTCGATCAGCAGCACGCGGCCGGCCGGGCTCACGACGACGAACGCGGCTTCGCCGAACACCGAGAAACCCTGGTCGGCACGCGTCCAGTGCACGCCGTGATAGACGGTGTAGCTGTCCGGCAGCGCATGTTCGAGGGCGGCAAGCGTCTCGCGCTCGCGTTCGGCCGCGCCGGTGGCGGCGAGGCTTTTCCAGTCGTCGGGAATGAGGCGGGCCATGAAGTCGGGCGGCGAATGCCGGTCGTGAACGGGGTCCGGCTATTGTACTGAGGAACCTGTTCACGACCGCCGCGCCGCAGGGGCGCCGGCCATGCGAAAGAGGTAGACGGCGTGCGGGAATTACCCGCGTGCGAGCCGCTTCGCGAGGTCGGCGCTGAGGATCGCCATGCGCGCGGGTTTTTCGTAGCAGACGACGTCGAATGCGCGGATCACTTCGCTGATGTCCGCTTCGCTCGCGCGGCCGGTGAGCAGGTCGCCCGTCAGCACGAAGATCGGCGCGCCCGGATTGTCGGACGTGCGCACCGCCTTGATCGCGGTGGCGGCCGTGCTGCCGTCGAACAGCCATTCGGTGACGACCGCGTCGAACGCCTGGCCCTGCAGCGCGTCGACGAACGGCGCGAGGCCGTCGAACGCGGCCGTCGAGAATCCCTGCCGCTCGAGATAGCGGCACAACTCGGTCGCGCTGACGCGATCGGGATCGATCACCGCGACGACGAGCTTGTCGCTCTCCGCGCGGCGCGGATAGATCTCGATCTTGTGCACGTCGTACGCGTTCTGATACAGCACGCCCGTATGGCGCAGCACGCGCCAGCGGCCGTTCTGTTCGTACGCGACGAACTCGGGGCGCGCGCCGGCTTCGAGCGGCGCGCCGATCCAGGCGGTGCACGGAATTTCGGCGACGCCGGCGTACAGGACGGCCTCCTGCGAATAGGCGCCGACCATGCCGGGGTCGAGCGTCTGCGCGCCGAACAGTTGAGCGGCGGGCTCGCCGTAGGCTTCGGCGACTTTCTTGATCTGCGCGAGCGTCCAGGGGCTGCTGCCGCGCAGCTTGCGGTGACCCTGCGAAAAGCTCAGGTCGAGGATGCGGCACAGCTCGGTGGTTTGCTGGCGCTTGCCGATGCCGTTGCGGGTCATCAGCTCGCGCACGCGCTCGGCAACCGCGAGGGAATCCGTGGTGATTGCTTCAGTGGTCATGCTACGGGAACGGATCGTGACGTTCAGAACGACGCCTTGCGGCAGTCTCGGCGGACAGTCTTTACGACGTCCAGGGGCGAGCCGACCGGCCACGCGCGGAAAAGATAACTTTACCGCAAAATGAGAGTCATTCCATGTCGCAATCGGTGCCTTTCTGTGAAAGGTGTGTCACGACGTTACGCTGGATCCGCAGGCGTACGTCGGGCACAACTGGCCCGTTCGCAACCTTCGGACGCGGATCGCGCGGCACCGGGACACGATTGCCCGACGAGCGGCACGTAATCGCACCGCACTGCCGACGAAATGCACCAGAGCAGGGCGTGTCGGCGACCCGAACCGCGGCATCGTGCCGCTGCGTCGGCGACAAATTTTTACATCGCCTCGCATGTCGGGCCGGATCGCCCGGCATCTTGTACGCGAATGATTCGACGGCTTACTCTAATGAAACGGACGGGAATGCCCTGGTCGAGCACGCGCATGAACGCGGCGGAACCCCATGCTACGATTCGCCCGTCTCAAGATAGTGTTGAAGCGATGCAGAAGAAATTTGTGATGCGCGGGTACGAGATGAACTGCGAACCGCGCGTGACGGAGGACGGCAAATATGCCGCCCAGGTCGAGGTCACGAAGCTGGGTTTCAGCCGCGAGGCCGCTTTCCGCAAGCTGGGCGAATTCGATACCGAAGCAGACGCCGTCGCCTACGCGAAAGCATTTTCCGAAGCGTGGTTGAGCCGCTACGCGTAGCGCGTCGTTTGCCCGTGCAAGACAGGCGCCGGTTCGACCGGCCGGTGCATGCACCGTGAGCCATTAGGGCGCCGAACGGGCGCGCGCCCCATTCAAAGCGAAAATCACGAGGGACGCCCGGATGCGCGGCGGGGTCGCGCGCACCTGCGCGCCTTTGCCGCGTGGCGCCGTCGCCGCATGGCGACGCGCCCGGATCGTCGCGCCAGGCAGAAAGGTTCGCGGAAGGCGATGGACGGCCGGCCTGCAATTGATTCCTGGTCGTTTCGAATATCCGGGGAAGTGGGTAGATTCATCGCCCGGGTTGTGAGGTATCGTTCGATGCTCGATTGAAGGCAACGCAATTGGAGGCAGCGAATGGCCACTTTGTGCATGCAGATCGTCGTTCTCGGTAAAACGGTCCAGCTCGTGTTGTCGCCGGAGCACCGTACCGCCAGGATTTACATCGTCGACGACGACGCGGGCAGCCATCCGCCTCGAACGATGAGCATCGAACAGTACGTCGACGCCGGCATGACGGACGACGAGATCGCACGGCATGTGCTCGAAGTCGTCACGATGTCGATCGAACAGCTTGCGCGGCTTCAGCCGTACAACCGCGCGGCGCGCGCGCAAACGCGTCAGTTGCGCTATCCATACTGATCACCCCGATACCGGTTGCATCGGGATCGTCCCGGCGCGAACCGCGCCTTTCGATCTTCGAAAACGTCCATGTGGTGCGATGACCTCGCGGTCATCGCGCCTTTCGGCATTGATCTATGAAGCACGGCCTGCCCGACGCATTGCGCGGGAAAGTATCGTCATGTCGTCATGATCAGGAAAACGAACGACATCGAAGAACCCTCGACAAATGACCGCCGAATTCGAATTGCCTTACGCCGGCATATACGTGAACGGCTCGCCGTCTTCCCGCTCGACGGACAGCAGCCGCTTGAGTTGATCGAGCGCGAACAACTGCTTGCCTTCCGCCGCCGCTTCGGCGATCGCGGCATCGACGAGTTTTCGCGCGCGCGCGAGGATCACGGATCGCTGACGCGCGATCTCGAGCACCATGCGTTGCTCGATGTTCTGCCGGCTCGATTGCTTGTCGCTCAGGTGACGCCAGCGATCGCGCAGCTCGGCCCAGGTGACGCGCCGGAATTCCGGAATCGTGCAGGGGAGCGTGCCGGCTTCCGCGGGTTCGGGCTGCGCGCGCAATGCACATCGCAGCGCTTCGCGCGCGCGCCATTCATCGGAAAACGGTGCATACACGTCGCGCGAGCGGCCGATCGGATTCGCGCGCTCGATTTCCTTTTCGAGCAGGTAGGTCAGCCGTCTCAGTGCGGAGCCGTGCGCGAGCATGGCCGGATCGAGCACGCGGATCCCGCGCGATGCATCCGCGACGTGTGCTTTCAGTTCCCATAGCGTCAGGCGAAGGTGCTGCACCTCGAGGATCAGGCGCTGGACGTCGGCGTAGGTGCACTTCGTCCACCATTCGGTGAGGTCGTTCAGCTTCGGGGGATCGAATGGGGGGAGGATCATGTTACTGCTGAAGAAATACTGTATGGATATACAGTTTATCGCGCGGTAACATAGCGCCGTCAAGGCGAAAAAACAGGGACGGTCGACGGGCAACCGTCACCGGCGGCGGGGCCGCGGCCGCGCACCGGATCGTTCATCGACTTTCCCGCACGTTCGCCATCCCGATCCTCAATCCGGGCGCCGGTCCGGCGCATGCCATCGCGAACGCCGATGCGTGTGCCGGCGTATCGACGTCAACAGAGAACAATGACGACCACCTATCCGCTGCACGATGCATTGACGCACGCCGACACGGCGTTTCCGGCCGAAGCCGACATCGTGATCGCCGGCGCCGGCATCATGGGCTGCGCGGCCGCCTACTACCTCGGCCTGCGCGGCCTGAAGGCCGTCGTGCTCGACAAGTCGCGCATCGCCGGCCAGCAATCGACGCGCGCATGGGGCTTCGTGCGGCAGCAGGGCCGCGAGTCCGCCGAAGTGCCGCTGATGATGGCCGGCATGCGGATCTGGGAAGGGCTCGAGCAGGCGCTCGGCTTCGACCTCGAATGGCGGCAGGGCGGTTGCCTCTATATGGCCGACAACGACGACGACTGGGCGTCGTTCCAGGCGTGGCTCGCCGTTGCGCGCGAACACGGGCTCGACACGCGCACGTTGACGCGCGCGGAAATCGACGAACGCGTGACCGGGCTGTCGACACAGGCGCGCACGCTCGGCGGGCTATATACGGCGACCGACGGGCAGGCCGAACCGCGCCGCGTGGCCGCCGCGTTCGCGGCGCGCGCGACGGAAGCCGGCGCGCGTTTCTTCGAAGGCTGCGGCGTGACGGCGATCGAGACGGCCGGCGGCGTGGTCGTCGGCGTCGTGACCGAGCGCGGCACGATCCGCACGCGGCGCGTGATCTGCGCGGCCGGCGCGACCAGCTTCCGGCTGCTCGACGGCGTCGGCATCCGGCTGCCGCAGCAGGCCGTGCGCGGCACCTGCATGCGCACCAACGTGTTGCCCGACGTGTCCGCGTCGACGATCTGGGGGCACGGCCTCGGCATCCGGCAACGCAGCAACGGCGCGATCAATCTCGCCGACGACATGCAGGTCGACGTCGACCTGACGCTCGGCCATCTGCGCGGCCTGAGCCTGTTCTGGCCGGAATTCTGGTCGCAGCGCGAGAAGTTCCGGCTGCATCTGAATGGCGCCGCGTGGCGCGATGCCTGCGCGCGCATCGGCGGCGGAGGCGGGCCGATCGAGCCGCGCGATCCGCAGCCGCAGCCGAATCGCGCGCACGCGCCGCGCGCGCTCGCGAAGCTGAAGGCGATCTTCCCCGCGCTGAAGGACGCGCAGATCGTCGAGGCCTGGGCCGGCCTGATCGACGTGCTGCCCGACGGGATTCCGGTGATCGACGCGCCCGGCACGCCGTCCGGGCTCGCGATCGCGACCGGCTTCTGCGGGCATGGTTTCGCGATGGGGCCGATCGTCGGGCGGCTGCTGGCCGAATGGATCGATACGGGCGCGCCGTCGCTCGACCTGACGGCGTTCCGCGCACGGCGTTTCGCCGACGGGACGATGGTGCGGCCGCGCAGCATGCTGTAGCGGACGGCCCCGCGTGTTCCCGTCGTAGAATCGAGCCCGCAATCTTCAGGAGATTCCCCGTTGGCAACGCCCTCCGACAAGCGCCGCTCGTTGCGCTCACGCCTGCGTCGTACCCGCGATCCGTGGCGGGCGCCGCGTGCGCGCACGCTGTTCACGCGTCCCGCGACGTCGCCGCGGCGCACGCTGCTGTTCCGTCTCGGCGCGGTCGTGGTGCTGTGCATGCTCGCGTTTCTCGTGCTGTATCTCGATCGCGACGGCCTGCGCGATTCGACCAAGAGCACGCCGATGAACGTCGCCGATCTCGTGTACTTCACGATGGTCACGGTCGCGACGGTCGGCTACGGCGACATCGTGCCGGTCACCGCGCGCGCGCGTCTGATCGATGCGTTCTTCATCGTGCCGATCCGCATCGGCATCTGGTTCATCTTCCTGGGCACGGCGTATCAGTTCGTGATCCAGCGCGTCATCGAGGAATTCCGCATGAAACGCCTGCAGAAGCAACTGTCCGATCACATCGTCGTGTGCGGCTACGGCCTGTCGGGGTCGATCGCCGTGCGCGAGCTGCTCGAAAGCGGTGTCGATCCGTCGACGGTCATCGTGATCGATGCGCAGCAGCAGGCGCTCGAGGCCGCGACGTCGCTCGGCGTGACAGGGCTGCTCGGCGATCCCGCGCACGAGGATCTGCTGCAGCAGGCGCAAGTGCGCTCGGCGAAGGCCGTGATCATCTCGGTGACCGACGACCCGACCGCGATCCTGCTGACGCTGTCGGTGCGCAGCATCGCGCCCGAGACGAAGATCGTCGTGCGGATCCAGGAGAACCTGTATCAGCGGCAGCTGCGGCAGGCGGGCGCGGACGTGATCGTGTCGTCGACGAAGATCGGCGCGCTGCTGCTCGCGGATGCGGTGCACAGCCGCTACATCGTGCCGTTCGTGAACGACATGCTGTCGACGCGCGGGCGCGCGACGCTGCTGGAGCGCGAGGCATTGCCGCACGAGATCGGCTGCATGACGAACGTCGTGCCGGGTGCGATCGTCGTCGGGCTCGATCGCTGCGGGAAGATCCATTCGTTCTACGAGGATCCGCCGTGCCGGATCGAGGCGGGGGATACGCTGGTCGTGATTCAGTCGGCGCGGATTCCGGATCCGGATGTGTGAGGGCCGGTTGTGCAGCATCCCGGCATCGCGTGCCCTGCCGCGAGGTGACCGGGGCAACCCCGCTTGATATGTCCCCGCACGTTATTTAGTATGAGGTAATCGCGTCGTGCGCCGCGCACGAGCGTGATCATCGAGGAGACACATGCAATTCAGGTCGGCGGCGCCCTATACCATCGTCGTGATCGGTATCGTGATTGCCTGCGCGCTCATGGGTCTGTGCGTGCTGCAGCTGTTCCAGAGCCGCAACGACGCGCTCGAGCGGGCCAGCGAAACCTCCCGCAATCTCGGGCTGATCGCCGAGCGCGACATCGAACGCAATTTCGAACTCTACGACCTGTCGCTGCAGGCTGTCATCGCGGGGCTTCAACGTCACGACGTGATGACCGCGCCCGCGAGCTTGCGGCGTGCCGTGCTGTTCGATAACGCCATGACGGCAGAGTTTCTCGGCTCGATGCTGGTGCTCGACGCCGGCGGCAACATCGCCCTCGATTCGGGCAGCGACGAGCCGCGCCACGGCAATTTCGCCGATCGAAAGTACTTCACCGTCCACCGCGACAATCCGGATGCGGGGCTCTATGTCAGCGACCCGTTCCACTCCCGCCTGCGTGGCGGCTCACCCAGCATCGGGCTCTCGCGGCGGATCTCGAACCCGGACGGCTCGTTTGCCGGCGTCGTGCTCATTGCGGTCAACCTCGAGTATTTCCACCAACTGTTCGCCGGCCTGTCGCTCGGACAGCACGGCTCGATCTCGCTGATCGGCAACGACGGCGTGATGGTGATGCGCCAGCCGTACGACGTGCATACCATCGGGCGCAACATCAGCAAAGCCGCGACCTTCCGGCGATTCCAGACCGCGCCGGAGGGTTCGTTTTCCGAAACGTCGTCGATCGACGGGGTGCGCCGTCTCTATTACTTCAAACATCTACCCAAGCTCCCGCTGATCATCATGGTCGCGGAAGCGGAGCAGGATATCTATGCGGCCTGGCGGCACCGCGCCGCGACGATCGGCGCGCTGGTGGCGACGTTCGGCGCCGCGTTCATCGGGGTGTCCTTCATGCTCGGCACGCAACTCCGGCACCGGATGCGCGCCGAGTCGGAACTCGTGCTGCTTGCCCGCACCGACGGCCTCACCGGCCTGAACAATCGCCGCAGCTTCGCGGAAGTGCTGGACCGCGAATGGCGTCGCGCGCGGCGCGCGCGATCGGTGTTCTCGTTACTGTTCGTCGATGTCGACCGCTTCAAGTCCTACAACGATACCTACGGCCACCAGGCGGGAGACGATGCGCTGGCTGCGGTTGCGCGCTGCATCGGCGACAACATTCGCCGGCCGGCCGACACCGCAGCCCGCTATGGCGGAGAGGAATTCGTCGTGTTGCTCCCCGATACCGCCGAGACGGGGGCCGCCCAGATTGCCGAGCGGATCCGCGCGGCGATCGACGAGCTGCCGCTCGAACACGCCGGCAGCGAACACGGGCACGTCACGGCCAGTATCGGCCTGGCGAGCTGGACGCCCGAGCACGATGCCGAGGCCGACGCCGTGATCAAGGCTGCCGACGAAGCGTTGTACTACGCGAAAGCGACCGGCCGGAACAAGGTCGTCGCGTTTCAGCCGCCGGCATGACGCGTGGCGCGACACGCAGGCGCATGGCCGCGCTCGAATTGCCTCGGGCCCGCCGCGGTCGCGATTGCGGCTGCGCGTGGCTGCCAGGCGCAGATGATGATCTATCCCACGCTGTCCTATCCGGCGGCGATCCGCGGCACCGGTGTCGGCTTCGGGCGCTCGCTGTGCGGGATCGGCCAGGCGCTCGCGCTGTTCGTGCTGCCGATCCTGCAGGCCCGTCTCGGCACGGACATGTTCTGGGTCGTCGCGGTCAGTGCGGCCATGCCGATCGTGTTCCTCCTGATCGTGCGTCATGAACCGACGGCGCGCGATATCGACGCCGAGGCGGCCGCGTGAATGCAGCGCTTGCCGGAACCCGCAAACAAGTTCGCCGCGATGCCGGCCTTCGCGCTACATTGGCGTCATTCGCCTTCAGCCGAAGGCCGACCCGGAGTCGAACCATGCAACGCCAGACCGGCAACCTGTTCAGCCTCGAAGGCGCGCGCGGCGACGACGAGCGCGTCGACGTGCTCGTCGCGGGATCGCGCCTGAACGTCGAGCGGATCGTGTCGATGGGGCACACGAGTCCCGATGGATTCTGGTACGACGATTCGCGTGCCGAATGGGTCGTGCTGCTGTCAGGCGCCGCGGTGCTCGAGTTCGAAGCGGATGCGACGCTGCACGACATGCGCCCCGGCGACTACGTGCTGATCGAACCGCATTGCCGGCATCGTGTCGCGTGGACGCATCCTGAAGAACGGTCGGTCTGGCTCGCGATCTATCACGATCGATGAAACGTGCGGCGACTTATCGACCTGGCCGCCGCCGGCTGAAGCGCTGCTCGATGACATTGGTTCCCCACTGAGCGCCCTCCGATTCGCTGGTCAGCGTAAAGCCGAACGATTCGTACAGGTGGCGTGCCGAATCCAGCCCCTTGAACGTCCATAGGTAGGTCTCGTCGAACTGCTGCTCATCGACGAAATGCATAGCGCGCGTCATCAGTTGTCGCCCGATACCGGCGCCGCGCAATCCATCGTCGACGATGAACCACCGCAAATGTGCGATTCCCGTGGCTTTATTCCCGTCTATCGCGACCGAGGCGAGCGCGCGGCCGTGTTCGGCATGGAGCCACAGAGCCTTGCCCTCGGCCGGCAGGGTGCCGGCAAATTCCGCGAGTTCGGTCGCCACCTTTTTCTCGAAGAAAGCGCCGAACCCCCAGTGTTCCGAATAGAACCGCGCGTGAAGGCTTGCTATGTCGCCGATACAGCCGGGCTGGTAGCCGTCGACGATCTGCGTGGTGTCCGCTTTAGGCGTGCGCGCGTCGGTGGCATTGTCTTGCGCGAGCGCATCGCTATAAAGCGCGAGGGCGCGGACGAGGGTTTGCTGGTCCGCCGGAACCATCCGGCGTAACGCATTCGACACCTGACGTGTCGCAAACTGGTCGATCTTCTTGCGCAGTTTCTGCCCGTCGGCAGTCAGGTACAGCTGCGTCGCACGCGCATCGTCGGGCGAGATGCGGCGCGTCACGAAGCCGGCCGTTTCGAGCCGGGAAAGCTGCCTGCTCGTGTTTGATTTGTCCAGACGCAGAATGCTGCCCAGATCCTTTGCGCTGATGCCGGGCGCCATGCCTATCTCGAGAACGGCGTGAACGGCAGACGGCGCCAGATCGCTGTCGGCCAATGTCGCCCGCATGAAACCCAGTTCGCGAACCAGTTTGCGCGAGAAGTCCCGAAGCTCGAGGATCGTCGCTTCGCGCGTCTTCGACGGAATATCGATGAGGTCCATGGCGAGCCCGGGAAAGTTGCGTGTCGCAAGTAATATTAGTTGCGACACGCAACTTGTCAAGGACGAGCGTCGCCGGGCAGCCGGGCGACGTGCCCGGCATCGCGGCCCGGCGCGGCAGAAGCGGCGCCGGGCTTTATCCCCGTCCCACGAACGGCATCGTCGTCGCCATGATCGTCATGTTCAGGATGTTCGTATCCAGCGGAAGATTCGCCATCTGAACGACCGCATTCGCGACATGCGTGACGTCCATCCGCGCCTCGGGCGCCATGCGGCCGTCGGCCTGCAGCACGCCTTCCGTCATGCGATCCGTCAGCGACGTCGCCGCGTTGCCGATGTCGATCTGGCTGCACGCGATGTTGTATGCACGGCCGTCGAGCGCGAGCGACTTGGTGATGCCGGCCACCGCATGCTTGGTGGCCGTGTACGCGATCGTGTTCGGGCGCGGCGTATAGGCGGAGATCGAGCCGTTGTTGATGATCCGGCCACCCTGCGGCGTTTGCGCCTTCATCAGGCGCCACGCGGCCCGCGCGCACAGAAAGACGCCCGTCAGGTTCGTCGCGACGACGTCGTTCCACACGTCGAACTCGTGTTCGTCGAGCGGCACGGCCGGCGCATTGCGCCCGGCATTGTTGAAGAGGACGTCCAGCCGCCCGAATCGCTGCGCGATCTGCGCGAACGCGTGTTCGACCGACGCTTCGTCGGTGACGTCGGTCGGAAACGCGTGTGCGTCGCCACCGTCGGCGACGATCGCCTCTTTCGTTTCACGCAGCGAGGCTTCCTTGCGTCCGATCAGCGCGACGGCAAATCCGGCGTTCGCGAGCGCGATCGCCGCGGCACGACCGATGCCGGATCCGGCGCCCGTGACGGCGGCGAACTTCTTCGAGGCAGACATGGCTTGATTTCCTGCGGGTTGGGTGAGGAAAGCGGCGGCGGGCGCGCGATGGACTCGCCGCGCCGGTCGAAGCGACATCCTACCGCGCACGCCGGATTTCGCGACGCGAGCGGCTATGCCTTGCGCGTCGGCGCGGCCTTCCGTCCGCGCGTTCCGGCTTGCGCGAACAAGCTGACCACGACATCCCGGAGCCACCGGTTGCCTTCATCCTGATTCACGCGCGCATGCCACAGCATGTGGATCGGCGCGCCCGGCAGCGTGACCGGCAACGCGCGCCAGCCGAGCGAAAACGGCGCGGCGAGCTGCAGCGCCAGGTGTTCCGGCACGGTCGCGATCAGGTCGGTGCGCTGCAGGATATAGCCGACGCTCATGAAATGCGGCACCGTCAGCCGCACGCGGCGCTTCACGCGGCGGCGTTTCAGCCATTCGTCCACCTGGCCGTGACCGGTGCCCGCCGACACCACGACGAGATGCTCGGCCGCCCGCCATGCGTCGACGGTCAGCGGCGCGTCCGCGAGCGGATGCCCGCGCCGGAACAGGCACACGTAGCGCTGATCGAACAGCCGGCGCTGATAGAACCCGCCCTGCAACTGCGGCAGTAGGCCGATCGCGAGATCGACGCGGCCGTCGGCCATCTCGTCGGCGAGGTTGACGCTCGTGTTGCGCACCGTATTGAGCGCGATGCCCGGTGCCGTGCGCGACAGGTGTTCGAGCAGCGCGGGCAGGAACACGACTTCGCCGATATCGGTCATCCCGATCGTCATCGTGCGCGATGCGCGCAGCGGATCGAAACCGGTCTCGGGGTTGAGCGCGGCATGCAGCGTCGACAGCGCGTGCGCAACCGGTTCGGCCAGGCGCAGCGCGAACGGTGTCGGCACCACGCCGCCCGGCCCGCGCACGAACAGCGGATCGCCGAGCCGGCGGCGCAGCTTCGCGAGCGCGTTGCTGACGCCCGGCTGGCTCATGTTCATCTGCTCGGCGACGCTCGACACGCGCCGTTCCTGCATCAGCCGCTGAAACAGCAGCAACAGATTGAGGTCGATCTCGCTCAGTTCCATGGTTCCGGGTTGTCTCCGATCATTCCGGTCAGTGATGAAGCAGATTCCCTGCATTTTATTGTGGGATAAGGGGGCGCTGCTGAAAATACCGATACGGCGCTCGCATTCGACAGGCGCGCCGGGCGGGGCGCGCGCACCGCGGCCTCGACCACTCACCATCTGAATATCGGAGACACGTTCATCATGCAGACGAATCTGAGGATCGCGATCGTCGGGGCCGGCATCGGCGGCCTGACGCTGGCGCTTGCATTGCGCGAGCTGGGCATCGACGCGCAACTGTACGAGCAGACCGACGTGCTGCGCGAGGTGGGGGCGGCCGTCGCGCTGTCGGCCAACGCGACGCGCTTCTACGAACGGATGGGATTACGGCCGGCTTTCGACGCGGTGTGCGCGGAGATTCCCGGCCTCGTCTATCGCGACGGGCGCAGCGGCGCGGTGATCGGCCATCATCGCGGCGAACCCGACTATCGCCGGCAGTTCGGCGGCGCGTACTGGGGCGTGCATCGCGCGGACCTGCAGGCGATCCTGTCGAAGGCGGTCGGTGTCGAGCAGATTCATCTCGGCCATCGGCTCGTCGATCTCGCGCAGCATCCGGATCGCGTCACGCTGAGCTTCGCCGACGGCGCACGCGTCGACGCCGATCTCGTGATCGGCGCGGACGGCGCGCGTTCGATCACGCGGCGCTGGATGCTCGGCTACGACGACGTGCTGTATTCGGGGTGCTCGGGCTTTCGCGGCGTGGTGCCGGCCGAGCGGATCGACCTGTTGCCCGATCCCGAGACCATTCAGTTCTGGGTCGGGCCGCACGGCCATTTGCTGCACTATCCGATCGGCGACAACGGCGACCAGAACTTCCTGCTGGTCGAGCGTCATCCGTCGCCGTGGCCGTCGCGCGACTGGGTCATGCCGGCGCAAGAGGGCGAGCAGTTGCGCCTGTTCAAGGACTGGCATCCGGCGGTGGTGCAGATGATCACCGCGGTGCCGATCAGCCAACGCTGGGGGCTGTTCCACCGGCCGCCGCTCGGCCGCTGGAGCCGCGGGCGCGTGACGCTGATCGGCGACGCCGCGCATGCGCTGGTGCCGCATCACGGGCAGGGCGCGAACCAGTCGATCGAGGACGCGATGGTGCTGGCCGCGCAGCTGGCGAAGGCCGGGCGCGGCAATTGGCGCGAGGCGCAGGAAGCGTACGAGCGGCTGCGGCGCGGCCGCACGCGCAAGGTGCAGTACGCGTCGATCTCCGCGGCCGACGTGCTGCATCTGCCCGACGGGCCGGCCGCGCAGGCGCGCAATGCGCGTCTCGGCGAGCGCGACAGCGTGCTGCATCACCTGGACTGGATTCACGATTTCGACGCGCTCGCCGATGAACCGAACGAGCGGCAGGGCGGGACGTGGCTGTGAGCGGCAGGGCGCGGCGCGATTGGCGGCAGCGCGTCGAGCGACCGGTCGAATCCGGCCCAGGCACGCGGCCGTTCGTCGGGCATGCTCGCAGCCCGGCTGGCCGTCACGCGTAGTCGGCCACCTGTTGCGCGTCGCGCTTGACCTGTTCGATGTCGCGAAACCGCGCGGCCGGATGGGCGTCCGGCAGCCGCGCCGACGCACCGAACAGCTTCTCGCGCAGCGTGCCCGGCGCATATTCGGTCGGATAGACGCCGCGCCGCTGCAACTCCGGCACGAGGTAGCGCACGATGTCCTCGAAGGTTTCGTGCGCAACGGCATACGCGAGATTGAAGCCGTCGACGTCGGTCGCGGCGACCCATTCCTGCAGGATGTCCGCGACGGTCTGCGCGGAGCCGACGAACACGGGCCCCATCCCGCCGATGCCGCCCCACGCGGCCAGTTCCTCGATCGTCCACGCGGTATCGCCGCCGGCCAGATGCTCGACGGCCGACACGATCGCGTTCGTCTCGACGCGCCGGACGGGATCGGTCGGCGCGTACTGGCCGAAATCGATGCCGGTCCAGCCGGACATGAACACGAGCGAGCCGTCGTACGACACATAGCGGCGGTACTCGTCGAACTTGGCCTGCGCCTTCTCGTCGGTCTCGTCGACGATCACCGTGACGAGGTTGTAGATCAGCACGTCGTGCGGGTCGCGGCCCGCGGCGGCGGCCTGCGCGCGCACGTCGGCGACATAGCGCGCGAGTTGCGGGCGGGTCGGCGCGGCGACGAACACGCATTCGGCGTGCTGCGCGGCGAATGCCTTGCCGGGGCCGGACGCGCCGGCCTGGAACAGCACCGGCGTGCGCTGCGGCGACGGCTCGCACAGGTGATAGCCGGGCACGTCGAAGAAGCGCCCCTTGTGGCCGATCTCGTGCACCTTCTCCGGATGCGTGAACACGCGGCCGTCGCGATCGCGCACGACCGCGCCGTCTTCCCAGCTGCCTTCGAACAGCTTGTACAGCACCTCGACGTATTCGGCCGCGACCGCATAGCGGTCGTCATGGGTGCGCAGTCCGTTGTCGCCGACGTTCTTCGCGCCGCTTTCCAGGTACGACGTGACGATATTCCACGCGAGCCGGCCCTTCGTGTGATGGTCGGCGGTCGACAGCCTGCGCGCGAACGTGTACGGATGCTCGAACGTCGTCGACGCGGTAATGCCGATACCGAGATGCTCGGTCGCCATCGCGATCGGCGCGGCGAGCTGCAGCGGATCGTTGACGGGGATCTGCGCGGCCTGGTGCAGCGCGTGGTAGTTGCTGCCCTGGTAGACGTCGTAATAGCCGATCACGTCCGCGATGAAGATCGCGTCGAAGATCCCGCGTTCGAGCACGCGGGCGAGATCGGTCCAGTAGTCGAGATCCTTGTACTGCCACGAACGATCGCGCGGATGCGCCCACAGGCCGGGCGACTGATGGCCGACGCAATTCATCTCGAACGCGTTGAAGCGGATGGTCTTGCTCATCGCGCGGCTCCCGTTTCCGCGCCGGCTTGCGCACCCGCACCGTTGCCGACGCGCCAGACGAACGGCGGCGTGCGTCCGTTGATGACCCAGTCGCCGACGATCCGCGCCTTGTAGACGAGCGGATTGTGCGACGACACCGTGCGCGCGTTGCGCCAGTGACGGTCGAGCGCGGTCGTGCTGCGCGTCGCGGATGCGCCGAGCGCGTCGAACAGGCGCGTCGCCGCGCGCAGCACGAGTTCCGACACGACGAGCTGGCTCTGCGCGGATTCGATTTCGGCGGCGACGTTGGCGGCATGTTCGGCTTCGTCGTCGCCGCCGAAGCGTGCGACGTATGCCTGCTGCAGCGGCTGCGCGGCGCGCAGCGTGAGCGCATCGGCCGCATAGGCCCACGATGCGATTTCGCCGATCACCTGCTGGAGCTGCGCATCGTCGCCGGCGCGCGCGGCGTTGCCGTGGCTGTACACGCGCGTGCGGCCGCGCACGAGCTCGCCCGCGTCGCGCACGATCGCATGGCCGATGCCGGCCAGCGTAGCGACGTGGAACAGCTGGTAGAACGCGGTCTGGTATTTGAAGCGGCGTGCGAAATCGATCACGTGGTCGGCGTCGACCGCCGCATTCTCGAAGCGCGTCGTGCCGCTGCCGGTCGTTCTCTGGCCGAAGCCGTCCCAGTCGTCTTCGAGTATCACGCCGGGCTGCCCGGTGGCGATCGCGACGATCACGTCGCTGCCATCCTCTTCGCGCTGCGCGAACACGTCGATCCAGTCCGCGAACAGGCTGCCGGTGCTGTAGAACTTCCGGCCGTTCAACACGAGCCGGCCGTTGTGCTCCGATACCTTGGTGATCGTCTGGCCGAGCGGAACGTCGCCGGTCTCCGACCACGCATTGCCGACGAGCTGGCCGCTCGCGAAACGATCGAACCACGTCGTGCGCTGCGGCCCGGGCGGCGCGTTCAGCCAGTCCTCGACGAACGCGAAGTGGCCGCGCAACGCTTGCGGCAGATTGGAGTCGGCGGCGGCGAGTTCGGTCAGCAGCCGGAACAGCTGCGGCAGCGACGCGCCGGCGCCGCCGTCACGCACCGGCAGCCGTAACGCGCCGAAGCCGGCGGCCTTGAGCCAGCCGATCGCTTCGTGCGGCAGTTCGTGGCGGCGTTCGCGCTCGGCGGTGCCGGCGGCAATCCGGTCGAAGATCGGCCGGAACCGGCTCGCGAGTGCGTCGTAGTCGGTGCCGGTGGACAGTTCGGTATCTGCTTGCGACGAAGTCATGCGGGGTTCCTCGTAGGGCGGGGCCGTTTGCACCGGGAGCCCAGTATAGGAAGCACGACGCGCACGTTCCAATAACGGATTCGCAGATCGTTATCGTCGCTGCGCATTACGCGAACGGCGCCGTGAAACGTCGACGCCAGGGCATCGATTGCGACGCCGAAGCGCGGAAGCGGATGCGGTGCCGTGCGATGTCGTTTGTTATCCGAAGGAATATCGTTACGAGAATCGCTCGGTTTGCCGGCCTGCAGCGCGCTGCTAGATTGAATGCTTTCGTGATTCGACAGGAGAGCCCGATGTCAGATACGAGCGCGACGATTCAGGACCGGCCGGCCGACGCAAGACCGCAGGTGGCCCGCGTGATCGCCGACGACGCGCAGGCGATCGCGGTGGCGCAGGCACTCGCGCAACGGCTGGCCGAAGGGGCGGCCGAGCGGGATCGCGCGCGCCGGCTGCCGCGCGACGAGATCGAATGGTTCTCGCAGTCGGGGCTGTGGGCGATCACGGTGCCGAAGGCCTACGGCGGCGCGGGTGTATCGAACGTGACGCTCACCGAGGTGATCAAGATCGTCGCGGCGGCCGATGCGTCGCTCGGGCAGTTGCCGCAGAACCACTTCGGGCTGGTCGACGTGATCGCGCTGACCGGCACCGACGCGCAGAAGCGCCACTTCTTCGCGGAGATCCTGAGCGGCAAGCGCTTCGGCAACGGCTTCTCGGAGAAGGGCACGAAGCACGTGCTCGACCTGAAGACGCGCGTGCGGCGCGATGGCGACGACTATGTCGTCGACGGCACGAAGTTCTATTCGACCGGCGCACTGTTCGCGCACTACGTGCCGGTGCTCGGCCTCGACGATGCGCAGCAGGCATGGCTCGCCTACGTCCCGCAGCCGACGCCGGGGCTGACCGTGATCGACGACTGGTCGGGCTTCGGGCAGCGCACGACCGCGAGCGGCACGGTGGTGCTGGACGGCGTGCGCGTGCCCGCTTCGCATGTGTTGCACGCGCAGCGCGTGTCGGATGAGCCGACGCTCAACGGCCCGCTGTCGCAGATCATCCAGGCGGCGATCGATGCCGGCATCGCGAAGGCCGCGATCGCCGATACGGAGGCGTTCGTGCGCACGCGCACGCGGCCGTGGGTCGACAGCGGCGTCGAGCGGGCGGCCGACGATCCGTTGATCGTCCGCGAGATCGGCCGTCTGCATATCCAGCTGCATGCGGCGGAAGCGCTGCTCGAACGCGCGGCGCGCACGCTCGACGAGATCGGCGCACGCGGCACGGTGACCGACGACGATGTCGCGCGTGCATCGGTCGCGGTCGGCGAGGCGAAGGTGCTGACGACCGAGATCGCGCTGCTCGCGGGCGAGAAGCTGTTCGAGCTGGCGGGCACGCAGTCGACGCTCGCCGAACACAATCTCGACCGGCACTGGCGCAATGCGCGCACGCACACGCTGCATGATCCGGTGCGGTGGAAGTATCACCTCGTCGGCAACTACTACCTGAACGGCGTGCGGCCGGCGCGTCACGCGTGGAATTGAATCGGGCGCGAGTCTGCGCGACAGCGCAGCGCGCGCCTTGTGCCGGCGACGCCGGCGCCGCGAAGGAAGCGGCGTCAGGTGATCGTCGTGCGGTTGCCTGACGCGTCGGCCGGTTCCATTACTTCACGCATTACTTCACGCATTCCAGCGCATACTTCAACCCCGACCCGAGCATCCCGCGCCACACGTCCCACGTGTGCCCGCCATCGACGATGCGCAGTTCGGCCGGGTTCTGCGCGCGGCGCAGCTGCGTGTACAGCACGCTCGATTCGGCCTGGATCGTCAGGTCGTCGTCGCCGGCCGCGATGAACATCGGCACGCGCCAGTTGCGCGCGAAATAGCCGCGCATCAGGGACGGGTAGTTCAGCTCGTGCCACACGCGCGGGTCGAACTGCCGGTCGCCGAACACGCCGACATAGCGCGCGGCGGAATTGAGCGGCGGCTCGTTCGCGTAGATCGCGGGGCTCAGCAGCATCGCGCCGCAGAACAGGCCCGGTTCGAGCAGCGAGAAACGCAGCGCGCCGAAGCCGCCCATCGACACGCCGCCGATCGCGCGGCCCGCGCGCTGGTTCGACACCGCGAAGTGCGCTTCGACTTCCGGCAGCAGGTCGTTCAGGAACGCGCTCTGCATCTTCTCCTTGCGGTCGACGTACCAGTCGGTGCCGCCTTGCGGCATCACGATCACGACGGGCGGGATCTCGCGGCGCTCGATCAGCGTGTCGGCCGTGGCCTGCAGCCGGCCCTGCGTGATCCAGTCGTTCGCATTGCCGGCATTGCCGTGCAGCAGGTACAGCACCGGGTAGCGCGCGCCTTCCGGGTTGTAGCCGGGCGGCAGGTAGACCGTGTACGACCAGTCGCGCTTGAGCGACGCCGACCGGAACGCGCGCAGCACGATGCTGCTGCCCGGATTGACCGGCGGCTCCTGGGTGGCCGGCGCGACCGTTGCGGGCGGGACGATCGCGGCCGCGGGCGCGGACGTCGCCGGCGCAGCCGTGGGCCCGCCCGGCGTGGCGTGGGCGGTGGCGATGGAGCCGGCGATCAGGGCGACGGCGAACGGAAGGGCGAGTCGGCGCATGGCGAAGCGTTTCAGGAGAGGCGCCCGCTATCGTAGCAGCGGCGCGTGACGGCGCGGCACGTCATCGCCGCGTACGGAACGGGAACGACAGCCGCGACACCAGCGGCGCATAAAGCTTCGCGACGAGATACAGCAGGCCCGTCGCGACGACGTCGGCGGCCAGGCCGAGCGGCACGTCCAGATAGCCTTCGGTCGCCTGATAAAGCAGCGAGTCGACCGCGAGCGAGATGCCGGTGCCGGCGACGAAGCACAGCAGCCCCTGGCGGCCGATCGTGCCGATCCACGGCATCGCGTGCGCGACCTTCTTCATCCACCCGAGGTGCACGAGCTTGGCCGCAAGCCACGCGATCGCGAGGAAGTTCGCGAGCCGCAGCGCGCCGAGGTTCTGCTTGATCGACGGATCGGTCGGGAACGGCTCGATGCGCAGCCGGTAGTACGCGCCGGCCGCGACGATCGCGAGCGACACGGCCGTCAGCAGCCAGCCCTGGGGTTTCGGCGCGAGCGTCTGGTAGACGGGCTGGCAGCGCGCGATCACGCCGAGCACGAACAGGAACTGCCACGCGAACGGGTTGAAGTCCCACGGCGCGCCTTCGACGGTCGGCAAGAAGCGCGCGACGTGCGGCGCCGCGTACCAGAGCGAGCCGCTGAACGCGAGCATCAGCCACGGCTGGGTGCGCGCGAGCGGCAGCGCGAGCGGGACGAGCAGCGCGAAGAACGCATACATCGGCAGCACCGACGCGAGATACGGCTGGCGGCGGAACAGCAGGATGTCGCGCAGCGCGGCGAGCGGCCTGTGGAGCAGGCCGTCGAGATCGTTGGTCGGCATGTTCGGGCCGTCGATCGAGAACGCGTTCAGCACGGCTGTGATCAGCAGCATCAGGCCGGCCGTCACGAGGAATGCGCGGTAGATCTCGAACGCACGGCGGATGAAACGCTGGCGCGCGGCGGCCTCGTCGTGGCGCTCGGCGAGCGAATTGTACGCAATGGCGGTCGCGAAGCCGCCGAGGAACACGAACACCTCGGCCGCATCGCACAGCGCGTACGCATGCAGCGTCACGCGCGACAGGATGCTGCCGCCGATGTGGTCGACGACGATCACCAGCAGCACGAGGCCGCGGAAGAAATCGAGTTCGGCGTAGCGGCCGGCCCGGGCGGCGGCGGTCATCGGGCCGCCTCCCGGCGCGCGCCGCGTGCGCGGCCGGCACCAGCCGCGCATGAATCGGGGTGAAGCATGAATTCGTGAAGAAATGACGAACGGATGCGCATTGTGCCACCGATGCGGCGCCGTCCGGGTTTACGCGGATGGCGGGCCGGCCAGCGGTTGCCGACAAGCCTGGTCGGGCACCCGGACGAACGGCGCAGTTGGACGAGCGCAACGCTTTGCTGGCCGCGCCCACGCCCCGATGGACGGGCGGTTTGCGACGTGACACCATTTTGTCCTCGCGGCCGCACACCGCGCAGTCCGCCCTGCGGGCCACCTCTATAAAACAGACCAAACAATCGCCGGGCGAATGGCCTGTCCGGCACCCGGCTCCGGAGATCCGTCATGAAGAAGCACGTCATTTTTGCCGCCGCGCTGGCTGCTTTCGCCGCGCCGGCCTTCGCGCAGGACAGCGTGACGCTGTACGGCCTGATCGACGAGGGCTTCAACTACACGAACAACGTGAACGTGAACGGGGTCGGAAAAACGAATTACCAGCTCGCGAGCGGCTATGCGCAGGGCAGCCGCTGGGGCCTGAAGGGCAGCGAGGACCTCGGCGGCGGGCTGAAGGCGATCTTCACGCTGGAAAACGGCTTCGACGTGAACAACGGCCGGTTCAACCAGGGCGGCCGGATGTTCGGCCGCCAGGCGTTCGTCGGGCTGAGCGCGTCGCGCTTCGGCACGCTGACCTTCGGCCGCCAGTACGATGCGCTCGTCGACTATCTCGCGCCGCTCACCGCGAACGGCAACTGGGGCGGCACGCTGTTCTCGCACCCGTTCGACAACGACAACACGGACAATTCGTTCCGCGTCAACAACACGGTCAAGTACGCGAGCCCCGACTGGAACGGGCTGTCGTTCGGCGGCACCTACAGCTTCAGCAACAGCACGGGCTTCTCGACCAACCGCCAGTACAGCATCGGCGCGCAGTATTCGCTGGCCGGGCTGCAGGTCGCGGCAGCCTATCTGCAGGCGAACAGCCCGGGCGTCGGCAATGCGGGCGCGATCGCGGCCGACGACGCGAACTTCGTCGCCGACCGCCTGCGGATCTTCGGCGGCGGCATCAACTATACGTTCGGTCCGGCGACGGTCGGCTTCGTCTATACGAAGACCGACGTGAAGAACCCGGTGTCGACCGTCTACCTGCCGGCGTCGACGTTCGACGGCCTCGGGCTCACGGCGACCAGGTTCCAGAACTTCGAGATCAACGGCAAGTACCAGCTCACGCCCGACTTCTATCTCGGCGCGCAGTACGTGTATACCGACGGCAAGTTCGACGCCGCGGCCGGTTCGTTCAAGCCGAAGTACCACACCGTCGGGCTGATGGCCGACTACAGCCTGTCGAAGCGCACCGACGTCTACCTGCAGGGCGCATGGCAGAAGGTCGCCGGCGACAAGACGGGCACCGCGGCCGACGGCGGCTACGTGGTCGGGACGGACGGTCCGTCGTCGTCGGCGAACCAGTTTGCGGTGCGCGCCGCGATCCGCCACAAGTTCTGATGCGCTTGACCGGCCGGCGCGCGGGGCGGGTTGCCCTGGTGCCGGCCGTCGTCATTGCGCCCGGTGCGTGTCGTCGAGCGTGTGCGCGAGCCAGTCGACGAAGATCCGCACGCGCGGCGCCAGATGCCGGCCGTTCGGAAACACGACCGACACCGGCAGCGGCGCCGCATGCCATTCGGGCAGCACCTCGACCAGCGAGCCGTCTTCCAGCAGCGGCGCGAGCCCGTCGCGCGGTGCCTGGATCAGCCCGAGGCCCGCGAGGCAGCACGCGAGATACGCGTGCGAGCTGTTCACCGCGACCACGCTGCGCATCTTCACGGTCTGCAGCGCGCCGGAATCCATGTCCGCATATTCCCAGTCCAGCTCGCGGCCCGTGCGGCTCGAGAAATAGCCGACCGCGACGTGGTCGGGCAGATCGTCCGGCGAGCGCGGCGTGCCGTATCGCGCAAGATACGCGGGCGACGCGCAGTTGATCTGCGCCATCTCGCCGACGCGCCGCGCGACCAGCGACGTGTCGGACAGCACGCCGACCCGCACCGCGCAGTCGATCCCGTCGGCGACGAGATCGACGAAGCGGTCGGTCGTGCTCAGCACGACGCGCAGGTCGGGATAGCGTGCGTGGAAATCCGGCAGCGCCGGAATCACCTTGTCGAGTGCAAAGCGCTCGGGGAGGTCGACGCGGATCAGGCCGCGCGGCGACGCACCGGCTTCGTCGAACAGCGTCTCGGCGTCGTCCAGGTCGGCCAGCAGCCGCGTGCAGCGCTCGTAGTAGGTCGCGCCTTCCGCGGTTAGCGCGACGCGCCGCGTCGTCCGCTGCAACAGGCGCACCTTCAGGTGCTTCTCCAGGTACTGAACAGCATTGCTGACGGTCGGGCGCGGCAATTGCAACTGCTCGGCGGCTTTCGTGAAGCTGCCGAGGTGGGCGACGCGCGCAAAGATGCGCATTGCATGCAGATGGTCCATGCGGGGCGGAAACGTGGCGGATCGGGACAGGCTCCATTGTTAATCAGCGTCGAATGATTTGGTTGGGCGTTTCGCGTTTATCGCGCGCCGCGTTACGCCCAGAATCCGGTTCATTCACTCACCACCGCGAGGAAACGGACATGGACAAGCGTCAACTGGGCCGCACGGGCCCGCAGGTATCGGCGATCGGGCTCGGCTGCATGGGGATGTCGGATCTCTACGGGCCCGCGGATCGCGACGAAAGCATCGCGACGCTGCACGCGGCGCTCGACAACGGGATCACGCTGCTCGATACGGGCGACTTCTACGGGATGGGCGACAACGAGATGCTGATCCGCGACGCGCTGCGCGGCCGCACGCGCGACCAGGTGCTGATCAGCGTGAAGTTTGGCGCGCTGCGCGATCCGGCCGGCGCGTTCGTCGGCTACGACGCGCGGCCGCAGGCGATCCGTAATTTCGTCGCGTATTCGCTGAAGCGGCTTGGCACCGACCACATCGACATCTATCGGCCGGCGCGCGTCGATCCGGCGGTGCCGATCGAAGAGACGGTCGGGGCGATCGCCGATCTCGTGAAGGCCGGCTACGTGCGCCACATCGGCCTGTCGGAGGTCGGTGCCGACACGATCCGCCGCGCGGCGGCCGTCGCGCCGATCGCCGACCTGCAGATCGAATACTCGCTGCTGTCGCGCGGGATCGAGACGGACATCCTGCCGGTGTGCCGCGAACTCGGGATCGGCGTGACGGCCTACGGCGTGCTGTCGCGCGGGCTGCTCGGCGGCGGCTGGAGTGCGGCGCGGCAGGGCGAGCGCGATTTCCGCGCGGCCAGCCCGCGGTTCCAGGGCGAGAACCTCGCGCACAACCTCGCGCTGGTCGACGCGCTGCGCGCGATCGCCGACGAGAAGGGCAGCAACCCGGCGCAGATCGCGATCGCATGGGCGCTGTCGCGCGGCGACGACATCGTGCCGCTGATCGGCGCACGCAAGCGCACTCAACTCCAGGACGCGCTTCAGGCATCTAAATTGCAACTAACGGTCGATGATCTCGCCCGCATCGAAACGGCGGTTCCCGCCGGGGCGGCTGCCGGCGAGCGTTATCCGGCCGCGCAGATGGCGCACCTCGACAGCGAGCAGGGACGGGGGCCGGCGCACGGTGCCTGAACGGCGCGCATGGGGCGATTGGCCGACAGGGCGACGCGGCGACGGGGTAGCGGGGCGACGGAGTGACGGAGTGACGGAGTGACAGGTGACAGGGTGACAGGGTGACAGGCCCCGCCGGGCGGGCCCGAGCCAGCCTCAGGCAAAGCCAGATGGCCGACGGCGTGACGGTGGTTCACCATCGGCGCCGAATTCAACCGGACCGAACACCCGCCATGCAAACGCATACGCCGACGATCATCGTGCTGGTTTTTCTGCTCGCCGGCGCGGTCAAGGGCATGATCGGCCTCGGGCTGCCGACGATCGCGATGGGGCTGCTGACGCTCGCGATGCCGCCGTCGGCCGCCGCGAGCCTGCTGCTCGTGCCGTCGTTGATCACCAACGTGTGGCAGTTGTGGCTCGGCCCGTCGTTCGGGCCATTGCTGCGGCGTTTGTGGCCGCTGCTCGCCGGGCTGACGCTCGGCACCCTGACGGGCGGGCTGCCCGCGCTCGCGGCCGGCAGTGCGTGGACCCGCGCGGCACTCGGCATCGTGCTGGTCGCGTACGGCGGCTGGGGGCTCGCCGCCGCACGGCTGCCCGCGCCGGGCCGTCACGAAAAGTGGCTGTCGGCCGCGGTCGGCTACCTGACGGGCGTCGTGACGGCCGCGACCGGCGTGTTCGTCGTGCCGGCCGTGCCTTACCTGCAGACGCTGCGCCTGTCGAAGGACGACCTGATCCAGGCGCTCGGGTTGTCGTTTACCGCGTCGACGATCGCGCTCGGCCTGCAGTTGCGCGTGACGGGCGCGCTGCAGACGGTCGATCTCGGCGTATCGGCGCTGGCACTCGTGCCGGCGCTCGCGGGGATGATCGGCGGGCAGTACGCGCGGCGCGTGATGAGCGAGAAGGCGTTCAAGCGCTGCTTCTTCGTCGGGATGATCGCGCTCGGCGCCTACATGGCCGTGTCGGGGCTGCGGTAAGCCGTGACGGCCGGCAGCGTCACAGCTGCGCTTCGATCGCGGCCTTGTCGATCACCGACCACACCTGCCGGATCCTGCCGTCATGAAATTCGTAGAAGACGTTCTCGGCGAACGTGACGCGCGTGCCGTCGACGGCGAGCCCCATGAAGGTCCCTTTCGGCGCACAGGCGAAGCGCAGCCGGCATGCGATGCGCGGCGGTTCGCACACGAGCAGCCGGACCTCGAAATGGAGATCCGGAATGTCGCGGAAATCCTGCTCCAGCATCGCGCGATAGCCGGCCAGGCCGAGCGGCCGGTCGTTGTGGATCACGTTGTCGGCGACGTACCGGCCGAGCGCCGGCCAGTCCTGCCGGTTCAGGCAGTCGATGTAGGCGCGATAGTGCATCGCGAGTTCGGGTCCGGTCATGGCTGCGATGTCTCCTCGGGTATCGCCACGCTGTTGCGGAGCGCGCGACGTTCAGCGTGGCGGCATGTCGCCCGACAGATACGACACGAACGCCTGCGTATATTTCGGCAACGCATCGAACGAGCGCGCGCAGAGCGTCAGCTTGCGGTGGCTCCACGCATCGGACAGCTCGACGAGCCGCACGTCCATCGTCTGCATCGCGCGTTCGGCCGCATGGCGCGACACGATGCCGATCCCCACGCCGCTTGCGATCACGCGGCAGATCGCATCGAAACTCTTCAGTTGCACACGGTAGCGGATCCGCTTGCCGAGCGCACGCGCCTGGTCCGCCAGATGGACCTGCAGCGCGCTGCCGTCGGTCAGCCCGATGAAATCCGCGTCGGCGATCTCGTCGAACGCGACCTTGTCGCGCGCGGCGAGCGGATGACCGGCCGGCACGACCGCGATCAGCCAGTCCTCTCTGAACGGCTTCTGCTCGAGCCCGCCGAGCCCGACCGAATCGGCGACGATGCCGACCTCGGCCGTCCTGTTGCGGATCGCATGCACGATGTCCTGGCTCGAGCGCTCCTCGACGCTGATCGACAGTTTCGGGTGAAGCGGCAGATACGCGGCGAGCGCGTCGGGCAGGTATTCGCTCAGCGACGCCGTGTTGCACAGCAGCCGGATATGCCCGCGCAGCCCCTGGCCGTATTGCTGCAACTCGCCGCGCATGTGGTCGATCTGCTGCAGCACCGTGCGCGCGTGGTGCTCGAGCGCGCGGCCGGCGTCGGTTACCTGCGCGCCCGACTTGGTCCGGTGCAGCAGCGGCACGCCGAGCTCGTCCTCCATCCCGCGGATGCGCTCGCTGGCGGCCTGCAGCGTGATGTGGGTGCGCTCGGCGCCGCCCGTGATCGTGCCGGCCTCGCAGATGTTCAGGAAGAGCCGCAGGTCGGTCAGGTCGAAGCGCATGATCGGTGGGGGCGCGTAAGGATGGGTATGGCCGATACGTTAGCAGGAACCGCCGCACCGGTCTCAGGCTGGGCCTGAGGCCCGGTTCGCCGGTTCCGCATTTTCGGGGCGGGATCGATGCCGGATCATGGCCGCATATCAACCGGGGGAGACTGTCATGCGGGTCGATTCGTCGTGGGGCGTGTCGTTCAAGATCGCGCTGCACCTGCTGTTCCTGTGCATCGGCATCGCGTGGGCCTGCGCGGAGCTGATCGACTGGCTGCGTTGAGCGGGCGGGCGGCGCGGGCTGCATCGGCTGGCCGGCGCGGTCACGCGCGCAATGAAAGCTTTTCGAAATAATCGGCGCATCGCGAAATTTCTTCCGCATCGCTCATCCAATACCGTCAAGTTTTTCCGAATCCGACCGTATTCCCGGTAACAAGCGTTTGCCGGCGCCCGGTTCGTGATCGTTTGTCATCATTGTTTGCATCCGGTTACACGTCGGCCGTTCCGTTTTTGAGATGCTCGAAAGATTGTCAAACCGGAGTCGATCGTCCATGAAACAGCGCGAGATTTGCCGCAAGTCGGCGTGGCTGTCCGGCCTGGCCGCGGTGCTCGTCATGGCCGGTTGCGCCAGCACGTCGTCCGTCCCGCCGAGCGATACGCTGGCGGGCTCGACGTCGGGCCAGCCCGCCGCCGCGCCGGCGGCCACGCCTGCGGCGGCGGCGCCCATTCTCGTCGCGCAGAAGTACGTGGTGAAACGCGGCGACACGCTGTCGGGCATCGCGTCCGCCAACGACTGCAGCGTCGCCGACCTGCGGACCTGGAACAAGCTCGACGGGCGCGGCAGGCTGCGTATGGGGCAGGTGCTGCGCATCGTCCGGCAGCAGCCGTTGCCGGCGCCGGGCGCGTCGGCCAGCGCGCAGGCGGCCGCGCCGGCCGCCGCGAGCAATGCGGCGGGCGCCGCGCAGGCGAGCGCGTCGACGGCGAGCGACCGGCAGGTCGTGAAGGAAACCCGGCGGCATGCGGGCGCGGTGGCGCTCAAATGGCCCGCGCAGGGCAAGATCGTCGATGCATTCAAGCCGGGGCAGAACCGCGGCATCCAGATCGCCGGCCGGCCGGGCGACCCGGTTCGCGCGGCCGCCGACGGCCGCGTGATGTACGCGGGCACCGGCCTGAACGATTACGGCACCTTGATCATCGTCCAGCACAACGCCGATTTCCTCACGGCCTATGCGCACAACCGCAAGCTGCTCGTGAAGACCGGCGACATCGTGCGCCAGGGTGACGAGATCGCCGAGATGGGCGACCTCGACAACTCGCGTGTCGCGCTGTTGTTCGAGGTGCGGCGCGACGGCAAGCCCGTCAATCCGATGCCGTACCTGCCTTCGTCGCAAGGCTGACGCGGGCCGCGCGCGCTGCTACGCTAGGGTCTGTTCATGTGAGTCCCGCCGCATGCGGGGCCGACGGACGCCTTCGGGGATGCGCGGCGAATGCCGTCGCGAGCCGGCCGTCGGCGTGAACACGCGCGCATCGCCGATGCGCGCGTGCGTTGCTCCGTGCCACCGTTTCCGACCGAACAGCCTTCATCCATGGAACACTCTCCGACACGCCGCTCGCTGTTGCTCGCCGCCGTCGCCGCGCCGTTCGTCGCCGCCTGCTCGTCGGCACCCGTCGCCGACCAGGGGCGCGCCCATGCGGCCCAGGCCGAACTCGCCGCGCTCGAAAAGGCGTCGAACGGCCGGCTCGGCGTCGCCGCATTCGATACGTCGAACGGCACGCGCATCGCGCATCACGCGCGCGAGCGCTTCCCGCTGTGCGGTACCTATGCGGTCGTTGCTGCCGCCGCGATACTGGCGCGCGGTTCGCTCGACGCATCGCTGCTGCCGCGCCGCATCCTGTACCGCCGCTACGAGGTCGTGGTCGGGTCGCCGGTGACGGAAAGCCACGTGGATACGGGGATGACGATCGCGCAGCTCTGCACCGCGCTGCTGCAGTCGGGCGACAAGGGCGCGGGGAACCTGTTGATGGGCGTGCTCGGCGGCCCGCAGGCCGTCACGTCGTTCGCGCATGAAAGCGGCGACACCGCGTTCCGGCTCGACCGCTGGGAACCCGAACTGAACCAGGCCGCGCCCGGCGACGAGCGCGATACGTCGACGCCGGTGGCGATGGTCGACATGCTGCAGCGGCTGCTGCTCGGCGACACGCTGCGCGAGCCGCAGCGTGCGCAGCTCACCGAATGGATGACCGGCGGCGCGACCGGGATCGCGGCCGGCGTGCCGCCCGGCTGGCGCAGTGCCGGCAAGACCGGCACCGGCGGCTACGGCACGACGACCGACGTCGCGGTGCTGTGGCCGCCGTCGCGCGCGCCGATCGTGCTGGCCGTGTCGTTCACGCAGCCGCGTGCCGACGCGGCGGCACGTGCGGACGTCGTCGCGTCGGCGGCGCGCATCGCGACGGGTGCGCTCGCCCCCACCGCCTGAGCGCGGCGGCACGCGCGGACATCGTCGTATCGGCGGCGCGCATCGCAGTGGGCGCGCTCGTTCACGCGACCTGAGCGCCCGGCGCACCTCGCGTAAAGCCCGCGTTTGGCTTATCGTGTCGATCAGCGCGCGCCGATGGCGACGCGTGGTCCTGCCGCGCCGTCGTTCGGCGCGGTCGATCCGCGATCCGCGGTCCGTTTACCCCGCCTTACCCGCTTCGTCATGCGCCGACTTCCGCCCCTGCACGCGCTGCAGATCTTCTCGACCGTGGCTCGCCACCGCAGCTTCACGCGCGCGGCCGAGCAGCTGTGCCTCACGCAGGGCGCGGTGAGCCGGCAGATCCTGACACTCGAGGCGCACTACGGCTTTCCGTTGTTCAAGCGCCACGCGAAGGGCCTCACGCTGACGGCGGAGGGCGAGCAATTGCTGCCGGTCGTCAACGAGAGCTTCGCGCGGATCGAGGACATCTCGATGAAGCTCACGCGGCAGCGCACCGATCTCGCGCTGAAGGTGCCGACCTGCGTGATGCGCTGGATGCTGCCGCGCATCATGCGCTTCCAGGGCGAGCATCCCGATCTCCACGTGCAAATCACGACCGCGTGGCAGCACGTCGTCGATTTCTCGACCGAGCCGTTCGATGCGGCGGTCGTCTATGGCACATCGCCGGGCGCGGGCGTGTTCGCGCTGCCGCTGTTCGACGAGCGGCTGACGCCGGTGTGCGCACCCGAGCTGCGGCACGCGACGCCGCTCGATGCGGTCGGCGATCTCGCGCGCCATACGCTGCTGCATCCGACGCGCGACCATCGCGACTGGCGCGCGTGGCTCGATTACGCGGGCGAGCGTGCCGTCGACGCGGAGCGCGGCCCGACCTTCGACACGCTCGATCTCGCGACGAACGCGGCGATGCAGGGCTTCGGCGTCGCGATCGGCGACGTGACGCTCGTCGACGACGACGTCAGCGCGCGCCGGCTCGAACGGCCGTTCGACATCGTGCTCGAGACCGGTGCCCGCTATTTCTTCGTCTATCCCGAGAGCATCGGCAGCCAGCAGAAGATTCGCGCGTTCAGCGACTGGATCGCCAGCCATCGCGACTGACGCGCGACGCGACGCCGGCGGCGCATGTTGCTTACTGATAGGTGACGACGGCGATCATCGGCGCATGCGCGTTGCCCGGACGGTCCGGTAAAACGATTGCGCGCGACGCCTGCGTAAAGGTCGTGGTCTTGATCGTGCGCAGGCTGGCCGCGTCGACGAACGCGACTTGTCCGGTCGCCGGACGCGGGCAGTCGGCGCGCACGTGCGCATGTGCGGTGTCGGCGGTGTCGAATGCGAACGAGCACGGCGGCTCGACGATCATGCCGGTGAAGTGGATGATGCCGGACGTGCCGGCGGCATATGACGAGGACGAGGCCAGAAGCGCGGCAGCCAGGGCAAACGAGGCGGCAAACAGGCGATGCTTCATGACAGGCTCCAGAGAGGAAGCGCGTCGCAGCGGGGCCGCTCGAATGGCAGTCCGTCAACGCTGCGGTGCTGTATGCGTAAACGGCAAATCCATCGGACCTCTTGAATGAAAAGACGGAAATAACGGCAATAGGCAAATGACGCCGTATTCCTTCAATCAATTTATCTCAAATTTGTGCGGCCGCAAGTCAGGGTATTGCCAGTGGCGTAAGCTCGCGGAAGGGGCGTCAATGGATGCGGCGTTTGCCGGTAAATCGTTGAGGATTCAACGATCCGCGGGTGGCGCGAATTGAGGTGTGCAAAAAGAAAAACGGCCGCTCGTGTGAACGAGCGGCCGTTGTGCATCGACGCGGGCGATGCGGCGGTCAGCCCGCGCGCTTGCGCACCGCGCCGACGATCACGAGCAGCACGATCGCGCCGATGATCGACGCGATCCAGCCCGCGCCCTGGCCCGGCGCATACCAGCCGGCAGCGCGGCCGACGTAGCCCGCGACGAGCGAGCCCACGACGCCGAGCACGACGGTCATCAGGATGCCCATCTTGTCGTCGCCGGGCTTGAGTGCACGGGCGAGGAGGCCGACGATGAGCCCGACCACCAGGGTTTCGATGAATTGCAGCATGAACGCCTCCCTATAGCTGTTGAGCTGTTGACGAAAGGACATGGACCCGCGCGGCGCGCGAGGGTTCCATTCGGCGGCGCGTCGGCGCACTGGCGCACCGACGCACGGGGTGCCGAGTATCGCACGCCCGCGCGTCGCGCACATGTCAGGCGACCGGATCGAGCCGCCGGTAACCTTCGGTCGCACGCAGCAGCGTGCGCGTGTAGTCGCGTGAGACCTGCCCGGCGCGCACGTCCTCGATCCGCAGCTGTTCGACGATCTCGCCATGCTGCATCACCGCGACGCGCTGGCACAGGAAGCCGATCACCGCGAGGTTGTGGCTGACGAGGATCATCGTCAGGTTGCGTTCGCGATGCAGGCGGCGCAGCAGGTTCAGGATCTCCGCCTGCACCGACACGTCGAGCGCGGAGGTCGGCTCGTCGAGCAGCAGCACGCGCGGCTCGACGATCAGCGCGCGCGCGATCGCGACACGCTGGCGCTGGCCGCCCGACAGCTGGTGCGGATAGCGGAAGCGGAACGCCGGGCCGAGCCCGACTTCGGACAGCGCGCGGGCGATGCGCGCGTCGGCGTCGTCGATCCTGTGGATCGACAGCGGCTCGCGCAGCGTCTGGTCGACCGTGAAGCGCGGATGCAGCGACGCGTACGGATCCTGGAACACCATCTGCACGTGGCGGCGGAAAGCGCGGTCGGGCGTGCCGCCGACGGGCCGGCCGTCGATCGACAGGCTGCCGCCCGCGAGCGGCACGAGGCCGGTCAGCGCACGCAGCAGCGTCGACTTGCCGGAGCCCGATTCGCCGACGAGCCCGAACACTTCACCGTCGCGCACCGCGAAGCTCGCATCGCGCACGGCGTCGACATGGCCCGTGCGGGTCGGAAAACGGATCGAGGCGTGATCGACGTCGATCATCGTGCGGACTCCTGTTGTGCCGTCGCGGCGCTTGCAGGCGAAACGGTATCGAGCCATGCCGGATCGCGCCGCAGCACCGGCAGTTCGTCGGGCGGGTTCGCGAGCGGCGGGTTCGCCGCGAGCAGCCCGCGTGTGTAGGGATGCGTGGCGTTGCGCAGGTCGCGCGCGGCGCAGGTTTCGACGACGCGGCCCGCATACATCACCGCGACGCGATCGCAGAACGACATCACGAGCGGCAGGTCGTGGCTGATGAACATCAGGCCGGTGCCGTGCCGCGCGATCATCGCGTCGAGCACCGCGAGCACCTGCATCGATACCGCGACGTCGAGCGCGGAGGTCGGTTCGTCGGCGATCAACAGGCGCGGGCCGGTCGACACCATCATCGCGATCATCACGCGCTGGCCCATGCCGCCCGACAACTCGTGCGGATACGCATCGGCGACGCGCGCCGGATCGCGGATCTGCACGGCCGCGAGCGCATCGACGATCCGTTCGCGCAGCGCGCGGCCGCGCAGCCCCGGCTCATGCAGCCGGAATGCTTCGCCCATCTGCTTCGCGACGGTCATCACCGGGTTCAGCGAATACTTCGGATCCTGCAGGATCATCCCCATCTGGCTGCCGCACAGGCGCCGGCGTTCGCTCGCCGACATCGCGAGCAGGTCGTGGCCCGCGAAGCGCATCGTGCGGGCCGACCAGCGCGCGGCTTCGGGCAGCAGGCCGAGCAGCGCGCGGCCCGTCAGCGACTTGCCGGAGCCCGATTCGCCGACGATGCCGAGCCGTTCGCCCGGCGCGAGCGTCAGCGACAGGTCGCGCACCGCGTCGGACACGACGCCGTCGTGTCCGCGAAACCCGATCTTCAGGCCGTCGATCTCGCAGAGCGGCGCGGCGGCGTTGACGGAATTCAGTGACATGTCACGCTCCATGACGCGGATCGAAGACGTCGCGCAGCCCGTCGCCGAGCAGGTTGAACGCGAGGCTGACGAGCAGGATCGCCGCGCCGGGCAGCGTCGCGACCCACCACGCGTCGAGCAGCACGTTGCGGCCGGACGCGACCATGAAGCCCCATTCGGGGCTCGGCGGCTGCGCGCCGAGGCCGAGGAAGCCGAGGCCCGCGACGGTCAGGATGATGCCGGCCATGTCGAGCGTCGCGCGCACGATCACCGACGACATGCACAGCGGCACGATGTAGCGCAGCAGGATCCGCGGGCCCGATGCGCCTTGCAGGCGCGCGGCGTGGATGTAGTCGGCCTGCGCGATGCGGATCGTCTCCGCGCGCGCGAGCCGCGCATAGGCGGGCCACGCGGTGATCGAGATCGCGACGACCGCGTTGATCACGCCGGGCCCGAGCGCGGCCGCGAAAGCGAGCGCGAGCACGATCTTCGGGAACGCGAGCGCGATGTCGGTGATGCGCATCAGCACGCTGTCGACGAAACCGCCGCAATAGCCGGCCGTCGTGCCGATCGCGAGGCCGATCGGCACGACGATCACGACCACGAGCAGCGCGATGCCGAGCGTGAGGCGCGAGCCGTCGATCAGCCGCGAGAGGATGTCGCGGCCGAGCTGGTCGGTGCCGAGCCAGTGCGACGGCGAGCCGGGCGGCAGCAGGCGGTCGGACAGCACCTGGCGCAGCGGATCGTGCGGCATGATCAGCGGGCCGACGATCGCGACGACGATCAGCGCGACCAGGATCGCGAGCCCGAACAGGTTGAGCGGATTGGCGGCGAAGCGGCGCCAGCGGCGATACGCAAGGCCGAACGCGGCCTGCGCGCGCGACGCGGGCGCATCGGAAAGCAGCCACGCGCGCAGCGTGAGACGCTCGGCATTCATGATCGGGACACCTTCGGCATGGACGGGAAAGGAAGCAGGGCGGCAGCAGTCATGTTGCGGCAGCCCTCAGCGCGCACGCGGATCGAACACGCGGTACAGCGCGTCGGTCAGCAGGTTGACGGTGATGAACATCGCGCCGATCACGAGCGTCGCGCCGAGCACCGCGTTCATGTCGGCGTTCAGCAGCGCGCCCGTCAGGTACGAGCCGAGCCCCGGCCACGCGAACACGATCTCGGTCAGCACCGAGCCTTCGAGCAGGTTGCTGTACGTGAGCGCGATCACGGTCAGGAGCGGCACCGCGATGTTCCCGAACGCGTGCCGCCAGATCACGCGGCGCTCGGACAGGCCCTTCGCGCGCGCGGTGACGATGTATTCCTGGCTCAGCTGGTCGAGCATGAACGAGCGCGTCATCCGGCTCAGGTACGCGACCGAGTAGTAGCCGAGGATCGCGGCCGGCAGCGCGATGTGCGACACCGCGTTGCGGAACACGTCCCACTCGCCCGCGAGCGCCGCGTCGATCAGCAGGCTGCCCGTGCGCGGGTCGACCATGCCGTCGTACACCGGGTCGAGCCGGCCGGGGCCGCCGACCCAGTGCAGCCGCGCATAGAACAGCAGCAGCCCCATTAGCCCGAGCCAGAACACCGGCACCGAATTGCCGATCAGGCCGACGAAGCGCGCGACGTGGTCGATCGGCCGGTTGTGCTTCACCGCGGCTGCGACGCCGAGCGGCACGCCGATCGCGATGCCGATCAGCGTCGCGATCGTCGCGAGTTCGAGCGTGGCGGGGAACACGCGCCTGATGTCGTCGAGCACCGGGTTCGACGTCAGCAGCGACATGCCGAGATCGCCGTGCAGCACGTCGCGCGCGTAGATCAGGAACTGCGTGACGAGCGGCTTGTCGAGGCCCAGCGCGATGCGCTCGGCCGCGTACGCCTCGGCCGACGCGCGATCGCCGAGGATTGCGAGCACGGGATCGATCGGCACCTTGCGGCCGATCACGAACGTCAGCGCGAGCAGCCCCGCGAACGTGACGGCGAGCGTGAGCGCCCAGCGCAGCACGCGCAGCGCCCAGCGTACGGCCGGGCGGCGCGCGGGCAGCGTGCGCAGTGCTTCGAGGGAGGAGGCGGGAGTCGACATGCGGCGAATCTTATTGCTTCTTCAGGTTACGGTACGACACGAGATCGTTGATCGGTCCGACTTCGAGCCCGCTCACGCCGGGCCGCGTCGCGACTTGCGCGACCTTCTCGAACGTGATCACGAACGGCGAGCGCGCGAGCAGGTCCTTCTGCATCGCCTGATACCGTTGCGCGCGTTGCGCGGCGGTCGGCTCGGCGAGCGCGGCGTCGGTCTCCTTCGTCAGTTGCGGAATGTCCCAGCTGTTGCGCCAAGCCAGCATTTTATAGCTCGACTTGTCGGAGTTGTCGGGGTTCCATGCGAAACCCTGCGCGTTGCTGTGCGGGTCGATGTAGTCGGCCGACCATTCGCCGATATAGATGTCGTGCTGGCGCGCACGGTATTTCGCGAGCGTCTGCTTGTTGTCGCCGGGAATCAGCTGCACCTTGACACCCGCCTGCGCGAAGTTCGCCTGCACGGCCTGCGCGATTTCCGTATACGGATAGTCGTTGCGCACGTCCATCGTCACCGAGAAGCCGTTCGGCACGCCGGCCTTCGCGAGCAGCGCCTTCGCCTTCGCGACGTCGAGCTTGTACGGGTTCGCCTTCAGCGTGCCGAGGAAGCCTTCGGGCAGGAAGGTCTGGTGCACCTTGTAAGTCGTCTTTACGACGTTGCTCTGGATGCCGGAATAATCGACCAGCCACTTCAGCGCTTCCTGCACGTCAGGTTTCGCAAGCGTCGGGTTCTTCGTGTTCAGGCCGAGATAGAGCAGCGTCGCCTGCGGCGAGGCCATGACCTTCGCCTTGCCGGATTTCACGACCGACGCGAGATCGTCGGGGCTCAGGTCGCGCGCCGCATCGACGTCGCCGTTTTCCAGCAGCAGGCGCTGGCTCGCCGCTTCGGGCACGTGGCGCAGCACGATGCGCTTCATCGCGAGCGGCAGCCGGTAGCCGTCGAAGCGCTGCAGCACGATGCTGTCGCCGGCTGCCCACTTGACCAGCTTGTACGCGCCGGAGCCGGCCTCGTTGGTTTTCAGCCATGCGTTGCCGAAGTCGTCGCCCTGCTGGTGCGACAGCAGCAGCTTCCTGTCGAGCACCGACGCGGGCCACGCGCCGAGCACGTTCAGCACGAAGGTCGGCGCGTATTTGTGGTCGGTCGTGATCGACACCGTCTGGTCGTCGAGCTTCTTCACGTTCGCGACGACGTTCGCCTTCGTGAGGCCGATGCCGGTCAGCACGGCGGCCGGGCCCTTGTCGAGCAGCACCGCGCGCTGGATCGACCAGGCGACGTCGTCGGCCGTCAGCGGGTTGCCCGAGTGGAACTTGAGGCCCGGGCGCAGCTTGAACGTATAGGTCAGCCCGTCGGGGCTCACCGTCCACGACTGCGCGACGTCGCCGTTGAATTTCGACGGATCGCGCAGGTCGACGCGCACGAGCCGGTCGTACGTGTTCGCGACGTATTCCTCCGGCACCAGCTCGTAGATCTCGCCGGGATCGAGCGTCGTGAATTCGTCGAGCAGCGTGGCCATCACGAACATGTCCTTCGGTGTTTCCGCGCGTGCGGCGGCAAGCGGAACGGCGGCGAGCACGGACGCGGCGGCCAGCGCCGCGGCGAGCCGGGAGGTCAGGGGCTTCATGTGCGTTTCTCCATGTGTCGTTGAAGTCGTTGAACGTGAACGGTGAAGGGAACGTGCAGTGTCGTTACATCAGGCGCCACGGGCCGCTCGCGTCGTTGTCGATCTGCGGCAACGCATGCGAACCGGGCAGCTCGTAGTGCCACCACTCGCTGTCGATATGCGCGAAGCCGGCCGCGTGCATCACGCCGAGCAGCAGCAGCCGGTTGCGTTGCACGGCTTCGGGCAGCCCCGCGTGGAAGTGGCCCGACGCGGCCACCATCTCGTCGAAGCCGGTGCCCATGTCGAGCGCCTCGCCGTTCGCGTCGACGAGTGTCAGGTCGAGTGCGGTGCCGCGGCTGTGGTTCGAGCCGCGGCCGAGATCGGCGACGAAGTTCGGGTCGGGCAGGAAATCCCACAGCACCTGCTGCGCCTGCGGCGGCCGGTACGCATCGTAGACGCGCAGCGTGAAGCCGGCCTGCGCGGCGACGTCGACCGCGCGGCGCAGCGCGGCTTCGGCCGGCTCGAGCAGCAGGCAATGCGCGCGGCGGTAGATCGCCTTGCCGGTCAGGTTGCGCTCGGTCGCGTAGACGAGATCGATCTCGACGCGATGCGTGGCGGGTGTGATTTCGACGAGGCGGGGAGGGTTCATCGGCGGTCGGGCGCTCAGGATTCGAATTGGTCGAACGTGCGCTGCAGTTCGCGGTTGCGCGCGACGCGCCGGTCGATCGCGGGGCCGAGGCGGTCGACCACGGCGGTGATCAGCAGGTTGAACAGGCAGGTGAGCGGCGCGAGCGAATCCCAGAACTGGCCGACGTCGGTCTTCACCTGCAGCAGGTCGGCCGGCCATTCACGCGCCCACGGGCAATAGAGATCGGTGACCAGCGCGAACGGCTGGCCGCGCTCGGCGGCCGCCTGGCAATAGCGGCGCGCGCTGCGCGAATAGGCACGCGTATCGGTGACGATACAGTACGGCCGCTCGAATTCGGAATTCAGCGAATCGACGTACGAGCCCGACTGGCCGTCGGAATAGAACACGCGAGGGCGCAGGTATTCGAGATAGCTGCTGAACGCATTGCTGATGCCGCGGGTCGACTGGATGCCGAGGATGAACACGGCGTCGGCATGCGCGATCCGATCCGCGACCTGTGCGAACACCGGTTCTTCCGCGAGCCGGTAGACGTGGCGGATCGCGTCGAGTTCGCGATCGAGCGACGATGCCAGCGTGCCATCGCTGCGGGTGCCGTCGCTCACGTGTGTGCCGGCGGCGCGGCGATATTCGTCGAGGCGATCGGTGATCATCCACGGGCGATCGCTGCCGCCGCGCAGTTCGCGTTTCAGGTCGTCGAGGTTCCGGTAGCCGATGCTGCGCAGGAAGCGCCCGACCGAGATGCCGCTGGTGCCGGCCTGCTGCGCGATCTGGTCGGCCGTTTCGAGCCCGAGACGGTCGAGGTTCGCGAGCATGTAGCTCGCGATGCGCTTCGCGGTCGGCGTCAGCTCGGCAAAGCGGGATTCGACGGTATGGGCGAACACGCAGGTCATCGGTATGTTAGATATTTGTCATCGGATGATTCGGTGTCATCCATCTAACAAAACCAAAATCATTCGCGCCAGCGGATAAAAACTATGGTTTAGCGGAAAGTGATAGGGTCGGGTACGCGTGCCCGACGGCAACGTCGCGATGCGCGACCATGCGAATTATTTCTGATAGAGATATTTTGCACTTATGTCTGTCAGCAATAATTTGCGTTTATGCCTGTCAGAGATATACTGCATTTATTGCCTACTGGACCCGAGCCGTGGATTTCATCGTCAATACGCCCGCGCAACTGGGCGAAATCCTGTCGTCCGCGCGTCAGGCCAAGGGGCTGACGCAAGCCGAGGCGGCGGCACGCATCGGCGTCGGCCAGTCGCGCCTGTCGTCGCTCGAGACCACGCGCACCGCCAGCCTGTCGCTCAGCCAATTGCTCGAACTGACCGCGCTGTACGGGCTCGAGCTCAGCGTCCGCACGAAGGATGGGCGCGACGCTGCCGACATCGACTGGTAAGCGATGGGGCGCAACTCGCACAGCCGCGCGCTATCGATCTGGGCCAACGGCCAGCGGGTCGGGACATGGCGGATTCCGGCGCGCGGCGACATGGAGTTGCGGTACGACGCCGGCTGGAAGCAATCCGCGGCGGGCCGCCCGTTGTCGCTGTCGCTGCCGTTCGGCGTCGGCGATGCGCCGTTGCGTGGCGAGCGCGTGAACCACTATTTCGACAATCTGCTGCCGGACAGCGATGCCATTCGTCGCCGGCTGGCGTCCCGGTTCGGCACGGCGACGATCGAGCCGTTCGATCTGCTCGCCGCGCTCGGCCGCGACTGCGTCGGCGCGGTGCAACTGCTCGGCGAAGACGAAACACCGGCCGGCCATGATCGCATCGACGGTACGCCGTTGTCGGACGACGAGGTCGCGCGCGTGCTCGATCAGGCGAGCGGGGTGGCAGGTGGCGCACAGGACGACGACGACTTCCGCCTGTCGCTCGCCGGCGCGCAGGAAAAGACCGCGCTGCTGTTTCACGAAGGGCGATGGATGCGCCCGCATGGCGCGACACCGACGACGCATATCCTCAAGCTGCCGCTCGGTCTGGTCGGCAACAAGCGTGCGGATCTCACCGCTTCCGTCGAAAACGAGTGGCTGTGTCTCGCGATTCTGCGCGCGTACGGCCTGCCGACGGCCGATGCCGAAATCGTGCGTTTCGGCGAACACAAGGTACTGTCGGTCGCGCGTTTCGATCGTGCGCTGCATCGTGACGGTGGATGGCTGTTGCGCTTGCCGCAGGAGGACTTCTGCCAGGCGCTCGGTGTGCCGCCGCATCTGAAGTACGAATCGCACGGCGGTCCCGGCGTGCCGGATCTGGCCGCCATCCTGCGCCGGTCGGAAACGGCGCAGGACGACCTCGACACGCTGTTTGCCGCGCTGATCGTGTTCTGGATGCTCGCCGCACCGGACGGGCATGCGAAGAACTTCAGCCTGCGCCTGCTGCCGGGCGGTCGGTTCCGGTTGACGCCGCTCTACGACGTGATGTCGATCTGGCCGGTCGAGGGCGACGGCGCGAACCAGTGGTCGTGGCATAAGGCGAAGCTTGCGATGGCCGTGCACGGCAAGCGCAAGCACTACGCGATGCGCGACATCACGCGCCGGCACTTCAGCGCAATGGCCGAACACTGTCTGCTCGGCGATATCGCGACGCCGATCATCGAACGGCTGGTCGCCGCGACGCCGCACGTGATCGAGTCGGTCGGCGCGACGCTGCCGGCCGGGTTTCCGGCGCGGATCGCCGAACGCATTCTGGGCGGATTGCGGTTCGCCGCCGAACGTCTCGCCGAAACACCGCGCGCCTGACGTCGGGGGGCGAACCGCCTACGCGTCGTCCACTGCCTACTGCTGCATGTCCGGCGCCTCGCGCAGCCGCCAGATCGCGTTGCACTGCTGGCCGCCGAGGCTCGTCGAGCGCAGCGTGATGACGGTGCCGGCCGAGATCCGATACCAGAAATGGGTCATCAGATCAGGGCCCTTGTGCTGCGCCTGCCCATCGATCAGCACCTCGCATCGCAGCGGCGACGGCGAGCCGGACGGGTGCGTGATGTACACGTTCAGCCGCGCGATGTCGCGGGTCGCGGTCAACACGATCTCGTGGTTCCCGCTGCCGACGAGCATCGTGCCGCCCGGTTCGTCGAGCGCCTGCAGGTACGCGCCCGCGCTGCCCTCGATCGCGGCGGAGCTAACGGTCAGCCCGGCCGAACGCACGTATTCGGTCGCGGCGATGCGGGCGGCGGCCGTGTCGGACGGTGCCGGCGTGCTGTCCGACAGCGCGAACGGCATGCCGTCGCGCAATGCGGCGTCGACGTGATTCGAGTAGTAGCGCCAGCGGTCGAAGAAACGGATGTCGCCGGTCATGTGCAGCGCGCGGATCGGTTCGCCCTGATAGCGCAACGTCGTGGCGCCGTTGCTCGGATCGAACGATTCGTGAATGCCGTTCTTGCTGACGAAGTTCTGGACCGGGTCGAGCAGCACGGTTTCGCCGCGCGCGCCCCACAGGTGCAGGAACGTCGTGTCGATCCCGAAGCATTCCTGGAAGTCGGTGCCGATGCGGGCGACGCAGTCGCGCAGATGCGCCGCGAAACGCGCCCACGCGGTGGCCGTGCCGGCGACGAGCCCGGCCTGCAGCGCGCCGCCGTGACGCGCTTTCACTTCGTCCACGACGAGACGCCAGTGCGCGTCGCGCCGCTCGCCGATCAGCGGCGTGACGACGAACGTGCAGAACAGCGGGTCGGGGCACGCGTACAGGCGGTCGTCGGCGATCCGGGAGAACAGGTCGAACGAGGACGCGCTGAACCAGATGTCCGCGTCGTACAGCGCGAGTTTCGTGATGTGCGGATTGCGCGCGCAATAGTCGGCGGCCTCGATGAAGCGGCCGACCGGCAGCGCATGCGCGCTCGACGCTTCGATCACGTCGACCGACTGGCTTTCCAGGATGCGCCGCTTGCGTTCGGACAGCCCGTAGCCGATGACGGCCACCTGCCCGTCGTAGCCTGTCTGCCGCAGCGACAGCAGGAACGGCACGAGCATCTCGTACCACGCGCGGTTATTGTCGTTGATCGCCACGCAGACCGCGTGTCCGTTCGCATGCATGGTGCCTCCCGTTGCGCGTGCGCGGCTCAATAGCCGACGTGACGCTCGCACACGACCGCGCCGCAGCCGCGGCTGTCGTGATACGTGATGTGAAACTGCTTGTTGTCCCACAGCCATTGGAATACGGCCTGGTAGACGCCCGACGTGTTCATGTCGTGCAGCACGATCTTCTTGCGCGCGAGCGGGCCGAATCGGTTCAGTTCGGCGAGCGTCTGTTCGTACGTGTGCGTGGTGTCGATGAACAGCAGGTCGCACGCGAGCGGCTCCATCGCGAGATCGTCTGCAATCCTGAATTCGAAGTCGATCTCCAGTTCATGCGCCGCGTGCTTCAGTTCGTCCTGGATGTGGAAATACTGATCGGTGATGTCGACCGACACGAGCCGCTTCGGCTGTGCGAGCATGAAGGCCGTCGTGGTCAGTCCGGTGAACACGCCCAGCTCGAGGATGCTGTCGCATCCGGCGGCCGTGCGGGTATAGAAGTCGAAGCGCGACGGGCTGTCGCCGAGCCAGCCGATCGGCTCGATCTTGTACTGGAGGAATTCCAGCCGCAGTTCTTGTAATGAGCGCATTGCGTAGTCCCCGAGCGAAGCGTATTGGATGACGGATGCACCCGCGCGCCGGCGTCGCCGGTCGCGCGGGCAGCCGGCCTTATTTCGCGAGCGTCCGGTACGACACGAGGTCGTTGATCGGGCCGATCTCCGGCCCGGTCGTGCCGGGACGCGTCGCGACCTGCACGACTTTCTCGAACATGATGATGAACGGCGAGTTCGCGAGCACGGCCTTCTGCAGCGCCTCGTAACGCTGCGCGCGCTTCGCGGGCGACGGCTCGACCAGCGCGGCCTCGGTGTCCTTCGTCAGCTGCGGGATGTCCCAGCTGTTGCGCCACGCGAGCATCTTCGTCTTCGACTGGTCGGAATTGTCCGGATTCCAGGCGAAGCCGCGTGCATTGCTGTTCGGGTCCATGTAGTCGGGCGACCATTCGCCGATGAAGATGTCGTGCTGGCGCGCACGGTACTTGCCGATCGCCTGCTTCGCATCGCCCGGGATCAGCTTCACGCGGATACCGCCCTGCGCGAAGTTGGCCTGCAGTGCCTGCGCGATCTCGAGGTACGGATAATCGTTCGGCATGTCCATCGTCACGTCGAAGCCGTTCGCCAGGCCGGCCTTCGCGAGCAGCGCCTTCGCCTTCGCGACGTCGAGCTTGTACGGGTTCGCCTTCAGCGTGCCGAGGAAGCCTTCCGGCAGGAAGGTTTCGTGCACCTTGTACGTCGTGCTGACGATGTTGCGCTGGATGCCGTCGTAGTCGACCAGCCACTTCATCGCCTGCTGCACCTCGGGCTTCGCGAGATTCGGGTTCTTCGTGTTCAGGCTCAGGTACAGCAGCGCGGACACCGGCCACGACGCGACCTTGATCTTGCCGGCCTTGGTCAGCGCGGCGAGGCTGTCGGGGCTCAGGTTGCGCGCGGCGTCGACGTCGCCGTTTTCCAGCAGCAGCCGCTGCGCGGATGCCTCGGGCACGTGGCGCAGCACGACGCGTTTCATCGGGTACGGCGCGCGGTACTTGTCGAAACGCTGCAACACGATGCTTTCGTTCGGCGTCCACTTGGCGAGCTGGTACGGGCCCGAGCCCGCGTCGTTGGTCTTCAGCCAGCCGCTGCCGAAATCGTTGCCCTGCTGGTGCGACATCAGCAGCTTCTTGTCGAGCACCGACGCCGGGCACGCGCTCAGCACGTTGAGCACGAAGCTCGGCGCGTACTTGCGGTCGGTTTCGAGCACGAACGTCTGCGGGTCGACCGCGCGCACCTTCTGCATCACGTTCGCCTTCGTGAGGCCGAGATCGGCGAGCACGCCGGCCGGGCCCTTGTCGAGCAGGACGGTGCGCTGCAGCGACCATGCGACGTCGTCGGCGGTGACCGGGTTGCCGGAGTGGAACGCGAGGCCGGAGCGCAGCTTGAACGTATAGGTGAGCCCGTCGGCGCCGACCGTCCAGGATTGTGCGATCTGCCCGTCGAAGCGCGTCGGGTCCTTCAGGTCGACCCGCACGAGCCGTTCGTAGGTGTTCGCGACGTACTCGGACGGCACGAGCTCGTAGATCTCGCTCGGATCGAGGGTCGTGAATTCGCCGAGCTGGGTGGCGACGACGAAAATGCCGGGCGGCGTCGCGGCCTGCGCCGGCAACGCCGGAACAAGCGCGACGAGCGCGGCGCTGACGAACAGCCGGGACAGCAGGTGCTTCATGCGGGCTCCGTGGAAAGGGAATCGTGGTGCGATTCTCTCATCGACGGCCGCCCGGATGAAAAAATTCGACGGGCGCGCGGAACGGCGCCCGGGGGAAGCGGCTTGCGTGCCGGGCGGGGTGCCCGGCAGCGGCGGCGGTCAGATCACGCAGCGCGCGATCGCGAAGCGCATCGCTTCCTCGGCCGGCTCGCTGCCCGAGCCGCGCACGACCTTGACGACCGAACCGTGGCCCGACGGCGTGAGCGTGACGAAGTACGAGCGCGACCCGACGGTGATGTCGGTCACGCCGTTGTGCTGTGACTGCTCGGTGCCGGACAGGCGGCTGTCGAGGCAGTTGGCGATCGCGTGGGCCGGGCGCGCCGACGACACGTAGATCATCGGCGCCGGGCCGGACGCGGCCGAGTCGGACGAGGGCGCGGAACCGCAGGCGGCGAGCAGGGCGGCGGGAAGGAGCAGCAGGAATCGTTTCATGATCGGAATCGTCGTGTGTCTCGTGTCGAGGCTGGGGCGCGGGGTACGCGAAACGCGAAGCTTCGCGACGAAACCGCCGCAATCGTGCCGTTTTTGACGGTCGATACGGGCGGCGGATGACGTCGGAGTATACCCGCGGCACTTGACACGAACGGCCGGCTGAAACGATTCGATACAACAACAAGCGCCCGCTGTCGCGCGGCGGCAGCGGGCGTTTCAAGCGATGGCGAATCGACGTTTGCCGGCGTTGTCAGGTGAGCCGATACGCCGGGCCCGGCGTCACTTCCGCCGGCAGCGGCTCGCGGTTCAGTTCGAGCAGCGTGCGCTCGATCGTGCGCGTCATCGCATCGAGCGCGAGGTGGTTCGGCCCGTCGCCGAACGGCTCGGCGATCGCATGCGCGATCGCGTCGAGCGCGATCAGCGTATAGGCGACGAACACGGTGACGAACGGCGTCGCCGCGCCGATCGAATCGACGAGGCCGAACGGCAGCAGCACGCAGTACGCATAGATGGTCCGGTGCAGCAGCACGTCGTACGAGAACGGGATCGGGGTCGACGCGATGCGCTCGCAGCCGCTCACCATCGACACCAGATCGTCGAGGCGCGCGTCGAGCATCCACAGCCGCGTATCGGCGAGACGGCCCGCATCGGCGCGCGCGGCGAAGGCTTCGCGCAATTCGTGAACGATCGCGATCGGCGCAAACCGGGCGGCAACGATGCGCGTATAGGTCGCGTCGTCGAGCAGCGTGCGCAGGTCCGGCGCCGGAGCGGTGCCGCGCAGCTGATGCTTCAGCGCATAGACGAACGCGACGACCTTGCGCACGAACGCCTGCCGTGAGGCATCGTCGCCGTCGACCGCGCCGTAGCAGAGCGCCTGGGACACCAGCGTGCGCGTGGCGGTCAGCACGCCACCCCACAGCTGCCGGCCCTCGCGATAGCGTTCGTAGCTCGCGTTGTTGCGAAACCCCGCGAAGATCGCGAGCGTGAGACCGATCAGCGTGAACGGCGTCGGGTTCAGCGGCACCTTCTCGCCGAGCACGCGGCCGCCGCCCCACACCGCGACGAGGCTGATCGCGAGCGTCAGCACGAGCTGCGGCAGGATGGTCGGCAGCACCGACCCGTTCCAGACGAGCAGCATCCGCAGCCAGTGCTCGCGCGGCCGGACGATCATCGCGGCGCTCCGTCAGGCGGCAGCCGACGCCGGCGCGGCCGCGCGATGCAGCAGCACCGGCACCGACTTCGACGTCGGCGTGTTGCACACGTCGCCGACGCTGTCGAGCGGCACCAGCGGGTTCGTTTCCGGGTAATACGCGCCGATGCAGCCGCGCGGGATGTCGTATTCGACGAGCAGGAAGCCGTCCGCGCGCCGCTCGATGCCGTCGTGCCACACGGTTTCCATGTCGACCCAGTCGCCGGCCTTCAGTCCGAGCATCGCGAGGTCGTCGCGGTTGGCGAACACCACGCGGCGCTGGCCGTACACGCCGCGATAGCGGTCGTCGAGCCCGTAGACGGTCGTGTTGTACTGGTCGTGCGAGCGCGTCGTCATCAGCGTCATCAGGCGCTCGCCGTGCAGTGCGCGGGCGCGCTGGATCGGCGTGTCGGTCGGCAGCGCATGCGCGATGAAGTTCGCCTTGCCCGTCGGCGTCAGCCATTCGCGATCGCGCGACGCGACGCGCAGGTGGAAGCCGCCCGGGCGCGCGATGCGGGTGTTGTAGTCGTAGAAGTCGTCGAAGGTCGCCTCGATCGCGTCGCGAATCTTCGCGTAGTCGTCCTTGTACGCGAGCCAGTCGATCTTGCCGCTGCCGAACAGCGCATGGCCGATATGCGCGACGATCGCCGGCTCCGACATCAGGTTCGCGGACGCCGGCTTGTTCATCCCGTACGACACGTGGACCATGCTCATCGAATCCTCGACCGTCACGCCCTGCGCGACGTTGTCCTGCAGGTCGATCTCGGTGCGGCCGAGCGTCGGCAGGATCAGCGCGTCGCGGCCGTGGATCAGGTGGCTGCGGTTCAGCTTCGTCGTGATGTGCACGGAGAGATCGCAGCGGCGCATGCCTGCCCACGTGCGCGGCGTGTCGGGCGTCGCCATCGCGAAGTTGCCGCCGAGGCCGATCAGCACCTTCACGTGGCCTTCGAGCATCCCTTCGATGGTTTCGACGACGTCGTAGCCGTGGTGACGCGGCGGCTCGAAGTCGAACACGTGGCCGAGCCGGTCGAGGAACGCCTGCGACGGCTTTTCCTCGATCCCGACCGTGCGGTTGCCCTGCACGTTCGAGTGGCCGCGCACCGGGCACAGGCCCGCGCCGGGGCGGCCGATGTTGCCGCGCATCAGCATCAGGTTCGTCAGCATCTGCACGGTCGCGACCGAATGCTTGTGCTGCGTGATGCCCATGCCCCACGTCGCGATCACGCGCTCGCTGCGCGCATAGCGCTGCGCAAGGCTATCGATCTGCTCGTACGGCACGCCGCTTTCGGCCGTCAGCGCGGACCAGCTTTCATTGCGCAGATCGTCGGCGAACGCGTCGAAGCCGGCCGTGTGCTCGCCGAGGAACGCGGTATCGAGCACGCGCGGCGCGCCGGCGGCGCGCGCGTCGTCGTCGAGCTCCAGCACGCGCTTCGCCATCCCCTTGATCAGCGCGAAATCGCCGCCGATCGTCGGCTGGATGAAGGTCGACGCGATCTTCGTGCCCGACATCGTCAGCATCTCGAGCGGGCTTTGCGGATCGGCGAAACGCTCGAGCCCGCGTTCCTTCAGCGGGTTGATCGACACGATCGTCGCGCCGCGCTTCGCGCATTCGCGCAGCTCGCCCATCATCCGCGGATGGTTGGTCGCCGGGTTCTGGCCGAAGATCAGCAGCATGTCCGCGTGCTCGAAATCGTCGAGCGTGACGGTGCCTTTGCCGACGCCGACCGACGCCGGCAGCCCGCGGCTCGTCGCCTCGTGGCACATGTTCGAGCAGTCGGGGAAGTTGTTCGTGCCGTACAGCCGCACCAGCAACTGGTACAGGAACGCCGCCTCGTTGCTCGCGCGGCCGGACGTGTAGAACGCGGCCTGGTTCGGGTCCGGCAGCGCGCGCAGGTGGCGCGCGATCAGCTCGAACGCGTCGTCCCACGCGATCGGCACGTAGCGGTCGGTCTGCGCGTCGTACACCATCGGGTCGGTCAGGCGGCCATGCTGTTCGAGCTCGAAATCCGACTGTTCGAGCAGCTCGGTGACCGTATGCGCGGCGAAGAACTCGGGCGTCACGCGCTTGCTCGTCGCTTCGGCGGCCACGGCCTTCACGCCGTTCTCGCAGAATTCGAACGTCGATGCGTGCTGGCGGTCCGGCCACGCGCAACCCGGGCAGTCGAAGCCGTCGGGCTGGTTCTGGCGCAGCAGCGTGCGGTAGTTGCCGCCGGTGACCTTTTCCTTGATCAGGTTGATCGTGACGGCTTTCAGCGCGCCCCAGCCGGCAGCCGGGTGGGTGTACGGTTCGATGCGCGCGGCAGCGGATTTCTTTTTCATGATGCAGGGTGTCAGGGGCGATGCACGCAGAGTACGCGCGGCGCTCCGGCCGCTGTGTGTACACCTTTCGTCTTCAAAAAAGAGTACAGTTTCGGCCATCCGGGCAGTGCGGACCGCAACTGTGTTGTTGAAGGGAAGTTGAAAGGGAGGCGCGTGAAGCGTTATGAACAACTGGCCGACGATCTGCAGGCGCAGATCGAGCGCGGCGTGTACCGGCCCGGCGAGCGGATTCCGTCGGTGCGCCAGGCGAGCCGGCAGCAGCAGCTCAGCGTCACGACCGTGCTGCGCGCGTATCTCGTGCTGGAGAGCCGCGGCCTGATCGAGAGCCGGCCGCAGTCGGGCTACTTCGTGCGGGCGCGCGCCGCAGCGCCGGCCGAGGCAGAGCTGCACATGTCGGCGCCGGCCGCCGAGCCGTCGGCGGTGGACGTGAGCCGGCTCGTGCTGTCGACGCTGCGCACGATCTCGCGCGACGACGCGGTGCCGCTCGGCTCGCCGTATCCCGACGCGTCGCAGTTCCCGGTGCAGCGTCTCGCGCGCTACGCGCAGGCGATCGGGCGGCGCCGCACGCGCTGGGGCGTGATCGACGACCTGCCGCCCGGCAACCCGGAGCTGATCCGCCAGATCGCGCGGCGCTACGCGGAGCGCGGAATTCCGGTCGAGCCGGGCGAGATCGTGATGACGATCGGCGCGACCGAGGCGATCAACCTGTGCCTGCAGGCGGTCGCCAAGCCCGGCGACACGATCGCGGTGGAGTCGCCGACGTTCTACGCGATGCTGCACGCGATCGAGCGGATGGGCATGCGCGCGCTGGAGGTGGCGACCCATCCGGGCGACGGCATCGATCTCGACGCGCTCGAACGGATCCTCGCGCGCGAGCGCATCGCCGCGTGCATGGTGATGCCGAATTTCCAGAACCCGCTCGGCTTCCAGATGCCCGATGCACGCAAGCGCGCGCTCGTCGAGCTGCTCGCGAAGCACGGTGTGCCCGCGATCGAGAGCGACGTCTATCACGAGCTGCATTTCGGCGACACGACGCCGAGCGCGCTGAAGTCGTACGACCGCGACGGGCTCGTGCTGCATTGCGCATCGTTCACGAAGAGCCTGTCGCCGCGCTACCGGATCGGCTGGGCGATGCCCGGCCGCTACCGCGACCAGGTCGAGAAACTGAAATTCCTGAACACGCTCGCGACGCCCGCGATCGAGCAGCTCGCGATCGCCGAATACCTGAAGCACGACGGCTACGATTTTCACCTGCGGCGGATGCGCAAGCAGTATGCGCAGCAGGCGAGCCTGATGAGCGCGATGGTACGGCGCTTCTTCCCGGCAGGTACGCGGTTGTCGCAGCCGCAGGGCGGGTACGTGCTGTGGGTCGAGCTGCCGCGGCAGGTCGATGCGATGAAGCTGTATGCGCTCGCGCTCGCGCAAGGGATCACGATCGGGCCCGGCCACATGTTCTCGGCAACCGCCGATTATCGGCACTTCATCCGGCTCAACTACAGCTATCCGTGGTCGCGGCAGATCGAGGAGGCGCTGAAGGTGGTGGGGCGGCTCGCATCCGAGTGCGCGGGGCGGTGAGCGGCGCGACACCGCGTTGCCGGCGGCGACCCGTCGGCGGCCGCGCAGGCAAGCGTCATCGCGCGGACGGCGCGGGCAGTCCGGCTTGCGCCGTGTCGACCATCCGGCGCATGTCGAAGCCCGACGGATGCTGGTACACACGCAGCCCGAACTCCGGCAGCACCGCGATCAGGTGATCGAACAGGTCGGACTGGATCGCCTCGTAATCGACCCAGGTCGTCGTGTCGGTGAAGCAGTACAGTTCGAGCGGAATGCCTTCGGCCGTCAGCGGCAGCTGGCGCGCCATGCACGTCATGTCGCGGCGAATGTGCGGATGGCCCTTCAGGTAGTTCGCGACATACGCGCGGAAGGTGCCGAGATTCGTCAGCTGGCGGCGGTTCGCCGGGCATTCGCCGGCCGCGCCGAGCGTGCCGTTCCATTGCGCGATCGCGTCGACCTTGTCTGCCAGGTAGTCCTTCAGCAGCGTCAGGCGTTCGAGCCGTTCGATCTCGTCGTTGCCGAGAAAGCGCACGCTCGTCGCGTCGATGAACAGCGCGCGCTTGATGCGGCGCCCGCCGGCCTCGGTCATCCCGCGCCAGTTCTGGTAGCTCTCGGTGATCAGCTTCCAGGTCGGCACCGTGATGATCGTGTGATCGAAGTTCGCGACCTTGACCGTGTTCAGCGTGATGTCGATGACGGTGCCGTCCGCGCCGGCCGACGGCATCGTGATCCAGTCGCCGATCCGCAGCATGTCGTTCGACGACAGCTGCACGCCGGCGACGAGGCCGAGCAGCGTGTCCTTGAAGATCAGCATCAGCACCGCCGACATCGCGCCGATGCCCGACAGCAGCAGGCCGATCTGCTTGCCGGTCGCGTCGCCGATCACGACGAGCGCGGCCGTGATGAACATCACGAGCTTGACGAGCTGCATCGCGCCTTTCAGCGACAGGCGCGGCTGGTCACGCCGGCTCGTGCGATGCGAGTGTTCGAGCGCGGACAGCGTCGCGCTGATCGTCATCGACACCAGGAACACGATCAGCGCGAACAGCACCTTGTCGGCGGCCTGCGCGGCCACGGCGGGAATGCCGGGCACCGCGCCGAGTCCGAGCTTGATCACGACGAACGGCACGATGCGGTTCAGCCATTTGAATGCGCCGAACTCGAACAGCGCGTCGTCGATGCGGGTGGCCGACAGCCGCGCGAGGCGCGCGACCACGCGAAACAGCAGGAAATGGACGGCGGCGGCGATCGCGCCGGCGGCGGCGAGCAGGATGAGGATGCCGACGAGCGGCGCAAACCAGGATTCGTTCAGGGTCATAAGGGTGGACAGGGGCTTTCTCGTGCGTTGAATCTGCACCGCGACGCGGCGCGCGCCCGGTGAAGGGCACATGAAAGGGACCGTGATTGTGCCATCGGGTTCCGGCCGGAGGCCGCGAATGCATGACGCAGGGCTCCTCAACATTCTCACCGTTGCGCGGAGTTTCCTTGTGGCCTTGTGTCCTCGAGTCCGTGTGTTCACGCCGCGCAACATACTGTGCACTTGCCACGCATCGCCCGCTCGGGGCACGATGCGCGAACGGCTTCGCGAACCCCGCTTCCACGTCGTTCCGGTCAACCACGCATTTCATGCATGCAAGGTTCCAATGAAAGCCAGCGGTCACGCGTGCGGCTGCTGAAGGGCATTCTGCCGATTCGGCGCGCGTCGGCCATCCGCGACGTGTTCGCGGGCATCTCGCTCGCGTCGATGGATATCCCGCAGGTGCTCGGCTATGCGCGCATCGCCGGCATGCCGGGGCCGAACGCGGAAGTCGGAAGCCGGAAGTCGGAAGCCGGAAGCCGGAAGCCGGGAGGCGGGAGGCGGGAGGCGGGAGGCGGGCGCTAGGCGGCTGCGCGCACGCGCGCGAAGCCGTTACGCAAATGGCGGGCCAGTTCCGCCGCGGCCGGCGCGTGCTGGCCGCGCGGCAGATGCAGGTTGATCGCGAAGTTCGGCAGGGCGGGCAGGCCGCTGTCGGCCGGCAGGATGTCGAGATCGGCCGGCACGGTGGACGCGAGCCAGACGGTCACCGCGAGATCGGAGCGCACGGTCGCGACCGTCGCGTCGATGCTGCCGTTCTCGAACACGGTGCGCCACGAGCGATCGCAGGCCCGCAGCGCGTCGAGCACGGTCGGGCGGAACGCGCAGGTCTGGTCGACCATCGACACGGGCAGCGGCGTCTGCAGATGGGCGCTGCCGCCTTTCGCGCCGACCCAGACCAGACGGTCGACGGCGATGCATTCGCCGCGCGACGGCCCGACCGGCGCCTCGATCAGCGCGACATCGATCTCGCCTTGCCTGAGCGCCTTGCGCAGGGCGGGCGACGCCGCGCACACGAGCGACAGCGCGACTTGCGGATGCGCGTGCGCATAGCCTTTCAGGATCGGCGCGAGACAGCTGCCGACGAGATCCTGCGGCGCACCGATGCGCACGGCGCCCTCCATCGCACCGGCCGTCAGCTCGGTCAGCAGCGCGTCGTGCGCGGCGAGCAGCCGGCGCGCCTGCGCGAGCAGACGCTCGCCGTCCGCCGTGAGCAGCAGGTTGCGATGCTCGCGCACGAACAGCGGGCCGGACAGCGTTTCGAGCCGCGCGACCTGCTGGCTGACCGCGCCTTGCGTCAGGTGCAGCGCGCGGCTCGCCGCCGTCATGCTGCCGTGATCGGCGACCGTGACGAAGGCGCGAAGCAGGGCGATGTCGAGGTTGCGTGCCATGGGGCGCATTATGAACGCTAATGGCAGGTATAAAAAGCTTTCGCTGTCGTAATGCATGGATCGCGGGTAAAACGGAGCTTCGACGACCCGAACCGGGAGCCCGTGTGCCGCTTCAAGACTATTTGCCGCTGCTGCTGTTCGTGATCGTGTCCACGGTGACGCCGGGTGGCGCGACGACCCTCGCCACCGCATCGGGCGCGCATTTCGGCTATCGGCGTTCGCTGCCGATGATGATGGGCATCGCGGCCGGCCTGGCATCGATGGCGGCCGCCGCCGCGGCCGGGCTCGGCAGCGTGTTGCTGGCCCTGCCCGCGCTGCAGCTCGGGATGAAGGTGCTCGGCTCGCTGTATCTGCTGTGGCTGGCCACGCGCATCGCGCGCGGCGGCAGGCCCGGCGTCGACGCGGCCGTGCAGCGGCCGCAAGGATTCGTCAGCGGCGTATGGATGCTGTGGCACAACCCGAAGGGCTGGGCGATGACGCTCGGCGCGGCCGCGTCGTTCGCCGCGCTCGCGTCCGGCCCCGTGCGGCTCGGCGCGTTGCTCGGGCTGGCGTTCGGCGTGGCGGCGATGGCGTCGCTGTCGCTCTGGTGTTGTGCCGGGCTGCTGTTCGCGCGCGTGCTGCGCACGGAGCGGCAGTGGCGTTGCGTGAATGCGGGGTTGGGGATCCTGCTCGCGGCGTCGATCGTGCCGATGTGGTTGTAGCAGCGGCGCTGCGCGCACGGCGCAGCCCCGACACTCAGCGCGAACCGGCCCGCGCAGCTCCCGCCGGCCGTCCGCCCGCGCCGCTCGACCATCGCGGCAGCCGCAGCGTCGTCGCGAAGCTCGCCGCATGCAGCGCGCAAAGCAGGCCGAACGTCCACGCGTAGGCGGCGCCGTGCGTGCCACCCGTCGACGCGGATTCGGCCTGCAGCCGCCACGCGAGAAACAGCGTGCACATCGTCGTGAAGGTCGGGCCGCCGAGGCGCTGGACGATATTGAGCGACGTCGTCGCCATCGGCAGGTTGTGCCGCTCGACCGACGCATACGCGGCGGAAATCGACGGTGCGCCGATCGCGCTCTGGCCCATCCCGCGCAGAAACAGCGCGGGCACCAGCACGGCGGGATCGTAGCCGGCCAGCGCGAGATACACGAACGGCAGCGTCGCGGCGAGCGCGAGCAGCGCGCCGGCGGCGGCCAGCCGGCGCACGCCGAACCGGCTGGTCAGCGCGCCCATCGACGGATAGGTGACGAGCATGCCGAGCCCGAGCGGCGCCAGCAGCCAGCCCATCTCGCCGGGCGAGCGGCCGCACGCCTCGATCAGGAACACCGGAATCAGCATCTGGCCCGCGTAGATCGCGCCGTTCGACAGAAACTGCGTGGCCGCCGCCGCGCCGAACACGCGCGAGCGAAACAGCGCGAGGTCGATCAGCGCTCGCTCGCCTTTGTGCAGCTGGACGCGCAGGAACGCGGCGAGCAGCAGCACCGAGCCCGCGATCGCGGCGATGCCGGGCACCGCGTCGATGCGCTCCGCGCCATACAGGAACAGGACGAGCGCCGGCGACAGCAGCGCGAGGCCGACCCAGTCGAGTTCGCGCCGCTGCGTTTCCTCGCGGTCGCCGGGCAGGAACCACACTGCCAGTGCCAGCGCCAGCCCGCCGACCGGCAGGTTCACGAGAAACAGCCAGCGCCACGACGCGTACTGCAGGATCGTACCGGCGACGACCGGCCCCAGCATCGGTGCGATCAGCACGGGTACCGCCGCATAGCCGATCACGCGCGCCATCTGCTGGCCGGCCACGCGCGCGATCATCATCTGCGCCATCGGCGCGAGCAGCCCGCCGCTGAAGCCTTGCAGCACGCGGAACGCGATCAGCGACGGCGCGGACCACGCGAGCCCGCACAGCGCCGACGTCAGCGTGAACGCGGAGAAACACCACAGGTACAGCGCCTTCGCGCCGATGCGATCGACCAGCCAGCCGTTCAGCGGCAACACCAGCGTGAGCGCGAGCAGGTAGCCGCTCGTCACCCACTGGATCGTCGACAGGCTCGCGTGCAGGTCGGTCGCGAGGCTTGACAGCGAGACGTTGACGATCGTCGCGTCGAGTTGCGACAGCAGCGAGCCGAGCGTCGCGACCGCGCTGACTTTCCAGATCGACGGACCGAGCCGTTCGGCCGCACGGCCCGGCGCCGGCCGCGCGCGTTGGTCGTTCACGCGCCGCGGCGGTCGAGCAGCGCGACGACCTCGTGCGTCGAGCCCGTCTCGCCGAGACGCGGGAACAGCCGTTCGACGCTGTTTGTGTGCGTGTCCGCGTTGAGGTCGGTCATCGCGTCGACCGCGAGCGTCACGTTGTAGCCGAGTTCGTGCGCCTGGCGGGCCGTCGATTCGACGCCGATGCTCGTCGCGATGCCGGCCAGCACGATCTGCGTGACGCCGGCCGTTTTCAGGTGCGCGTCGAGATCGGTGCCCGTGAACGCGCCCCAGGTTTTCTTCGTCACGACGTGGTCGCCCGGCTGGCGGTTCAGTTCGGGCAGGAGCTCGGCCCAGTCGGCCGGGAACGGATCCTTGCGCGGCGGCAGTTGCGTGCGGCCCGGCGCGCCGCCGGCGACGTTGACGAGCACGACCGGCAGGCCGCGGCTGCGGAAGGCGTCGAGCAGTTCGCGCGTGCGCTCGATCACCGGTGCGACCGGGTGGGCGGTGGGCAGCGCGACGATGCCCTTTTGCAGGTCGATCACGACGAGTGCCGTATGCGTGTCGAGACGGGTTGTGCTCATGATGCGGATGCTCCATGCATAGGGAGAAGGGACACGTGCCGCACGGCACGCACGCGGGGTCACTGCTCGCCGATGCGCCGGATCAGCGGAATCGCGGCGGCGAGTGTGCGGAGGTCTTCGGCATCGAGCTTCTCGATCGCGGCGCCGAGCCACTTGTGCTTCGCGGTGTCGCGCTTGCGCCGTGCCGCCAGGCCGGCCGCGGTCAGCAGGAACAGGATCTGGCGGCCGTCGGTCGGATGCGGCTCGCGTTCGACGAGCCCGTCTTCCTCGAGACTCGCGAGAATCGCCTTCATCGACTGCGGCTTCATCGCCTCGGCGCGCGCGAGATCGGCGGTCGTCATGGGGCCCTGTCGTTCGAGCCGCGCGAGCGCACTCGTCTGCGACATGCCGAGCCCTTCGGACTCGATCTCGGCGCGCAGCCGTCGAATCAGCTGGCCGACCGCGAGGGTCAAGTCGGCGGCGACGGTGTCGGCGGAAATGCGGGGTGTGCGTGGCGGAGTCATGCGGCGGATCATAGAGCACGACAGTTAAACTTGCAAGTTTAACTGTCTAGTTTGGCGGGCGTTCGTGATGCGCGGCGCATGACGTACGACGCACCGTGCACCGACGCACGATGCGTCGGCGAGGCCGGTTGGGGAGAACCGCGGAGGCTCGGCGACAGCCGATTGGCGGCCGGACGCTACGCGCGGCGCGGCAACGGAACCGGCACGACGTCGTTGTACTTCGGCGACGCATTTTCGTGCAGCAGGTCGCCGAGATATTGCGCGAGTTCGTCCGCGGCGAGCGCGGACGGAACGTGCAGGTTGGCCGGTCGCCGCTTGCCTTCGGTGCCGAGATCGAACACCGCCCAGCGGCCGTTCGTCCGCACGACGGCGAGCAGGCGTCCGAATGCGTTGAAACGGTATTCGTCCTGCATGGCGTCGCTCCTTCGTGGATGAGCGCGCCGGCCGCGCGCGTCGTGTTTACCGGATCGAGCAGGTCAGCCAGCGATGGATCTTCAGCGCATCGCTCGACACGCCGGCGCGGGTCGGCGCGCCGAGCAGCACGACCGTCTCGCGACGGCCGTTCACGCGCATGCGCATCACGACGCCGTGCCCCGATTCGTTGATGAAGCCGGTTTTCTGCAGCCGGATCGGCAGGCGGCCGTCACGCACGAGCGGATCGGAGTTCACGTACAGCAGCTCGCCGTCGCCGGCCTGCACGGTGGTCGACGTGTCCGTCGAGAAATAGCGGATCAGCGGATCCTGCGCGGCCGCGCCGACGAGCCGCGCGAGATCCTCGGCGGTCGACACGTTGTGCGGCGACAGGCCGGTCGGTTCGCGGAAATGCGTATCGCGCATCCCGAGCCGGCGCGCCTCGCGGTTCATCGCCTTCACGAACGCGGCACGGCCGCCCGGATAGTCGCGGCTCAGCGCGGCGGCCGCGCGATTTTCCGACGACATCAGGGCGATATGGAACATCTGGCGGCGCGACAGTTCGGCACCGATCGGCAGCCGCGAACCGGTGAACTTGATCGTGTCGCGATCGCGAGAGGTGACGCGCAGCACGCCGTTCATCGGCCGGTCCGCGTCGCGTGCGACGACGGCGGTCATCAGCTTCGAGATCGACGCGATCGGTCGCACCGTGCGTGCGTTGCGGGCGAGCAGCGGCGTGCCGGAGTCGACGTCGAGCACGTAGGCCGCGCGCGAATGCAGCGAACTCACCGCGCGCGGGCTGTAGCCGCAGCTCGCGAGCAGGCGCGGCTGCGCGGCGGGGCGTGGGCGAACCGCGTTCGTGCGTTTCGCGCGCCGGTGCTGCGGTGCGGGTGCCGCGTGACGCTTGACCGCATGATGCGTCACGCGCGGGCGGCGGTGCTTGACGGCCTTGTGCTTGCTGTGGGCGGGTTGTTTCTTGACGACTTTCGCATGCGCATGGGGCGTCGCCGTGCGATGCGGCTGCGCACGCTGCGCCGACGCGTTCGTTGCGAATGCAAGTGTCAGGAAGGTGATGAGCAGGGTGGTCCGGGCGCGAGGCAGGCGCGCGATGAGGCCGGTCAAGCGAAAGTCTCCTTTTCACGCGCGTTGCGGCGGCGCGAAATGCGTGGGCGGTCAGCGGGTGCGGGAAATTATAAGGTCGATTGTGTGGCGATGACGATGGATGTGCGCGCAATCGTGTGCGATACCGGCGGAATGTCGAGGCTTTTGTGAAGCGCCGAACGCGTGCGGCGGGCGAAAGGCGTCCGCTGCGTCGAATCAGCGCGGCCAGTTCCGCCGCGACACGACCGCGAAGCTGATCGCGATCGAACCGGTGACGACACGCGGCGGCGTGTCGTCCAGCGCATCGCCGAAGCGGAAGCGGCGGCCGCGTCCGTCAGAGCGTGCGGTACGACGCTCGGGCACCGGCGTGTCGGGCTCGACACCACCCGTGTCGGCGACGACCGTATCGCACGACATATCGGTCAGGCACTCGGCTAGATGATCAACAGGCATGACAGTGAATTCCGCGAAGGGCATGCCCGTATTGAACGTCACGCCGTTCGATCAGTAAAATGAATGTTTCGATCGCTACGATTCCTTAAAAGAATGGAATTGAAACTGCTCCGAACCTTCCTGACGGTCACCGAACTCTGCCACTTCAGCCGCGCGGCCGACACGCTGCACATGAGCCAGCCGGCGCTGAGCAAGCAGATCGGCGCACTCGAGGCGAGCCTCGGCGGCAAGCTGTTCGAACGCGGCAGGCATGGCGCGGAGCTGACCCCGTTCGGCGAACGCTTCCTGCCCGACGCGCAGGCGCTCGTGCGCGATGCCGACGAAATCCTCGCGCGGGCACGGGAGGCGACCAGCGGGCAACGCGGCCATCTGCGGCTCGGCATCTGCCTGTCCGTGCTGACGCTTGTGCCGAAACTCGTCGCGGAATTCCGGCGCCGCAATCCGGGTGTCGCGGTCACGTTGAGCGACCTGTCGTCGTCCGAGCAAACCCGTCGGCTGCGCGCCGGCAAGCTCGACGCCGGGTTCCTGCGTTTGCCGTCGGATGAAGGGTTGTCGTCGTTCAAGGTGATCGACGAGGCGCTCGCGCTCGCGGTTCCGCCGCATCTCGGCTTCAAGCGCGTGCCGGCCGATCTCGACGTGCTCAACGAGATCGGCTTCATCGCGCTGCAGCGCGCACGCGGCCCCGGGCTCGCCGCGCAGATCGACCGGTGGTGCGTCGAGCGGCACTTCGTGCCACAGGTCACGCAGCAGGCGGAGGACGTGCAATCGGTGCTCACGTCGGTCGCGGCCGGGGTCGGCGTCGCGTTCATTCCGTCGCACGCGCAGTACCTGCTGCGCGACGCGACCGTGTTGCCGCTCGCCGGCAGGGACGCGAAATGGCGCGTCGGGCTCGCGTGGCTGTCCGGCCGCGACGATCCCGTGACCACGCGTTTCGTGTCGTTCATGCGCGCCGCGATCAAGGGCGCATGACCGGGCGTATAGTGTCCGCGATCGCCTTCTGCCCGAATGCCGGCCCGGCGCCGGCTCACGAACCCGAACCGATGACTTCAGAACCCGACGACTCCCCGCTCGATCCCGCACTCGTTGCGACGCTCGCGACGCTGCATGAAGCCGCGACCGATCCGTCCGGCAAAACGTGGTCGCTGCCGAAGATCGCGAAGCGCACGCAATTGCCGATGAGCACGCTGCGCCGCGTGCTGACGCAGCTCGACGCCGCCGGCCTGAGCGCGACGACGCTGAACGACGACGGCACCGGCAGCGCCGCCTTGACCGAAGAGGGTCGTGCCGTGTGCGCGCAACTGTTCGGTGCGAGCGACCGCGGATGAAAAAACGGGTCGCCCGAAGGCGACCCGTCATATTGCGGTTCGACATGCGGCATCACCACCGCGCCGTCACCCCACCCATGACGGAATGACGGTAGGTCTGGTCGTTCAGCCCATGCCGGTAGCCGACGTCGAGATCGAGCCAGGGCTTCGGCGAGTAGATCGCGCCCGCGATCACGAACGCCGGATTCGCGCCGGCCGTGCTCTCGGTGTTGCGCGACAGGCCGATGTCGGCCACGAGCTGCACCTTGTCGGTCGCCTTGTAGAGCGCCGCGGCCGACACGGCCCAGACCGAGCGCAGGTCGCCCTGGCGGTTCGGCTGGTACGCGAGGCCCGCATTCGCGAGCAGCGAGAAGCGCGCGACGTCGGCTTGCGCGAGCAGCGTGGCGCCGGTGCCGACGCGGCCGGTGCCGAGCCCGCGATCGTCGTTGCCGGTCGGCATCGTCACCTGCGGTTTCAGCGCAAGCGACAGCGGCCCGCGTTCGACGAAGCGCCACTTCATGCCGATCTCGACATCGCCGATGCCTGCACCGTGGTCGTCGGTGCGCGTTTGCAGATGCGTGTAAGGCGCGTTCACATAGAGATCGACGTGCTCGCCGAACCCGCGCGTGAGCGTCGCGTTCCACAATTGATGGCGGCCGTTTTCGTCCTGTTTCGAGGTTTGCTCGCCGTTGAACTCGAACTGCCAGTTCGCGTTGCCCTGCGTACCCGTGTCGTCGCTGACGAGCGGATGGGCCGCGTACGCGTACAACGGCGCGAGGAGGGTGCTCGCGGCCGCGAGCGAAAGCATTCTTTTCATGAAGTCACCGTTGTTGCGTCGTGGGCGGCCGGCCCGCGCGGGCCGGCACGCCGTCGTTTCGAAGGCGATCAGAACCACTGCTTGTAGCGACGCACATAGATCGTCTTGACGATCTGCGCGAGCAGGATGTAGCCGACCATCGTCGCCGCAAGCCACAGCCAGTAGGTGCCCGGCAGGTGCATGAAGCCGAGCGACTCCGCGAACGGCGAGAACGGCAGCCAGCAGCCGATCGCGATCGCGGTGAACGTCGACAGCAGCACCGGCAGCGCGGCCGTGCTCTGCAGGAACGGGATCTTCTGCGTGCGCAGCAGGTGCACGACGAGCGTCTGCGACACGAGGCTCTCGATGAACCAGCCCGAGTTCATCACGATCTGGCCGCCCGAACCGCCGTGCAGGTGATACATCGCGCCCGCGCCGAACACGGTCCACATCAGCACGTAGGTCGTGATGTCGAACACCGACGACGTCGGCCCGACCCACAGCATGAAGCGGCCGATGTTGCCGGCTTCCCACTTGCGCGGCTTCTTCAGGAACTCCGGATCCATCCGGTCCCACGGCAGCAGCATCTGCGACGTGTCGTAGATCAGGTTCAGCACGAGCAGCTGGGTCGCGAGCATCGGCTCCCACGGCAGGAACGCGCTGGCGACGAGCACCGAGAACACGTTGCCGAAGTTCGAGCTGGCGGTCATGTTCAGGTACTTCAGGATGTTGCCGAACGTCTCGCGGCCCTTGATCACGCCTTCCTCGAGCACCATCAGGCTCTTTTCGAGCAGGATGATGTCGGCGGTTTCCTTCGCGATGTCGGCGCCGCTGTCGACCGAGATGCCGACGTCGGCGTCGCGCAGCGCCGGTGCGTCGTTGATGCCGTCGCCGAGGAAGCCGACCGTGTGGCCGTTCGCCTGCAGCGCCTTCACGATGCGCGCCTTCTGCAGCGGCGTGAGCTTCGCGAACACCGTCGTGCGTTCGACGACCTCGGCGAGCGTCGCGTCGTCGAGCGCCTCGATTTCGGCGCCGAGCATCGGCTTGCCCGGTTCGAGGCCGACCTGGCGGCAGACCTTCATCGTGACGGTCGGGTTGTCGCCCGTCAGCACCTTCACCGACACGCCGTTCTCGCGCAGCGCGGCGAGCGCCGGCGCGGCCGATTCCTTCGGCGGATCGAGGAAGGTCAGGAAGCCGCGCACGACGAGATCGCGCTCGTCGGCGGTGCGGTATTGTTCGCGTTCGTCGCCGCGCGGGATCGTGCGCGTCGCGAGCACCAGCACGCGAAAGCCGTCCTCGTTGTACGCGTTCGCCTGTTCGAGCAGCCGCTTGCGTGCGACGAAGTCGAGCGGGCGCACGCCGTCTTCGTCCTGCACGTGGGTCGACACCGCGAGCATTTCCTCGACCGCGCCCTTGCAGATCAGCTGGTGCGTGCCGTGCGTGTCCTCGACCACGACCGACAGGCGGCGCCGCACGAAGTCGAACGGCAGCTCGTCGATCTTCTTGTAGCCGTGCGGCTTCACGCGATCGCCGATCTCGTCGGCGCGCGCGACCACCGCGATGTCGATCAGGTTCTTCTGGCCGCTCTGATGAAAGCTGTTCAGCCAGCCGAGCCGCAGGATGTCCTCGTTCTTGTGGCCGGACAGGTCGAGATGATGCTCGAGGATGATCTTGTCTTGCGTGAGCGTGCCGGTCTTGTCGGTGCACAGCACGTCCATCGCGCCGAAGTTCTGCACCGAGTTCAGCCGCTTCACGACGACCTTGCGACGCGCCATCGCGATCGCGCCGCGCGCGAGGTTCGCGCTCACGATCATCGGCAGCATCTCGGGCGTGAGGCCGACGGCCACCGCGAGCGCGAACGTGAGCGCGCTCAGCCAGTCGCCCTTGGTCAGGCCGTTGATCATGAACACGATCGGCACCATCACGAACATGAACTTGATCAGCAGCCAGCTCACGCTCGCGACGCCGCGGTCGAAGCTCGTTTCGATGCGCTTGTGGCTCACGACGTTGCGTGCGAGCGAACCGAAGTAGGTGTCTTCGCCGGTCGCGACGACCACGGCCGTCGCGGTGCCGCTCACCACGTTGGTGCCCATGAAGCACACGTTCTCGAGATCGAGCAGCGACTTCGACGCATCGTTCGCGGCGGCGGACGAGCCCGTCGCGCCTGCGCCGGCCGACTTGCCGGCGACCGCGCCGAGCGTGTCGTACTTCTCGACCGGCAGCGCTTCGCCGGTCAGCACGGCCTGGCTGATGAACAGGTCGCGCGACGCGAGCAGGCGCACGTCGGCGGGGATCATGTCGCCGGCCGACAGGTGCACGATGTCGCCGACCACCACTTCACGCATCGGCACCTCGCGGCGCGCGGGCTCGGACACGTCGGTCACCGCGCGCTGCACGGTCGCCGTCGTGCGGACCATCGCCTTGAGCTTTTCGGCCGCGCGCAGCGACCGGAATTCCTGCACGAAGCGCAGCAGCGCGCTGATCGTGACCATCGTCAGCAGGATCGTCATGCCGACGAAGTCGCGATCGCCGGGCGCCGCGAAGTAGACGTCGGTGCAGAAGCTGATCGTGGCCAGCACCAGCAGCACGTAGACGAACGGATTGTGAAACGCGTGCAGCAGCTGGCGCGTCCAGTGCGGCGGCTTGTCGTGCGCGATCTCGTTCGGACCGTTGTGCTGCAGGCGATCGGCGGCCTGGTCATAGGTGAGGCCGCGCGTGCTGGTGCGCAGCGACTTGAAGGTTTCTTCGAGCGGGCGGGCCGCTTCCTGCGCGGCGCGCATGTTGCGCGGTTCGTTCTGCTGACCGGGGCCGGCGTTGATGAAGCCGCGCTGTTTCTTTTGCGATGTTTGCGAAGTGTTGTGTCGTGTCATGAGTCGCTCCTTGCGCACGAGGCGGCGGGCGGGGAGCGACCGTGACGTCAGCGACGCACGAGCGCTCCCCGCCGCGTCGCGTCAGGCGCGATCGGCTGTGGATCGGTGAAGGGGGGAACGCTCGCCGGCGCGCGGAGTGCGGCCGAAGGATCGATGCGCGGCGTCGCACCGGCGAGCGGTAATCGACTACTGTCGTCCGAGTTCATCTGCACTCCTGTCGGTTGCGAGTAGGCGGCACGGGCGATCGGAAGCCGCGCACGCACGAGGGCGCGCGGCCGGACGGCACGCGAACGGAACACGCACGCAGCTTGCGCTGCGCGCAGCACGAACGTACGCACGCTGCAACGCAGGGTTGCGCAGCGCGGACATTCGGCGATATCGAAAAAATTCGGCGGGGATTCTGGCCGGTCAGGCCGGAAGGACGCCGCATCCTGCTTCCCGGGATGCGGCAGAAGACGAGGCTCTGCGCGGTTTCCTCAGGCAGCAGTCAAGTTGGTCGAGGACCAACTACAACTCGCATCGGTGTTCACAGAACACTCCATGTAATTCAGACGGGGGCGATGGTAAAGGCTCGTTGTGCGAAGCGTCAACCCTTTTGTCGGAAGATGCTTGCGAAATGTTATCGGCGCGATGCCGGACAGTCGGGCCGCCGGACGGCAGAAAACGCACGAGTCGCGCGCGGGCCATATTGGCCCGCGCGCGGCTGCATGCGTCGAGAACGGGCCGCTTACTGCGTGGCTGACGCGACCGCGGTTCCTGCATCGAGAATGCCCGAGCCTGCCGGCAACGCGGTGCACGGCGTACTGGCCGCCAGCTTCGCCGTGTGCGTGCCGCTTTTCAGCTTCTGCTGGATCTGGGTGGGCGTGAGGTTGCCGTTCGCCGCGAGCATCAGCGCGGCGACGCCCGTCACCTGCGGCGTCGCGAGGCTCGTGCCGCTCGCCGGGCCGTAGGTGTCGCCGTCCGGCGTCGTCGTGCCGCTGTTGGCCGTCGACAGGATGTTGACGCCCGGTGCGCTGAGCGTGATGTTGGTGCCGAAGTTGCTGAACGAGGCGCGGCGGCCGGCTGCATCGCTGGCACCGACGCTGATCACGCCGCTGCAGTTCGCGGGCTGGTCGAGCCCGGTCGACAGGCCGTCGTTGCCGGCGGCGACGACGACGGTTACGCCCTTCGCGTTCACGTCGTCGATCGCCTGCTGGAACGTCTTGCTGCAGGTGCCGACGCCGCCGAGGCTGAGGTTGATGATTTTCGCCGGCGTCGGGTTGTTCGGTACCCCGGTGACGGGAATGCCGGCCGCCCAGCGCATTGCGTCGGCAATGTCGCTCGTCACGCCGCCGCATTTGCCGAGCACGCGCACCGGCAGAATCTTGCCGAGCCACGATACGCCGGCGATGCCGATGCCGTTGTTGGCGGTCGCGCCGATCACGCCCATCACGCGCGTGCCGTGCCAGCTGCTGGTGTTCGGTTCGCTTTCGCAGTGGTAGTACGGGCCGCTCGCGTTGTCGAGTTCCTGTTGCGTGACCCAGTCGCCCGGGTCGCTCGCGTCGGGGCCGCGCGACAGGCCGTTGTTGCTGGTGTTGACGCTGGTGATGAAGCTGTAGCCGGGCAGCAGGTTGCCGACGAGGTCGGGGTGCGGCCGATAGCCGGTGTCGAGCACGGCCGTCACGACGGTCGGCGAGCCTTTGGTCTGGTTCCACGCGGGCGGCAGATCGGCGCCGGCGGTCGGGTCGGACAGATACCACTGCTGGCCGTAGCTCGGGTCGCTCGGCGTGTCGCGGACCTTCATCGGATGATCCGGTTCAGCGTAGTCGACGTCCGCGTCGGCGGCGAAGGCCTCCGCGAGCGCCGCCGCGTCGGCGGCCGCGACGCGCTGGCCGAGCGACAGCACGGCCGCGCCGTTCGAGACCGTCCGCTCGACCTGCACGTTCAGCGGGGTCGCCGCGGCCGCATACGCACGCGCGGCGCCGGTTGCCGTCGGCGCCGTCCAGCGTGTCATCGAACGCTGGATCACCGCGTCGAGCCGCGTGCCGTCGTCGATGGCTGCTCTTGCGTTCGTGGCCGTCAGCGTCTTCAGCCGGACGATCAGGTGATCGACCGGCGGCTCGTCGGGCGCGGTCTGGGCGGCCATTTGCGTGGCGGCCTGCTGCGACGTACACGCGTTGCTGCCGGAATTGGTGGGCGGGGTCGTCGGAGCGGGCGCGGGGGCTGGCGTCGGGGCCGGTGCCGTGTTGGTCGGCGACGGGTTGCTGCCGTCGCCGCCGCCTCCGCCGCAGCCGGCGATCGGGAGCAGGGCGGCGGCGGACAGCATGCCGGCGAGCATGCGCGCATGGGCCGGACGGGCCAGCGCCAAATTGAAACGTTTGGCTTTCATGTTGAAAGTCGATCCTCGGAGATAACCGTCGTGCCGGCGGTGGTGCCTGGTCCGGCGCACACCGGACCTTGATTTTTGTCGGACGCGCGCGGGGTTCCTGCGACACGCCATGCATTGGGTAACGGCTGATGAGGCGGCTTCTTGAATATGTTTTGTGTGAAAAAGATGCGAGACGCAAACGATTGCGTTGCTGGGTTGCAGCACGAACACGCGTTTGGAACGGGTGATTCGTTCATCGGGTGCAAGATTGCAGGCGGCCGAACCGGCGAAACGTGCGACATGGGCGCTTTTGCGCGCCACGGAAACGATTGCGCGCGGTTGAGGCCGTGACGGAGAACGCTTGACGCTTTCCCCGATGCGGTGCGAATTTTGTCGGGCGTAGGATCGCGATTCGATCAAGGTTTCGTCAGGAGAAAAGCATGGATCACCGCTTCCGTTGGCTGGCTGTCGCGTTGTCCTGCGCGCTGGCGGGCGCCGCGCACGCGCAGGCGCTCACCGGCACGCTGAAGAAGATCAAGGACACGGGCGTCGTGTCGCTCGGCATCCGCGAATCGTCGGTGCCGTTCTCGTATTCGGACAACCAGCAGAAGAACATCGGTTACTCGCGCGACATCGCGGCGCGCATCATCGACGCGCTCAAGGCGGAGTTGAAGACGCCGAACCTGACGGTGAAGGAAATCCCGATCACGTCGCAGAACCGGATTCCGCTGCTGCAGAACGGCACGATCGACTTCGAGTGCGGCTCGACGACGAACACGCTGGAGCGGCAGAAGCAGGCCGCGTTCTCGAACAGCATCTTTCTGTACGGGATCCGTTTCAGCACGCGCAAGGATTCGGGCGTGAAGGACTTCCCGGACCTGGCCGGCAAGACGGTCGCGACGACGGCCGGCACCTCCGACGAGCGGCTGCTGCGCAAGCTCAACGAAGAGAAAGGGATGAACATGACGATCATCAGCGCGAAGGACCATGCCGAAGCGTTCATGAACGTCACGACCGGGCGCGCGGTCGCGTTCGTGATGGACGAGCCGCTGCTGTACGGCGAGATCGCGAAGGACCGCAATCCGGGCGCGTACACGGTGGCGGGCACGCCGCTCGTCCACGAGAACTACGCGTGCATGATGCGCAAGGACGATCCGGCGTTCAAGCACGTGGTCGACGGCGTGATCGCGAAGCTGCAGACCTCGGGCGCGGCCGAGAAGCTCTACGACCAGTGGTTCATGCAGCCGATTCCGCCGAAGGGTGTGAGCCTCAACTATCCGCTGTCGCCGGAGATGAAGCAGCTGTTCAGGAATCCGACGGATCAGGCACAGTACTGATCGAAACGTCGCAGTGGCGTGCGGGCCGACACGTTGCGTGCTCGGCCTGCACGATCGAATCCGCCGGCCTTCGGGGCGGCGTCGCGGCGCGCATCCCCGCAGCCGCAAGCGCGAGCCGGGCCCGTCGCGCCCGATGCTGAACCCCGTGTCCTGATCCTCCATCGCGTGCGTCGCGTTTATGGCGCCGCACCTCGACGGCCCGCCGTCCGCGCGTCGTCCCGCCCGGTCTTTTCTCCCTTTGCCTGAACACGTGCCCCGCACCGAAGCGGGGTTGGCGGATGCGCGCCCGACGCACGTCCGGCGACGCTGTTTGCCGCGTAAACCCGAATACAGATTTCAATTTGAACTGGTCAGAATCGGCCGAAATTGTTCAACAATTTTCGGCGGAAAATCCCGGGAAGCCGCGTGTGGCGGCGCCTGGGAGGCGTTGCGACGTTTCAGCGCGAGAGCCGAACAACCCAGGAGCTTCGCCATGTCTGCTCGTTTCCCGGTTCGACATTTCCTCCGCGGCGCGCTCGTGCCGCTGGCCTTCGCATGCTCGCTCGCGTCGGCGGCGCCGCTGCAGACGGTGCGGCCCGGCACGCTGCTGGTGGGCTCCGACCTCACGTATCCGCCATACGCGTACCTGGACGCCGGCAAACCTGCGGGTTTCGACGCCGAGTTCTCGCGGCTGCTGGCACGTCACCTGAAACTGGAGCCGGTATTTCTCGATACGCGCTTCCCGGACCTGATTCTCGGGATGAAGGCGCGTCGCTTCGACGTCGTCGCATCCGCGCTGTACGTGACGCCCGACCGCGTGAAGCAGGTCGATTTCGTGCCGTACCTGAAGACGGGCGCGTCGCTGCTCGTCGCGAAGGGCGGCGCGTTCCTGCCGAAGACGCCGCAGGACCTGTGCGGCAAGCGGGTCGGCTCGATCAAGGGCGCGTCGTGGACGCCGAAGCTGCGTGCGGTGTCGCAGGACACGTGCAAGGCGGCCGGGCGCGCCGAGATCGCGATACTCGAGTTCCCGACGTCGCCGGAAGCGACGTCCGCGCTGATGTCGAAGGCGGTCGATGTCCAGATCGAGGACGCGGCCGTCGCGCAGGAGATTCCGAAGCAGACGAACGGGCGCGTCGACATCAGTTCGACCACGCTGCTGTATCCGATCGTGATCGGCCTGGGCGTGACGAAGGGCGATAGCGGATTGCAGGGTGCGCTCGAGGGTGCGTTGAACGATGCGCGGCGCAGCGGCGAATACGGCAGCCTGGTGAAGAAGTACGGGTTGCAGGAGCCGACACCTGCCGACGTCGCCAACGCGCTCGGCGCGCCGAAGTAAGCGCGCGGCAAGCACGACCTGACCACCGCGCGCCGCGCGGCCGCATCATCATCCGCGGTTGAGGAGTCTTCGATGCAGTTCGATTGGCACTATGCGTTTCAGCTCTTGCGGGACCAGGATTTCTGGCGCGCCTGCGTCGTGGTCGTCGAACTCAGCGTCGCCGCGTGGCTGCTCGGCGTGTTGCTCGGCTTTCCGGTGGCGCTCGCGAGACAGTCGCACCAGCCGTTGCTGAAACGGGCGGCGGCGCTCTACATCTGGTTCTTCCGCAGCCTGCCGCTGCTCGTGCTGCTGGTCTTCATCTACAACCTGCCGCAGGTCTTTCCGGCGACGAGCGCGGTGCTGTCCGATCCGTTCATGGCCGGCCTGATCGCGATGGTGCTGAGCGAGACCGCCTATTTCGCGGAAATCCATCGCGGCGGGATCCTGTCGGTGCCGCGCGGGCAGATCGAGGCGGGCCGCGCGCTGGGCATCCGCTTCACCGGCATCCAGCGGATGATCGTGATGCCGCAGGCGATCCGCATTGCGCTGCCGGCGCTGGCGAACGAGTTCATCACGATCGTGAAGCTCACGTCGCTGGTGTCGGTGATTTCGCTGGCCGAGATCCTGCTCGTCGGCCAGCGGCTGTACACGCAGAATTTCCTGGTGTTCGAAACGATGCTGGCCGTGGCGTTCTACTACGTGCTGATCGTGACCGTGTTCAGCCGGCTGCTCGGTTATCTCGAGCGGTACCTCGACGTCAGCCGCCGTACGCCGGCCCAGGCCGGCCACGTCGATCTTGCGCTGCCGTCGTCGGCGCCGGCCGTCGCGCCGAGGCCGCGGGCGAACGCCGAATTCGCGCTGCGCCTGAAAGGCGTGCAGCAGCGCTACGGCCGCCATGAAGTGTTGAAGGACATTCATCTCGACGTCGTGCCCGGGCAGGTCGTGTCGATCATCGGGCCGTCCGGCTCCGGCAAGACGTCGCTGATTCGTACCGTCAACGGCCTCGCGCCGGTGAACGCGGGCGAGATCGACCTGTACGGCGAGCCGTTCATCCGCGCGTCGGGTTCGCATCCGCCGCGCGTGTCGCACGAGCGCATCCTCGACATCGGCATGGTGTTCCAGAGCTTCAACCTGTTCCCGCATCGCACCGCGCTGCAGAACGTGATGATGGCGCCGTGCTATCACCGGCAGGCCGATGCGGCGGCGATCCGGCTGCAGGCGCTGTCGCTGTTGTCGAAGGTCGGGATGCTCGAACATGCGAACAAGTATCCGCATCAGCTGTCGGGCGGCCAGCAGCAGCGCGTCGCCATTGCGCGGGCACTCGCGACGCGGCCGTCGATCATGCTGTTCGACGAGCCGACGTCGGCCCTCGATCCGGAGCTCGTCGGCGAAGTGCTGAAGGTCGTCGAGACGCTGGCGAAAGAAGGGATGACGATGATCATCGTGACCCATGAGATGAATTTCGCGTTCAAGGTGTCCGACCGGATCGTGTTCATGGAGAACGGGCGCATCCTGTACGACGTGCCGCCGGACCGGATTCGCGGCAGCGCGGACGCGCGCGTGAAGGATTTTCTGAAACACGTTCACTTCGCATGACGAATGACTGGATGGGAGCGGGAATGGATCCGACGGATTTCCGGTTGGGCGACGTGAACGAACACGCGTGTGCGGAACGGGTGCGTGCGTGTCTTGCGCATGCCGACGCGCATCCCGGCGACATCGAAGCCGCGTGGCTCGCGCGGCGCGACGACGCGGCGGTCGCCGATGCACGCGCCTGGGATGCGGCGCGGCGCGCCGGCGCGATCGATGCGCCGCTGGCCGGCGCCGTGCTGACGGTGAAGGCCTGCTTCGATTGCACCGGCTGGGTCACGCATGCCGGTTCGCGCGTGCTGGCCGACGAGCCGCCGGCACGAATCGACGCGGCGCCGGTGTCGGCACTGCGTCGGGCCGGCGCGGTACTGGTCGCGCAGACGGCGATGACCGAGTTCGCGTACGGCGCGCTCGGCGTGAACCGTGCGTACGGGACGCCGACGACGCCGCTCGATGCGCGGCGCGAGCGGGTGGCCGGCGGATCGAGTTCGGGCGCGGCGGTGTCGGTGGCGCTCGGTGCGGCCGACCTGTCGCTCGGTTCCGATACGAGCGGGTCGGCACGCATTCCGGCCGCATTCTGCGGCGTGACCGGATTCAAGCCGTCGCGCGGGCGCTACGCGAGCGACGGCATGCGGTTTCTGTCGACGAGCTTCGACGTGCCGGGCCTGCTGGCCGCGACGGTCGGGCTGTGCCGGCAGGCGGACGTTGCGCTGCACGGCCGCGAAGCGCGGCGGCGGCGACCGGCGGCGATTCGCGACCTGCAGTTCATCGTGCCCGAGGCGTTCGTCGCCGACGACGTCGACCCGGTCGTCGGACGCGCATTCGACGCGTGGCTGTCCCGACTGTCCGCGCACGGCGCGCGGATCCAGCGCAAGCGGCTCGATTGCGTGGCCGAGGCCGGCGCGGTCGCCCGGGCGGGCGGCATCATCGCCGCAGAGGCGTTCATGCTGCATCGTGCGCGGCTGGCCGCGGCGGCGGACCGTTACGATCCACTGGTCGGCTCGCGCATCGCTGCAGGCGAGCAGGTGCGGGCGCACGACTACGCTGCGGCGCTTCAGCGCCTGGCTGCACTGGCCGACGCGTACCACGCCGAACTCGGCGGCGCGGATGCGGTGCTGACGCCGACGGTGCCGATGCTGCCGCCGCGCGTGGCCGATCTGGCCGACGAAGCCGCATACCTCGCACAGAACGCGCGTGCGTTCCGGCTGACCGAATTCGCGAACCGGCTCGACCTGCCGAGCATCAGCGTGCCCGGCGACCTGCGCAACCGGCAGCCCGTCGGCTTGCTGATCACCGGGCATCGCGGCGAAGACGCGCGGCTGCTCGATGTCGCCGCAGCGGTGGAGAGCGCGCTGACCGCCGATTCCGCATGACGCATTTTCCGGCGGCAAGGATCATCTTGCCATGTTTCATCTCAACTATTCAGAGGTACTTATGATTGTCGTGAGATCGGCCGATATCGCCAATACCGAACGCCATGCGCGCGGCCCGGGCTGGGACAGCAAGCGCATGATCGTCAAGCAGGACGGCGTCGGCTATTCCGTTCATGAGACGCGCGTGCACGAAGGCGCCGAACTGCATCTGCACTACAAGAACCATTTCGAGACCAACTACTGCGTGGCCGGAGAGGGAGAGGTCGTCGACACGGCGACCGGCACCGTGCACCGGATTACGCCCGGAACGATCTACGCGCTGAACCTGAACGATCCGCATGTCCTGCGCGCGACGCGTGGCGACCTGCATCTCGTGTGCGTGTTCAATCCGCCGCTGACGGGACTTGAGACGCATCGGGAAGACGGCAGTTACGCGCTGCCGACGGAGCAGGCCTGACCGGCGCGAGCGGTCGGGCCGTTGCGTGCCTTTTCGTGCTGCCTGTTCGTGCTGCCGTTGCTCGCCGCATCTTGCGGCAAGCAACGGCAGCGCAGCGTGCAGGGTCAGGCCGCCTCGCGATGGCTGCGCTTGATTGCCTCGACGAGCATCCGCTCGGAATCGTCGAGATAGCGCGCGAGCGCGGTGACGGCTTCGCTGCGGCGGTTCTGCGTCAGCAGGTCGTAGATCTGGTATTCGCGCTGGATCCAGTCGGGCGTTTGCACGCGTTTCTCGTCGGGATCGGCGGCGAAGACGAGCCGCAACTGCGCGGAGATGGTCCGGAAGAACTCGTCGAGCAGCGCCGACTTCTGCAGCGCGACGATGTGCTGGTGAAAGCGCAGGCTGTGCGTGCCGACGGCCTGCCAGTTTTCCTTGTCGAGTTCGCGCTCGGCCGCGCGAATGGCGGCCTGCATCTTTTCGAGCAGCGCCGGCTGCGCGAGTTCGGCCGTGTTCAGCGCATGCAGCTCGAGCGTGCGGCGCGCGACGTAGAGATCGCGCGCGTCCTGGCGATTCAGCGTGCGCACGACGACACCCTTGTGGCGCACGAACGTGACGAGCCCTTCGCGGCCGAGCTGATGCAGGACTTCGCGAAGCGAGTTGCGCGACGTGTCGTATTCGGCCGCGAGGTCCATCTCGATCAGCGCGGTGCCGGGCGGCAGCTTGCCGCTGATGATGTGTTCCCGCAGTTGATGGCTGATCCGGTCGGCGACCGACTGTCCTCTCGCTTTTTCGCTTGCCATTCCGTTCGTTCGCTCCTCTCCTGGTCGTGCGCCGCCGGCGTGGCCGGCCGGCGGCGTTTCGCCATTCTACGGGCTCCGGACCGCGTTACGCCGTCTCGTCGTGCTGCCAGTCGGCCTGCGGCGGCTGCATTCCGTGCTGGCCGCGGTAGGGCGCGACGGGCGGCTGCGACCAGCCTTCGAGCAGGCTCGGGTCGAGCCGGTATACCTCGACGCCGAGCGGCCGGCACACGTCGATCGGGTCGCGTGCGTCGGGGCCCCACATCGGCACCGACAGGTCGCCGCCCGGACACGTGGACATCGCGCACAGCACGTCGATTTCCGCGAAGAACTCGAGGTAGTCGCCCGGCTGCGCGGGACAGGCCTTCATGAAGTACTTGTCGTCGTCGTTCAGGCCGGTGCACTGGAACACGTTGAGCACGTCGTGCACGTCGAATTCGGTCAGCCCGTACGGCGCGACCGCCCGCACGAGGTTCGAATGACAGTGGAAATGAAAGTCCTCGCCAGTCAGCAGCTTGTTCACGTACGGGTCGCAGCGCGTGCCGAGCAGGTCGTGCACGCGGCCGCCGTCGCCGTCGACGCCATAGCCGGCGAGCGTGTCGTCGGTGATCGTGACCATCGGCCGCAGGTACGGCAGCGTCGACCAGAGCCGGTCGAACGTCGTCACGTGCGCGGCTTGCAGCTGACGTGTGCGCGACGCCCACATGCGCTCGCGCGGATTGTGCAGGTTCCAGATGTTGAAGTCGGCGACTTGCGGGCCTTCGAGCGTGACGATCCGGAACACGTGACCTGCCGGCACCGTCCATGCGAAGCCGCTGCGGATCGGCACGACGTGCGACGCGATCCGTTCGCGCGCGTCCTGGCGCTGGGCGATCGCGGAATAAAAGGCTTTGTCGACGTTCAGGACGGAACCCTTGGTGACCTGGTAGGCGGCGGGATAGTTCGACATGACGCGGTGCTCTCGGGGAAATTTGCAGATTCGGAGATCCGGCTGGAATCCTTTGTGGTGGCCGGTCAGGCGCCAATTTTCATGCTGGATTGTTCAACAATTTATTGGCGCTGCGAGGAGTATAGGGGGAACGCCGGGAGGTGTGTCAATCGGTGGAAAGTACGGAGGGGCGCGGCGAGCCGCGGATGCGCGCAGGCAGGCGAGTGGCGCCGCAAACAAAAACGAAATATGGATCAAAACCGTGGCCGTGCCGGCCGCCGGACCGGCTCGCCATGATCGGCAAGCGGGGCGTGTAACGCGTTTCGAAACCTGACGCAATCCGCATTCAACCGCGCCCACGCCAGGGGATTCCTGTCGCGTTGCGCAACAACAGGCACAATATGCGCTTCGCCGCGCACCGTTGTTCGACTTCGAACAGCATGGCGCGTGTCGCCGCCGTCCGAACTTTCCCGGTTGTCATGAACGCCTCGCTCACTCCCGCGCGCGAATCGAACTCGCCGCGCTTCCTGCTGTTCCTGATTTGCCTGTTCGCCTCAGCCGGCCAGCTCGCGATCGACATCTACGTGCCTGCGCTGCCCGACATGGCGCGTTCGTTCGCGACCACGCCGCAGGCGATCCAGTCGAGCGTCTCCGGCTACATGGCCGCTTATGCGCTCGGCCAGCTGATCTTCGGCCCGGTTGCCGATGCATACGGGCGCAAGCGCGTGCTCGCATTCGGGCTCGTCGTCTACACGATCGGCTGCCTGCTGTCGCTCGGCGCGCCGAACCTGGAGACGTTCGTGCTGGCGCGCTGCCTGCAGGGCTTCGGGATCGCGACCACGAACCTGCTTGCGAAGGCGATCATCACCGACTCGTTCTCGGGCCAGGCGCTGATGCATGCGTTTACCTATATGTCGATCGCGTGGGGGCTCGCGCCGATCATCGCGCCGGTGATCGGCGCGCACCTGCAGGAATGGTTCGGCTGGCGCGCGTGCCTGGTGTTCCTGCTGGTGTATTCGCTGGTGATGTGGGCGCTGCTGTGGCGCTATCGCGAGACCTTGCCGAAGCCGGTCCATCTCGAGCCGCGCACGCTGATGGCGAACGCGGGCAAGGTGCTCGCGAGCCCGGTGTTCCAGAGCTGCTTCCTCGCGCAGGGGCTGTGCTACAGCATCCTGCTGGTGTTCAACATCGTCGGGCCGTTCATGGTGCAGACCACGCTGCACAAGCCGCCGACCTTCTTCGGCTATCTCGCGCTCGGGATCGGACTGATGTATTTCCTCGGCGGGCTGTCGAACCGGATTCACGGGCGCGGGCTGCCGAGCGCCGAGCAGCGGTTGCGCATCGGCGCACGCGTGATGGCGGGCGCGGCGGTCGCGATGCTGGTGCTGGCGCTGACCGTCGGGCTGCGCGTGTGGACGCTCGCGACGCCGGTGCTCGTGATGGGCTTCTGCGCGGGCGCGATGTATCCGACGCTGATGGCGAAGGGCAATTCGCTGTTTCCGCATATCGCGGGGCTGACGAGCGCGATCCTCGGGTGCGCGCTGCTGCTCGTGTCGTCCGCGATGATGGGGCTGGCCGGTTTCGTATCGATTCACGTGCTGACGCCGCTCGCGGTGTTCTTCGTCGCGCTGTCGTTCATCGTCGTGTGGATGGTGACGAAGCTGCTGCGCTACCTCACGCAGCAGCAGGCGGCGAGGGTGGCTTGCGGGAGCGGGGAAGCCGCGTAAGCCGGGTAGACGGGGGCGACAGCGGCACGCCTGCCGCTTACAGCGGGTGTGCCGCGCCCGCCTGCGCCAGCAGCGAAACCGCAACCGGATCCGGCATGCCGTTCGAATCGATCGCGCCGGCATTGGCGAGCGCGGCGAGGTCGCTGTCGACGCCCGGTTGGCCGACCACGAACGGTGTCGTCAGGAAGGCCGGCGCCGACAGCGTGACCGCATAGCGCTGCTGCAGATTCGTCACGACCGCCGATTGCGCGGCCTGCACCGTGTTCGGGCTGCCCATCACCTGCTGGAAGTGCGCATTCCCCTGGAAATTGCCGATCAGCCCGGCCGTGTTCGTGCCGAGCTGCGCGGCGAGATAGACGAGCATCAGCTCGGTCTCGGGCGTCGTGTTGAAGGTGCCGCCCGCGTAGGCGAGCGAATGCAGGCTCGTGCCGCTCGACGCGACGGTGATCACGCACGGCAGCACGGCGTTGACCGTCACGCGGTAGTTGCCGCCGCCGTCGGTCAGCGTCGTCGCCGAGCCTTGCGCGCAGCTGACCGTCACCGATGCGCTCGCGAGCGCGGAGCCCGTGGCGGCCGTGCCGGACAGCGCGACGGTTTGCGTGTTGGCGTTGTTGAAGCAGACGTCGACGCCGAAGCAGGCGTCGCCGTTGCAGCCGGCAAGCGTCGCGACGGCCGCGACGCACAGCGTGCCCAGCGCGGGGCGAAGGAAGCGCGGATGGCGAAGGTTCATGGTCGCGGGCGGATCGGAAGAGTGAGCGCGGCAGGGCAACCGGCGCGCGCCGACGCTTCGGCGCGCTGTTCGTATTCTAGGTCTCCGATCGCGGGGTTGCTGGCCCGTTTGTTCGCCGCGGCCTGCGGCGTCCGGCATGGCTGGCGCCCGTTACGGCTTGCGCGCGGCCGGTTTCGCGAACGCGCCGCGCACCTCGAAGCCGATCGCATTTGCCACGTTGCCGCGCGCGTCGACGAGTTCCAGCCGGTGCCGCCCGGGCCACGGCATCCACGCGATGCGGTCGGCATGCCCGATCACCTTGTCGTCGAGCCGCCACGCGAACCGTGCGGCATGCCCGGAAGATCGCTCGAACCAGATCCGCTGATTCTTCGGCGGAATGTCCGGATCGATCGCGAAGATCGTGCCGTCGGTCGGCGCACCGATCGTCAGCGGCGCGCGCGCGCCGTCCTTGCCCGGCGTGACGGGCGCGGCGAGCCGGATCGTGTCGAGCGCCGTGCCCGCGACGAACCACTCGTTGCGCGACGGCTCGACGTCGCGCTCGAACGTGATGCGGCGCGTTTCGACGCCGGCCGGCGGACGCGGCGCACGGCTCGGCAGGTCGCGGTGCAGGTAGCCGACGACGGCCGACCACACCGGCGACGCGCCCGTGACCCCCGATACATCCCACATCGGCGAGCCGTCCGCATTGCCGACCCACACGCCGACCGTATAGCGCGACGTGAAGCCGACCGTCCAGTTGTCGCGCATGTCCTTGCTCGTGCCGGTCTTTACCGCCGAGAAGAAGCGCGTCGCGAGCGGGTTGTCGAAGCCGAACGTGCGCACGCGCGCGTTGTTGTCGGCGAGGATGTCGGTGACGACGAAGCTGGCCGCTTCGCTGAACACGCGCGTGCCGTTGTCCGCACGCCCCGGTGCCGATGCGCCGGCAGCGGGCGACAGTGCAGGCAGGTCGACGACCTTGCGCGCGACGCCGCCGTTCGCGAGCGCGCGATACGCATTGGTCAGCGACAGCAGCGTGACGTCCGCGCTGCCGAGCGCGAGGCTGAAGCCGTAGTAGTCGCCTTCCTGCGCGAGCGGCAGGCCGAGCGCGGTCAGCGTGCGCGCGAAACGATGCGGCGTGACGAGCACGAGCGTGCGCACGGCCGGCACGTTCAGCGAGCCGCCGAGCGCGCTGCGCACGCTCACCCAGCCCTTGAAATCCTTGTCGTAGTTCTGCGGAATGTAGAGGCCGCCGCCGGCCGCGAGGTTGATCGGCGCGTCGTCGAGCAGCGACGCGGCCGTCAGCCGCTTCTCGTCGATCGCCTGCGCATAGAGGAACGGCTTGAGCGTCGAGCCGGCCTGGCGCGGCGCGAGCACGGCGTCGACGTCGCGTGCGCTCGACAACGCGCCCGACGAACCGACCCACGCGCGAATCTCGCCGGTCGCGTTGTCGATCACGACGACCGCGCCGTCCTGCACGTTGCGCCGGTGCGCGGGCGCGTTGAGCTCGGTCAGCGCGCGTGTGAGCGTGTCGCGCGCGAAGCGCTGCAGCGGCGCATCGAGCGTCGTGCGCACCTGCGCGCCGGCCGCGGGCCTGACCTCGGCCGCGATGCGGCGCGCGAAGTGCGGGGCGAGGGCGACGCCGTCCGCCGTCAGGTCGTTGCGCACGGCATTGGCCGGGCGCGCGATCACGAGCTGCACGTAGCCGTCGAGCGACGCGCAGGCCTGCTCCGCATGCATGTCGCGCAGGATCCGGCACGCACGCTCGGCGACCTTCGCGCTCGCCGCGTTGGGCGCGCGCACCAGCGCTGCCGCGATCGCGGCTTCACGTGCGTCGAGGCCGGACGGCGCCTTGCCGAACAGCACCTGCGACAGCGCGGCGAGCCCGACCGTCTCGCCGCGGAACGGCACGAGATTCAGGTAGGCCTCGAGGATCTGGTCCTTGCGCCAGCCGCGTTCGAGCAGCAGCGCGTTCATCGCCTGCGTGGCCTTCTGCGGCAGCGAGCGCTGGCCCGAGCGGCGCGGTTCGTCATTGAGGAGCCCGGCGAGCTGCATCGTCACGGTCGACGCGCCGCGCGTGCGCTGGTTCCACAGGTTGCCCCATGCCGCACCGGCGATCCCGCGCCAGTCGACGCCGCTGTGTTCGTAGAAACGCTTGTCCTCGGACACGACGATCGCCTCGCGGAACGCGGGCGACACGTCGGCGAGCGACACCCAGTCGCCGCGCCGCTCGGCGAGGTCGACGCGCGTGCGCTGCAGCGGCGTGCCGTCGCGCGCGAGCAGCACCCAGTCGGAACTGCGCCAGTTGCGGCGCACGTCGTCATAGCCGGGCAGCGCGTGCGCGACGAGCGGCGCGGCCAGCACGACGGCGACGAAAACGCGGCCGGCGAAGCGCACCGGCCGCGGCAATCCATGATCGATCATCGCGTACCCGTTACTTGCCCGCGTCGGCCGGCTTCACGGTCATCGGCGGGTTCGGCCACAGGCCGTACACGGACGGTGCGTACAACGCCTCGACGCGCGTCGGCGGCAGCCCGAAGGTGCCGACGCTGTTCAGCCGCACCGTGTACTCGACCGAGAGCTTGCCCTTCGGCAGATAGTCGTAATACGCGCGGTAGCCGTCGAAATCGCGTTCGATGAACGCCGGCCATGCGCCGTCCGGGGATTTCTCGCCCTGCGTCGCGGCTTCCGAATCGCGGCCGAGGCCGGAGCCGAGGATCGTCGCGCCCGACGGAATCGGATCGTTGACGACGACCCACGTCATGTCGCTCTGCGCGTCGATGTCGAGATGCACGCGCACGACGTCGCCGCGCGTCAGCACGCCCTTGACGGCGGGCGACACGGGCGTGACGGTCTTCGTGATCCGGTAGCCGGCCGCGAACGGCGCGCGCAGCGGCACGGCCGCGAGGCTTTCGACGGTCGCCCACGGGCGGCCCGTGCCGTCCTGCGTGACGGACAGCGTGGCCGGCGCCTGGGCCGCACGCGGCCACGGCATCAGCACGCTGCGCGCGGCGGCGGCGCGGGTCGCGGGAGTGGCCGAGGCGGGCGTGTCGGCGGGCGCGGTCGAGGGCGCCTGCGACCACGAAATCGCGCGCTCGTTGCCGCCGAGCGCGACCTTCGTCGTGCCGGCCACCGGCGTGCTCTCGTAGGTGCGCGAGAAGCGCTCGATCGCGAGCTGGCCGAGTGCGTTCGACGTCGTCGTCTGCCATGCGCCCTGGCGTTGCAGCGCGAGCAGGCCGGTCGCCACGCGCGGCATCTCGTCCTTCCACGCCGGGTCGCCCGCGAATTCCAGCGCGAGACGCGCGGCGTTGGTCTCGTTGCTCGTCATCAGCCACCAGAGGTCGTCGTCGCGCGCGGTCGAGAACACGAGCTGCGTGCCCTGGTACGTGAGGCGCGCCCGCAGGATCTGCTCGACCTGCGCGCGTTTCTCGTCGCGCTGAGGGATGTCCTTCACGCGCGTGAGGATCGCGTGATAGTCGATCACCGCCGACGTCGGCCACTGGTTCGGCGCGATCTCGATCGAACCGAGCATGCGGCCCTGGGCTGCACCGTAACGCGACAGCGCCTCGATCGCGGCGAGCTTGCGCAGGTCGCGATCCTGGCGCGGGGCCCATGCGTTGCGCTCGATGCGGCCGTCGACGAAACGCGCGAGCCCGGCCTCGAGCTGCGTGCGCAGGTCTTCCGGCAGCGCGAAGCGCGGGTCGAGGCGGCCGGCCTCGTCGGCGACCACGAGCAGATACGACGACAGCGTCGGGCTGCCATAGTGCGCATCGTCGGAAGACGGCGGGAAGTAGTTCGCGAGTCCGTCGCTGTCGAGGTAGACGGGCATGCGCGCCACCAGCGCCTGCCATTGCGCGACGTCGTGCAGGCCGACCGCGCGCGACGTCTGCTGTTCGAGGCAGCGGTACGGATAGCGCTCGAACCAGCGCCGCACGCCGGGCAGGCCGTCGGCGAGCTTCGACTGCAGCGACACGGCGATGCCGCCGCGCGGCGCGCCCTGCGCGTTGTTGACGGCGCCGGCCGGGGCGGACACGGGCAGCGTCAGCGTGCCGTCGACCTGCGTGAGCGTGGCCTGCTGCACGGTGACCGGGAGAGCCGGCACGACCTTCTGCGCGACGGCCAGCGCGTCGGACGCGCGCTTGCCGCCTTGCTCGGCCGCCTCGATGCGCCAGTTCAGCGCGCCGGCCGCGTCGAGCGCCTGCTCGGGCACGGTGATCGTCCACGCGACCTCGGCCGCCGCGTTGGCCGCGAGCGACACGGTTTGCGGCGCGACGTCGAGGCCCGTCACGCGCGGCGTCACGACGACCTGCATCGCGCGGTCGGTCGTGTTACGCAGCGTGACCTGCGCGCGGAACGCATCGCCTTCGCGCACGAGCGGCGGCAGGCCGGAGATCAGCTGCAGGTCCTGCGTGCTGCGGATCGATGTGCTGCCGGTGCCGAAGCGGTCGGGGCCGACCGCCGCGATCGCGACGATCCGGAAGCGCGTGAGCGCATCGTTCAGCGGCACCTCGACGGTCGCGCTGCCGTTCGCGTCGAGCGTCACGCGCGGATTCCACAACAGCAGCGTGTCGAACAACTCGCGCGTCGGCGCGCTGCCGCCGCCGCCGCCGGCCGGCACCGCCTTGCGGCCGAAGTGGCGGCGGCCGACGATTTCCATCTGCGCGGTGGCCGTCTCGACGCCGTACGCGCGTCGCTGCAGCATCGCGTCGAGCAGGTCCCAGCTGTTGTTGGGCATCAGCTCGAGCAGCGCCTCGTCGACGGCCGCGACCGCGATCTGCGTGCCGGCCGGCGCGGGCTGCCCGTTCGGCAGCGTGACCTTCACGTGCGCCTGCGCCTTGCCGCGCACCGTGTAGCGCGTCGCGTCGGTCGTCACGGTCACGCCGAGACGATGCACGCCGGTGCCGACCTTGATCTCGCCGAGGCCATAGCGGAACGCGGGCTTCGACAGGTCGACGAACGCGGTCGGCGCTTCATGGTAACGGCCCTCGCGCCAGAACGCGCGGGCCCATTCGACCGGCGCCTTCCAGCCCCACGTGAAGAACGAGTACCACGGCACTTCGCGAATCCGGCCGCGCAACGCGAGCACCGACACGTAGACGTTCGGCCCCCACGATTCGCCGACCTTCAGGTCGACGGTCGGGTTCTTGCCGTTCAGCTCGACGACGTGCGTTTCCATCACGCCGCCGCGTTCGACCGCGACGAGCGCGCTCGCGTAGCGGAACGGCATGCGTACCTGGAAGCGGGCCGTTTCGCCCGGTTCGTAGGACGTCTTCTCCGGGATCACGTCGATCCGGTCGGTGTTGTCGCCGCCGAACCAGAGTTGGTCCTCGCGCGTGACCCAGACGGACGTCGACGCATTCGACGTGCGGCCGTCGCCGTCCTTCGCGACCGCGATCAACTGGACGTTGCCGGCCTGTTCGAGCGTCGCGTCGCAGGCCATGCGGCCCTTGTCGTCGGTCTTGCCCGAGCACAGCACGCCGAGGTCGCGCGTATCGCTCTTGTTGTCGTAAGCATAGAAGCCGCCGACCATCCGCTTGCGCGACGTCGTCGTGATGTGCGCGACGCCCTTGATCTCGATCGACACCGAGGCACGCGGCTTGCCCTGCAGGTCGACCGCGAGCGCCTGCACCGGCACGCGCTGGCCGACCGACACCCAGCGGCCGGCCTTGATGCCGGCCACCACCGCGGCCGGCCACAGGATCGTGTCGCCGCGGATCGTCTGCACTTCGCCGTTCGGGTCCGCGAACGTCGCCTCGAGCGCGATGCGCTTCGGCGCGTCGACGTCGGGCAGGCCCTTGAGCGTGACGGAACCCGCGCCGTTGCGGTCGAGCGTGAGCGGCAGCTTGTCCGCGATCAGCTTCGTCGCGTCGGGATCGTTGTTCGCGGCCGATGTGCTGTCGCCGTCCTGCGCATCGTCGTCGGCGTTGCCGTCGCTGCGCTCAGGACGATAGGGCGTGAAGCTGAAGTCCTCGAAGCGGTCCGCGAACGGCGGCGACGCCCACTTCATCAGCGCCGACACCTGCACGGGCAGGTTCGATGCGCCGCCGCCCGACACGTAGTCGATCTGCACCGCGAGCGGCGCTTCCTTGGCCGCGACGAGCGGGCTCTTCTGCGCGTCGCGCGCGCCGATCGTCCCCTTGAGCACCGGCAGGCGGAACGCCTCGACGCGGAAGCTGCCGCTGTAGTAGCTGGCGGTCGGCGCATCGTCCGGGCCGCCATCGAGCGACACGCTGTATTCGCCGAGCTTCGCCGCGGGCGGCAGCGTGAACTGCGTGTCCGCGCTATGGTCGGCCGACCACGTGAGCGGCAGCTTGTAGGTCTGGTCCGAGCCGAGATGGCGGATCGTCACGCGTGTCGGGTAGTGCGCCGGGAACGCGAGGCTCTGCAGCGTCTCGGTGCGCAGGAAGTGCTTCATCGACACGGTTTCGCCGGCCCGCAGCAGCGTGCGGTCGAACACGGTATGCGCGCGCACGGTCGGCGCGCTGTCGGTGTCGGTCGGCACGTTGAAGCGCCACGATTCGATCCCGCGGTTCCAGTTCGAGCTGACGAACGCCATGTCGCGGCCCGTCTTCGGATCGTCGACGCGTGCCGACACGAAGTAGTCGTCGAAGCGTTCCGCCTGGCTGCATTCGTGTTTCGGCTCGAACGGGCCGTCGATCTTCAGCAGGCCTTGCGCATCGGTCTTGCCCGACGCGATTTCGTCGCCATTGCAGTCCGACACGCGGATCTGCGCGTTCGGCACGGGCTTGCCCTTGTCGAGCGTCGTGACCCACACGAGGTTGTTCTCGCGGCCCTGTTTCAGGTGCACGCCGAGATTCGTGACGAGCACGGTGGTGCGCACGTACATGCTCGACGGCTTCGCGAGCAGCGAGCGGCCGAGCGCGGGCGACGCGAGTTCGAGCACGTAGAAGCCGGGCTTGTCGATCGGCACGCCGACGACCTCGAACGGACGCAGCGCCTTCGGGTCGGCCTTCGGCAGCGCCAGCGCCTGCGCACCCGGTTCGCCGGCGAGCAGCGACAGCGAGCGCACGTCGATGCGGCGGTTCTGCGGCGCGGGCATCTTCTCGCCGGCCTGGAGCGGCACGTAGACGGGGTGCTGGCCCTTGCGCCGCAGCAGGCCCGGGACGCGTTCGTCGATCGTGCCGGCCGTCATCGACCAGTTGTCGAAGCGCTCGACGGTGCGCATCCATTGACGGATCGCGGTGTCGTCGTCGACCTTCAGGTTCGAGAATTGCGCGCCGCTCGTGTTGAGGCCCGCGATGCGCAGGTCGGCCTCGACGTTGCGCAGCGTGACGGGCACGAGTGCCGGCGTATCGGGTTCGGCGAAGCGCTCGACGATCCCGAACGTGCCCGACGAGAATTTCGCGAGCGGCGGCATCGGTGCGGTGCGCGTCGCGAGCGGGAACAGGTCGGCGTTCGAGAGCGTGCGGTCGGTCACGTCGCGCAGGCCGGACGGCAGCTCGATCGTCAGGTTCGCCTGCGCGGGCAGCGGCGGGTTGAACGTGACGGTCGTCACTTCGTCGCTGTGGTCGTCGGCCGCGAAGGTCGGCGAAAGCGAACCGTCAGGACCGCTCAGCCTGATCGCCTCGGCGTTCTTGCGCGAGATCGGCGCATTGAACGACAGCGTCAGCGGACGCAGCGGCGTGCAGGGCGCCTTCGCGTTCTCGCGCTCGCACGAGAAGCTCGCGGCGAACGGCGCACGCACCGTGAAGTCGAAGCGGCGCTCGGTGTCGTTCGCGATGCCGCTCGGGCTCGCGACGCCCTTGCCGTAGACGAGCTGCATCTTCGCGCTCGCGGGCAGCGCCTGCGCGCACGACAGCGTCAGCACGCGCGCGGCGTCCTTCTTCAGCCCGAAGTGATCGAGCAGCGCGTTGCGCGCATCGTCGTCGGCGGCCGTGACGGGGATGCGGTTGCCGATGCCGGCCGCTTCGCACCAGATGTTCGCGAGCGCGGAGCGTGGCTCGGCCGGTCCGTTCAGCTTCAGCACGAAGACCTGGCGCTCCTCGATCTCGCGCGAGCCGGGGCGCACCGTCACCGGGAACGGGCCGCCGGTTTGAAACGTGAAGCGGCGCGGGCCGCTGACCGCATTGCCGGAGACCGAACGCAGCGTGTCGTTGAGCGCGACCGAGCAGCGCACGCCCGGCGGCAGGTCGTTCTCGAAATCGTAGACCCACGTCTTGTCGTCGAGCCAGTGCCCCTGGCCGCGTGCGGCGGTGGAATCGTTGCAGGTCATGCGCGCGGGACTCGGCGCGGATGCCGAGCCGAACGCGACCATCGGTTCGTCGAACTTGACGACGCTCTGCCGGACTTCGGTGACCGTGCCTTGCGGCGACACGCTCACGGTGCGTGCCGCGCCCGCATGCAGCGACAGTGCGGCGGCGCCGCCGAGCGCCGCGACGGCGCCGATGCGCCAGAGCAGCCATGTGGTGTGATGGGTTGAATGTGTGTTGTTGTGCTTGTCGTACTGCTTCATCGCTCGATGCCCTCGGAGGGAAGCTTTCTGTTTGATTGCACGCGATTCTAACCGACGGGCATGCGAGCGGATGACGGGAAGCGGCGTGTCGCCGGGTTGCGACACGCCGGCATCCCGATACGGAATTGTCGCGTCGACGACACAAAGATGCCGCGAAATGTCGATTGTCTCGGATTGCGGAACATTAAATGGACTATAAAAGCATTGTCCAATCCGAATTGAGCGCGTACATTTCAGGGCCGCGCGAAATTTTGAGAAATATCAAGCGTGGTTTTCCCGAATCCGGTGTTCGAGAGAAGGAAACATGCACAACGACAACACCCCCCACTCGCGTCGCGATTGCGACGCAGCCGCATCCGGCATCACGCGGCGTCAATGGCTGCAGGGCGCACTGGCGCTGACGGCGGCGGGCCTCACCGGCTTGCTGGCGTTGCGGGCCCTGGCCGATAATCCCGGCACCGCGCCGCTCGATACGTTCATGACGCTCTCCGAAGCACTGACAGGCAAGAAAGGGCTGAGCCGCGTGCTCGGCGAACGCTTCCTGCAGGCCTTGCAGAAGGGCTCGTTCAAGACGGCCGACGGTCTGTCGCAACTCGCCGGCGCACTCGCGTCCGGTTCGTTGACTCCCGATCAGCAAACGTCCGCGCTGTCGATTCTCGAAGCCTGGTATCTCGGCATCGTCGACAACGTCGTAATTACCTACGAAGAAGCATTAATGTTCAGCGTCGTGTCCGATACGCTCGTGATTCCTTCGTATTGCCCGAATAAACCCGGCTTCTGGGCCGAAAAACCGATCGAGAGGCAAGGCTGATGGCCGATACCGATACGCAAAAGGCCGACGTCGTGGTCGTCGGGTCCGGTGTCGCGGGCGCGATCGTCGCGCACCAGCTCGCGATGGCCGGCAAGTCGGTGATCCTGCTCGAGGCAGGCCCGCGCATGCCGCGCTGGGAAATCGTCGAACGCTTCCGCAACCAGCCCGACAAGACGGACTTCATGGCGCCGTACCCGTCGAGCCCGTGGGCGCCGCATCCGGAATACGGCCCGCCGAACGACTACCTGGTCCTGAAGGGTGAGCACAAGTTCAATTCGCAGTACATCCGCGCGGTGGGCGGCACGACGTGGCACTGGGCCGCGTCGGCGTGGCGCTTCATCCCGAACGACTTCAAGATGAAGACCGTATACGGTGTCGGCCGCGACTGGCCGATCCAGTACGACGACCTCGAGCATTGGTACCAGCGTGCCGAGGAAGAGCTCGGCGTGTGGGGCCCCGGCCCCGAGGAAGACCTGTATTCGCCGCGCAAGCAGCCGTACCCGATGCCGCCGCTGCCGTTGTCGTTCAACGAGCAGACGATCAAGAGCGCGCTCAACGGCCATGACCCGAAGTTCCACGTCGTGACCGAGCCGGTCGCGCGCAACAGCCGCCCGTACGACGGCCGGCCGACTTGTTGCGGGAACAACAACTGCATGCCGATCTGCCCGATCGGCGCGATGTACAACGGCATCGTGCACGTCGAGAAGGCCGAGCAGGCCGGCGCGAAGCTGATCGACAGCGCGGTCGTGTACAAGCTCGAGACGGGTCCGGACAAGCGCATCGTCGCCGCGATCTACAAGGACAAGACGGGCGCCGACCATCGCGTCGAGGGCAAGTACTTCGTGGTGGCCGCGAACGGCATCGAGACGCCGAAGATCCTGCTGATGTCGGCGAACCGCGACTTCCCGAACGGCGTCGCAAACAGCTCCGACATGGTCGGGCGCAACCTGATGGACCACCCGGGCACGGGCGTGTCGTTCTACGCGAGCGAGAAGCTGTGGCCGGGCCGCGGCCCGCAGGAAATGACGTCGCTGATCGGTTTCCGCGACGGCCCGTTCCGCGCGACCGAAGCCGCGAAGAAGATCCACCTGTCGAACATGTCGCGCATCAACCAGGAGACGCAGAAGATCTTCAAGGCCGGCAAGCTGATGAAGCCCGACGAGCTCGACGCGCAGATCCGCGACCGCTCCGCGCGCTACGTGCAGTTCGACTGCTTCCACGAAATCCTGCCGCAGCCCGAGAACCGCATCGTGCCGAGCAAGACGGCCACCGACGCGATCGGCATTCCGCGCCCGGAAATCACGTATGCGATCGACGACTACGTGAAGCGTGGCGCCGTGCATACGCGCGAGGTCTATGCGACGGCGGCGCAGGTGCTGGGCGGTACGGACGTCGTGTTCAACGACGAGTTCGCGCCGAACAACCACATCACGGGCGCGACGATCATGGGCGCGGATGCGCGCGACTCGGTCGTCGACAAGGACTGCCGCACGTTCGACCATCCGAACCTGTTCATCTCGAGCAGCTCGACGATGCCGACCGTCGGTACCGTGAACGTGACGCTGACGATCGCGGCGCTGGCGCTGCGGATGTCGGACACGCTGAAGAAGGAAGTCTGACCGTGCGGAAATCTACTCTCACCTTCCTCCTCGCAGGCTGTCTCGCGCTGCCGGGCCTCGTGCGCGCGGCCGATGCGGCCGACCCCGCGCAGGTCAAGCGCGGCGAATATCTCGCGGTCGCGGGCGACTGCATGGCCTGCCACACCGCGAAGGGCGGCAAGCCGTTCGCCGGCGGCCTCGGGATGCCGGTGCCGAAGCTCGGCAAGATCTACACGAGCAACATCACGCCCGACCCGGATACCGGCATCGGCAACTGGACGTTCGACGACTTCGAGCGCGCGGTGCGCCACGGCGTGTCGAAGAACGGCGACAACCTGTATCCGGCGATGCCGTACGTGTCGTACGCGAAGATCAGCGACGACGACGTGCAGGCGCTGTACGCGTACTTCATGCACGGTGTCGAACCGGTCAAGCAGACGCCGCCGAAGAACGAGATCCCCGCGCTGCTGAGCATGCGCTGGCCGCTGAAGATCTGGAACTGGCTGTTCCTGAAGGACGGCGCATACCAGCCGAAGCCGGCGCAGAGCGCCGAGTGGAACCGCGGTGCGTACCTGGTGCAGGGCCTCGCGCACTGCAGCACGTGCCACACGCCGCGCGGCGTCGCGATGCAGGAGAAGTCGCTCGACGAAACCGGCGGCAGCTTCCTGTCGGGCTCGGTGCTGGCGGGCTGGGACGGCTACAACATCACGTCCGACCCGAACGCGGGGATCGGCGGCTGGACGCAGCAGCAGCTCGTCCAGTACCTGCGTACCGGCAGCGTGCCGGGTGTCGCGCAGGCAGCCGGTCCGATGGCCGAGGCGGTCGAGCACAGCTTCTCGAAGATGACCGACGCCGACATCGGCGCGATCGCGACGTACGTCCGTACGGTGCCGGCCGTCGCCAACGGCGACGCGAAGCAGTCGCGCTCGTCGTGGGGCAAGCCGGCGGAAGACGGCCTGAAGCTGCGCGGCGTCGCACTGGCGTCGTCGGGCATCGATCCGGCGCGGCTGTATCTCGGCAACTGCGCGACGTGCCACCAGATGCAGGGCAAGGGCACGCCGGACGGCTATTACCCGTCGCTGTTCCACAACTCGACGGTGGGCGCGTCGAATCCGGCGAACCTGGTGCAGGTGATCCTGAACGGCGTGCAGCGCAAGGCCGGCAGCGAGGACGTCGGGATGCCCGCGTTCCGCAACGAGCTGTCGGATGCGCAGATCGCCGCGCTGGCGAACTACCTGACCGGCCAGTTCGGCAATCCGGCCGCGAAGGTGACCGAGCAGGACGTCGCGAAGGCGCGTTGAGGCCGGGTACGATGCAGTAAAGGCAGGGCAACACTGACAAGAAGAGGAGGCACAGCACATCGGGCGGGCCCCGATGCCGGTTGTTGCAGAGCGGGGTGGGCGGCTGTGGCGGCCGCCCGTCCTGGTTCGTTGGCAATCCGGTGCGTGCGGTTCGCGCACCGCTTTCGTTGATCACACCATGACACCGAATCAACCGTTTCTCGCGTCCCAGCGCGATGTGCTGCTGCTGTTGTCCCGGATCCTGCTCGTGATCCTGTTCGTGATGTTCGGCTGGAAAAAGATCGCCGACTTCTCCGGCACGATCGCGTTCATGGGAAGCGAGGGCGCGCCGGCGCCGATCATTTCGGCGGCGATCGCCGTCGTGATGGAGCTGTTCGCCGGCATCGCGCTCCTCGTCGGTTTCCAGACGCGGCCGCTCGCACTGCTGCTTGCGCTGTATACGATCGGCACCGGCTTCATCGGCCATCACTACTGGACGATGTCGGGCGGCGAGCAGATCGACAACATGATTCATTTCTACAAGAACATCGCGATCTCGGGCGGCCTGCTCGCGCTTTGCGCGGCGGGCCCCGGGCGTTTTTCGATCGATCGCGGGTAAATGGCAACGCCGGCGCGCGCATGGGGCGTGTGCCGGACGGTCGAGACTTCGAGGGGGGCATC